>JAAELK010000509.1 GCA_024226935.1 Desulfobacteraceae bacterium
TAGGGATTTCATTTTGGGAATATCTCATAGATCGTATTGAAAACAAGAACCAAATACCGCTATTGCCAAATCTGATAAAAATGAAGATGGAAGGCCAATTTTCAATATAGTTCCTTCCCTGCACTTATTGAGAAGTTGCCCATTTTGGGCGATAACAACATTAAATCCAGCATATTCCAGCAATTCAACCGCAAGCTGCTGGTTAATTTCATTATCCTCTACCAATAAAATTCTGGCCCCTGCAATGGAATCAACCAAACCGGTTTCAAAATTTTTTATCACGTCTACATCGGTTTGAACATCGGATTGAAGATCAAGAGCCTGGAGAATGGAATTGAGTAAAACAGAAGGGTTAATGGGTTTTAACAAAAACCCGTCAAAATTTGCCTTTTTGACCTGTTCAATGACATGTTCCAGACCATAGGCAGTCACCAATATTATCTTGGGTACCTTTTTTAATCCAAGATGGTGACGAATAATTTCAGATGCCTGAATACCATCTATACCCGGCATTTTCCAGTCCATTAATATGAGATCAAAGGACCTTGCAGGTTCCAAAAGCTCAATTTTTTCAATGGCTTGCTCTCCCGAGTCGGCCGTTATAACCTCTACTTGATATGACTCCAGATGGCTTTTTAAAATCTTCTGAGAAGCAATACTATTATCCACAATCAAGATTCTCATTCCTTTAAGCCCGCCCGGAAGCTTATATGTTTTTTTTCCCATCCCCCCACCAGGGGAAAAAACAGATGTAAAGAAAAATGTACTCCCGATCCCGGGACGGCTTTTTACCCAGATTTCACCCTTCATCATTTCAACCAGGCGCTTACAGATGGAAAGCCCAAGACCGGTACCGCCAAATTTTCTTGTGGTTGAGGTATCTGCCTGGGAAAATGCGGTGAATAAGTTATCTTTTTGATCCCCGGTAAGACCTATACCTGTATCCTTTACGGAAAATTGCAAAGTAATCCCGGATTCATCTTCCTTGATTTGCTCCACAGATACGATAATTTCACCCGTCTTGGTAAATTTCACTGCATTATTAGCCAGATTGACAAGTACCTGACTGAGTCTTAAAGGATCTCCTTTAAGGGAAAAAGGGGTACCAGGTTTTATATCAAATAAAAATTCCAATTCTTTTTTATTTGTTTTGAACATCAACAGATCCGTCAGTTTATCAAAGACATTACCAAGATCAAAATCCACAGATTCCAGTATAAGTTTTCCAGCTTCAATTTTTGAAAAATCCAGAATATCATTTATGATACCCAGAAGTGACTGGGCTGATCCCTGTATTTTATTAAGATACTCTTCTTGTTTGCCTGATAATTTTGTCAGCAGCGTCAGGTAGCTCAATCCGATAATGGCATTCATGGGGGTTCGTATTTCATGGGACATATTGGCTAGAAAATCAGATTTAGCATGGCTTGCCGATTCGGCTTTTTCCTTGGCCAGTTTCAATTTTTTTTCTGCCTTTTGTCTCTGGAGAATTTTCCACATGCCGTCCATAAGCAGTGTCAGATTTTCAATATCGGACTGGATATATTTTTCTTTTTTATTTCCCACCCCGGCCACCAATACAATTTTGCCGTTATCGATCAAAGGGATATTCGCATGGCGAACTATCCTAACATGCCCTTTTGGAGTTCCTTTTTTCAAAAGGTTGGAAGCATTATAATTATTGGTGATCACAGCCTTTCTTTTCCGAATAGCCTCCCCCCAAAGCCCGGTATCCTTAACCATGAACTGGGTGGGTTTTTCCAGAATTTTGCATTCTTTCATGGCAGTTTTGGACCAGGCGTACAATGTAAGAATGGTTTCTTTTTTATTCATAAAACAGATATACCCTATTTTGCTGCCTGTCATTCTGACGCCCTCTTCAAGGACATAATTCTTGATTTTATCAACGGGATCATTGATCATCCGGGAAAGATGATACAAGGATTCCAGATTCTTTTTATTATGCAAAAGTGCTTTTTGGGTATATTTACGTTCCTTAATCTCTTTTTTAAGTTGTAACAACAAATTACTTGTCCGAAGCTGGGACTGGATACGAGCCATAAGCTCGGCCTCTTCAAAGGGTTTGGTCAGATAGTCTTCAGCCCCGGCGGCAAGTCCTGCTACTTTGGCCTCGATCTCATTTTCCGAAGTAAGAAATATAACCGGGATAATTTTAAGCCGATTATCCGATTTAATCATGCGGCAGGTTTCAATACCATTCAATTCTGGCATGATATTATCCAGCAAAATGATATCCGGTTTTTTTTGGGCCAGATATTCCATACATTTTCTGCCATTTTCAACCAGATCTACCATAAAACCGTGGTGTTCAAGCAATCTTGCAATCTCCATACGAATGGTCAGGCTGTCATCCACGACAAGGACTTCAGGTTTACTGTTATCTATCATAATCCGAAACTCCTGCTGTCTTTTTATTGGATAAACTTATAATTTTATCTGAAATTTCATGGCTGGGAAGAACCATGACAGCGGCATTGATATTTATGGCAGCCCGGGGCATGCCAAAAACAATGGAGGTGGTCTCATCCTGACAAATAGTAAACCCGCCTGTCTCCCGTATGGATTTTAAACCTTTTGCCCCGTCACTTCCCATTCCCGTTAAAAGCACACCTATGGGATTTGTTGCCTGGTCCTGGGCCAGGGAAAAAAACAATTCATCCACCGAAGGACGGTAAAAACTTCTGGGAGGTGTATCAAGTAGTTGAATATATTGCCGGTCAACAACCATGTGGCGGCCAGGAGGAGCGACCAGGACCTGCCCACCGCATTTTAAAAGATTTTCATGGCCCCGGGCAAAGGTGACAGTAAAGGGACAATTATCATTGAGCCATTCCACAAAAGTATTTTCTCCCGATTCTGAAATATGAATCACAAGGAGAATGGGCAGGTTAAACTCTTTGGGCAACGCCTTAAGAATGCCCGCAACAATACCAGGGCCGCCTGTGGATACACCAATGGCCACCGCATTATACCCGTTTGTAATCTGCGGGCCTTTATTTTGTATCCCGGAATCAACCCCCTGGATTCCCCTTATTTTTTTTCTGGTGGCGCAAACCTTTATCCTGGCTGCTGCCTGGACAGTACGAACAAAATTTTGATCCCATTCCCCATCTGTAAGTCTTCCAGAAGATTTTTCGACGCTGGCAACAGCGCCGGCCAGCATCGCATCCCATAACTTAAACCTGGTTCCCCTGTTTTTAGCCGATGACAAAACAATAATGGGACAGGGATGAAAACTCATAATATATTCAATGGCTGCAAGCCCGCTCATTATCGGCATGGCAAGATCCAGGATAATTACATCGGGATTCAACTCTTTTGCTTTGGTAATGGCCTCTTTTCCGTTTTCAGCTTCCCCTGCCAGAACAATACCGGGGATAGATGAAAGAATATGTCCCACTTTTTTCCGAACAGTCAATGAATCATCTGCTACCAATACCCTTATCATCCAATCAGACTCCCTATGGTGGAAAGAAATTCATCCTCATCAAAAGTGCCTTTAACAATATAAGCATTTGCCCCTACCTCGAGCCCTTTTCTAAGTTCAGCATCACTGCCCAGCGATGACAAGATTACGATGGGTGCATCTTTATACCGATGAAGCTGTCTTATCTTTTTAGACAGTTCAAAACCGTCTATTCCCGGCATTTGAATATCGGTAACAAAAAGATCAAAATCTTGTTGTGAAAATATTTCCAAGGCTTGCTCACCGTTTTTCGCCAATGTGACATTATATCCATTTGAAGAAAGCATCCCCTCAATAAGCATACTTGTGGTCATGGAATCATCAATCACCAGAATATCAGGCTTTCTGTGTTCTGTTTTTTCTTTCAGATCCGACATGATCAACGTTTTTGATATTTCAATTATACCGGCCACATCCAGAATAAATCCAGGATATCCATCGGCTAAAATGGTAGAAGACAAAAAATTAGGAATCTGACCCAGGCGGCCTTCCAGTTTTCTTGGCATAACCTCCATCCTGCCTATAAGTTTATCAACAACCAAAGCAAGGATTTCAAAATCACCCTTCACAAGGATGATACTTAAGGACCCCGTCTGCTTTTCGGCTCCTGATATGTTAAGGATTTCTGAAAGACGAACCAGGGGAATTGGTGTTTCATTGTATGAAATAACAGGTTTTCCTGTTTCAAAAAAAATCTGTTTTTCTTTGATCAGTCGGGTTTCAATAACAGTTCTGAAAGGGAAAAGATAGTATTGGTCCATAACCTGGACAGCAAATATAGAAGTCAAATCAATGGAAAGTGGAAGGGTTAAAATAATACGGCAAAACCCTAGTTTTTTCGATTCTAAACTTATGGCCCCACCCATGCCGGAAATACAATTTTTAACCACATCAAGCCCCACGCCCCGGCCTGCAAATTCGGTAACAATTTTTGCCGAAGAATACCCGGATTTAAGTATCAGATAATAGGCATCCACGTCGGAAATGGCCTCCACTGCATTTTGTGTGAGAAGTCCCTTTTCCACGGATCTATTTTTTATGGCCTGGGCATCAAGGCCACGACCATCATCGTAACAAATGATATGAACTTGACCCATCTCTTTAATGAATTCAAGACAGATGGTGCCGGATTCGGTTTTCCCCCGGTCAAGTCTTTCTTCCGGGGCTTCTATTCCGTGAATTATACAATTTCGCAACAGATGAAAAATTGGTTCCTTGATCTGATCAAGTAAAGATCTGCCAAGATAAATATCACTCCCTTTGGTTTCAAATTTAATTTTTTTGCCAATCTCCAGGGACAGATCCCGGACAAATTTTTCGTACATGAATAACAAGGGTTTGACCGGTACCATATGGGTCTCTTTTATCAAATCGGAAATTTCCCTGGAAAGAGCTGCTGTATCAGAGACTTTTTTCTCAAGCCAACCAAGGCCTTGTTCTATTTTTTCCAAAGAAATCCCAGGATTATCTTTAAACTTTGTGGGCAAATGTTCCCACTTTTTCACAAGATCCGTCATGTCACCCGTCATGTTCTTAAGCCAGATATTATTAATTAAAATTTCATTGGATAATTTGGTAATCTGATCCAGAACATCAATCTTTATACGTATGGTTTCATCGAGTGGCACAGGATTGCTCCCGGAAGACTTGGACCCCGGATCAACTCTTTTTTCCCTGCTCCCGGAAGACTTGGACCCAGGATAAACTTTTTTTTCGCGGCTCCCGGATTCTTTGTCCGGGAAAGCAGATACAATTTTTTCCATGGAAGTTTTAATATCTGTTTTGGATGCATGATCCTCCCTGCCTGTCAGTTTTAAAATAATCCCATGGGATTGAATGGCTTTATCATCTTTGCCCTGCTTTACCTGGGAAATGCACTCCTCAAGCCGGGTACAAGCTTCCAGCAAAAGAGTGATATGCTCCGCGGTGATAGTTTTATCCTGGTCCCTGAAACAGATCAGACACGATTCCATGGCGTGGGCCAGGCCGCTTGTAATAGACAGTCCCATGACACTGGCAGCACCCTTGAGAGTATGCAAAGTTCTTAAAACTTTTTTAATACTGGATTTTTTTTCCGGTTTTTTTTCCAGATCTAAAAGTCCACGGGTCAGTTCGGCCAAAAGTTCAACCGCCTCCACCAAAAAATATTTATACTTTTTGGTCATTATATTTGCACCAACAGCTTTGCCATGGAAAGCATCACGTAAAATTTGATTTTAAATCTTATTTTTGAAACCATATATGCCTCCTATTAATAATAGTTCGGATCATTTTTATGGACATAGGGTATCCATACTATCAAAGATCACCCTGTCAAATAATCAGGATTGAAGAGTACCACCATCCTATCCTGATGAAAATATTCACCTTTAAGCAATTGCCCGATGGATGGATCCAGGGAAAAGGGTTTGGGTTTTACCAGGTTTTCATCCACTGCCACAAATCCGATAAGTTTATTCACCATAAAAGAGGTGTTCACCTTAAGCCCCCTGGAAATGATCAAAATATTATCGGTAAATTCATCCCCGATACTGATTTTGAGCATCTGATGAAGATCCAATACAGACAAAACCGTGTTCCGATAATTGATAACCCCACTTAGATATCCGTCATTTCCTGGCAACCGGACAATATCGTGGTCAACAATAATTTCCAGAATATAGGTTGACGGCATCCCGAATTGTTCCTGGCCCAGTTGAAACATCAAATAAGGGACAAGCTTTCTGGTTTCTTTAGCCACAGGAAGGCTGATGGCAAGGTCAAAGGTCTCTCTCAACTGCCCGAGCCGCTTTTTAATGTCACCTAGGAAATCTGTTTTTTGTTCCTGCATTTTTTCCTACACAATTGATTAAGTTTTTGTTTAGGCAAGATCCCGAAAAAAAGTCGGATTCGTTCATCATTATCCTTATCAAGGGTTTTTAACCCATTTAAAAAGGCCTGTCTGGATTTTTGAATATCCCCGAATTTTTGATATATCTGTCCCAACTTAAAGTGGGGAGCAAAAAAATGCTTATCCAGAAAAATGGCCTTAAGACTTGCCTGGATAGCACCCTTAAAATCCGAATCTGCCTCTTTAACCATGGCTTTTAAACAATATCCTTCCGGCGAAATATCTGATTTTCCCAAAACCTTCTTGTAGCAGAGCCTAGCATCGACAAACCTGGACATATTCAAATTTATCATCCCTGCCAGGATAATTTCCTTCATGGATCCATCTTGCCCTTCCAGGTGTTTTGTCATGATCTTAAGAGCCTTGTCATATGTTTCCATGCAATAAAGATCCAATGCGTGGTTGAATGCATCACTCTTTTCTTTGTCAACCGGAACTTTGGATTTGTCTTTCGTATCCTTGATATCAAAGTCAGTTAAAATCATCTCCTGTCCGTCGGGTGTTGAATCCTGTTGATTCTTTTCCAGGATTTTTATCTTTTTTGGTGAAGTAGCTAAAGAAATGGCCGGTATTGGAAGGCCCACAAAATGATTATTTGTTTTAATATTATCAATTGAGGAATAGATTTTTTCTCCATACTGATAAAAAAAGGTATTGCTATGGCCAATTCTTTTTAAAAGATCAACGGGAGCTATATTCCCTTCTGCATGACCCAGAAACAAAAACCCGTCTTTTCCAAGGCAATTGACAATCCTCTTTAATATTGCCTGAACACGTTCCGGACAAAAATACATCAAAACATTTCTACAAAAAATGACGTCCATATTTTTTAATTCCGGTGGATAAATTTCCTGGGCCAGATTAAGTTCCATAAACGAGATAGCCCGACGAAATTCTTTTTTAATTTTGTATCTTTTCTTTATTTTTTCAAAATATTTTTCATATTTTTCTTCTTTTCCCCTGAAAGAATGGGAGTCAAAAATCCCTTTCCGGGCTTTTTCAATGGATTGATAATTAATATCGGATGCATAAATATCAATCCCATTAAAAAAGTTGCAGGATGCCGCTTCTTTAATACAAATAGATAAGGTATATGCTTCCTCTCCACTGGCACAAGCTGCAGACCATAACCTTGGTGATCTTTTTTGAGCATCGGCATTTTTAATAACCCTGGGCAGCACGTAGGCTCTAAAAGCTTTCCAATGATCAATGTTCCGAAAAAAATAGGTTTCCCCCACGGTTAAATTTGCGATAATTTTTTGATATTCTGTATTATCTGCCCTATTTTGGAGCAAATTAAGATAAATTATTGACGAATTTATGCCCAGAGCATTCATCCGCCTTAAAATAGTTTTGGAAAGTTTTTGGGATGCATCCGCATCCAGGTGAAGCCCTGTTTCATCTTTAATAAATTTGATGATCTCCTTTAATGGGTCCACCATATACTCCTCAGGATATAAGGCCTATTTCGTCGGTATCCAACTTATTGTCTTGAAACAATTGTAAAATATATTGAATATCGAGGATGGGAATTAAAACATTGTCCACCCTGGCATAAAACTGAATTTTCCCACTGTCCTGCTGGGCTTTTAAGACCGGAACCCTACCCAGGTTACAAACTGGGATTTCCATGAATTTAAAAAAGGCATCCACGGCAAGACAAACGAAAGATGTATGATTTTTGACAGCAATCCATCCCGGAGTCGCGCTCAAACTAAAAGGCTCTGACCCCATAATCTGTTTCAGGTTCAAAATGCAGGTCGCAGATCCGTGAAGATTAAGCACCCCCATCATGATGCTATCCTTAAGGGTTTTTACCGTTGTGACTGGCATTCTATTCACTTCAAATATATCTGTCATGGATATGGCATAAAGCTCTTGATTTAAGAAAAAAGACAAGACTTTTATCCGTGTATTACCCATAGATTTACGATCATTTTTTTTTATCATCGCAGATCTCTTTACTATTTAAAGGATTAATACGATTTATAAAAAAAACATAGAACTTAAAAATTCAATTTATTGATTAAATAAACAAAAATACACGATATTAGAGATATATGAAATGATATCACAATGATATAAGAAGTCAAACCCATTTTCCCAGGTATGACACTTAAGTATCCCCCGGATCTGTTCATTATTGTCTTCAATTTGATATTCATTAATAAAAAATTTTTCAAAGCCGCCAGAAAATAAAAAAAATAAGATAAATCTTAAGAAAATGAGATATGCTATAAAAGCTTATTATCAATACAATCAACACAAAAGAATCAGCGCAAAATGCCAAGAAGTGTTTAATTCATATTTTTTTGTTAAAACTAATTTGGAAAGGAATTTGGATTATGTTTACACCCATAAGAGGAAAATCGGTTATCGTAACCGGGTCAAGTAAAGGGATTGGTAAGGGGATTGCCAAAGTTTTCGCGAAACATGGAGCCAATGTTTTAATTGTGGGTAGAAATCAAAAAGCTGCTCAAATAACGGCTGAAAAATTAAACCAAGAAGAAGGAAAAGTATTAGCATTTACAGCCGATGTGACGCAATTGGCTGAAATGAAAACCATGGCAAATTATGCAGAGGAACAATTTGGAGGAGTTGATATTCTCTGTAGCAATGCTGGAATATTTCCCTGCTCAAAATTGGATGAAATGACAGAGGAAAATTGGGATTGCGTTTTAGATGTTAATTTAAAAGGAAACTTTCTGGCAATAAAAGCCTGCCTTCCCCATTTAAAAAAACAAGCCTATGGCCGAATCATCATGACCTCTTCCATCACAGGACCTATCACCGGTTTTCCGGGTTGGGCGCATTATGCGGCAAGCAAAGCCGGAATGTTAGGTTTTCTTAAGACAGCGGCCATTGAAATGGCAAAAGACCAAATTACCATTAATGCTATTTTACCCGGGAATATCCAGACGGAAGGATTGAAAGATTTGGGAAAAGATTATCTTCAAACCATGGCAGCAAGTATTCCCTTGAAAAAATTAGGCAGGGTTGAAGATATTGGAAATACAGCACTATTTTTAGCTTCAAAAGAAGCTGGATACATAACAGGACAAAGTATCGTGGTTGATGGAGGACAAATCCTGCCCGAATCCCTGGAAGCCTTGAAATAAACGGCCATCGGCCGCCCAAGGATTTCCATCAGCCAGCCTGCCCACAACAAAACATGAAAAAATTTTAATAACCGCCATGGGCGGACCATGGATTTTACCCCTTGGTTCCGCCCACAACAAAGAGTGAAACTCTCTTTTGATATCGGATGTTTCATATAAAGTTGATTGGTTCTTTCATATGGACCAGTTATTATTCAGCGCAAATAACAATCTTGATATTTGCGCTGAATGGTCAAATCAAATTCCTTGGTTCCTGAAACAAGATGATTATCCGTGGAGGGGTATCCCCGAAGCTTTTGATGCCACCTCCCCCATAATCTCCGCCAGTGTGGGATGGGCATGGATAGTGTGGGCAATTTCTTCTGCGGTCAGCCCTTTTTCAATGGCCAGGGTAGCTTCCGCAATGAGATCCGTCGCATGGGGACCGATTAAGTGAACGCCCAGAACTTTATGACTTTTCTTTTCAATGATCATCTTGGCCTCTCCTGCAATTTCATCAATGGCCTGGGCCTTTCCCAGAACCCTGAAATTTACGCTTGCCGTCTCCACTTCAAACCCTTTAGCAACGGCTTGATTTTCACTCAATCCCACAGTGCCGATCTCAGGCATGGTAAAAATGGCTCCAGGTACCACTTCATAGGACATGGTTGATTTTGGATCTGTTTCCAGCGCCATGGCATTTTGGGCAGCCACAAGTCCTTCGTGGGAAGCCACATGTGCCAGCATAATTTTATCGGGTCCCAGGATATCCCCAATGGCATAAACATTTTCCACAGGGGTTTGCATCTGCTCATTGGCAGGTATCCATCCAGGGCCCTGGGTGGACAGACCAATATTTTCAAGACCAAGCCCCTCGGACAAAGGAGTCCTGCCAATACAGACCGCCATAATTTGGGATTTAATCTGATCTGTTTTTAATTTTTGAGGCTTGGGATTATCGGTAAAGGGACTTGGGGCAAGAAATATCCCTACCCCGTCTCCTATTGTATCGGCTTTGGTGACAATAGTATCGCAAAGAACTTTTATTTTACGTTTTTTCATTTCCCTCAATAACAATTTTGAGCAGGCTTCATCCACAGATGGTAAAGGTAAAAGTCTTGACATGGCTTCTACAATAGTCACATCACACCCCAATGCGCAAAAGATAAAAGCAAACTCACATCCAATCACACCACCACCAACAATGGTCATGGATTTTGGGATTGAATCCATAACAAGGATATCATTGGAAGAAAGAATTTTTTTGTGGTCAAAGGGAAAATCAGGCACATTCATGGGCTTTGTGCCCACGGCAATAATCAATTTATCAAAGTCCAGATCGATTTTTTGTCCATCACTTTTACTCACTTCTATTACACCGGGGGATTTGATTGTCCCCCGACCTTTTTCAATTATAACCCCACGGCTTTGTAATAATGAAGATATTCCTTTTCTCTGGGTAGCAAGGATCTTTTCCTTCCGATCCATGAGTGCCACCATATCCGGTGTAATTTCCCCCTCAATTTTGATACCAAATTGATCTGCTTTTAAACATTTTAAAAATAGATCCGCCGAATTTTTCATAATTTTAGATGGGATACACCCCCAGTTAAGACAAGTTCCTCCCAGATTTTCTTTTTCAATCAAGGTCACTTTTCCACCAAGAGCAGCCCCTCGTAATGCTGCAATATATCCCCCCGGTCCACCACCAATAATAATTATTTTTTCTGACATTCTTGCCTCCTGTCGATTTAGTTCTAAATTAAAATGATTTTATTTTCAGGAAATAAAATGAGTAATAAAGGTTTTTCATTAATTTCATCACAAAAATTTGTTTTTCCATAGGTTTTTTAAAAAATAATTGACATTATCATTATCATAGAGTAGTTATCAAGTTAATTTAATAAAATTTGTTTGCTCATACATTTTTAGCTAAATAAAGAGGTAATATGAAGATCGATAAAACTAATATTGATATTATTAGAGAGCTCAAAGAGGGGAAAAAATCCTTTAAAAAGATCGCTGATAAACTTGCCATTACCGAAAACACCGTCAGGTCAAGGGTAAACAGACTCCAGGACGAAGGAGTACTGGAAATATGCGGGCTGGTTGATCCTGCCACCCTGCCGGGCCATAGAACAGGTATCATCGGCATTAAGTTATCAAAAATGAATCTGGTCGAAAAAGGCGAAGAAATCAGCAAACTCCGGGGGGTTATTTCAACATCCGTTGTGACAGGCCGGTACGACTTAATTATAATGGTTCTGTTTAAAAAAGGATTTGGCCTACTGGAATTTTATACCGAAGAAATATCTAAAATCGATGATATCAGCGCTGTTGAGACATTTGTTGTATATAAATCCTATAATTTAAAAGTTCCCTACATTTTTTAAACCTGTACTTATTTTGTACCCCATATAAAGGTAAGTTATCATGAACACCAGTTTAAAAACCACATCTTTACATCAATGGCATAAAGATGCCGGGGCAAAGATGGCTGATTTCGGAGGGTTTGACATGCCTCTATGGTATGAAGCCGGAGTCAAGAATGAACATCTAGCTGTTTTAAAATCTGCCGGCATATTTGACACCAGTCACATGGCCTGCATAAATGTCGGCGGCAAAGATTCTTTTGCCCTGATTAATTTTTGCTTCACCCGGGATATTGTTTCCCTCAAGACAGGAAGATGTGTCTACGGCGCATTTTTAGATGAACAAGGACATTGCATCGATGATGCCATTGTTTATAAATTTGGTGAGACCCAATTTATGATCTGCGTGAACGCTGGTATGGGCGCCGCTATTGCAAGTCATCTTGACAGCAAAAAAAAGCAAATGGATGTTAGCATCGAAGATTTGTCCGGTAAAATTGCCAAGATGGATATCCAGGGAAAAAATTCTGCTAAAATTTTGGCAAAGCTTATCAAAAATCCGGAAATTGTTTTTGATAAAATGCCCTATTTTTCATTTAAGGGTCATTTTTCCAATGCACCGGATGGTATTGAGAATGTCACCCTGGCCGACGGCACCCCGATCCTTTTATCTAGATCTGGATATACCGGAGAGTTTGGATTTGAAATTTTTATAGCTCCCGCCGCCATTGTAGCCCTATGGGAAAAGACCCTTATTGCAGGCGAAGAATTTGGAATTACAGCCTGTGGATTAGGGGCCAGAGATTCTCTACGGGCAGGAGCCTGCCTGCCCCTGTCACACCAGGATATCGGCCACTGGAAATTTACCAACCACCCTTGGTCCTTTGCTCTGCCCTATACAGCAGACAAAAAAGGATTTACCAAGGACTTTTTCGGGGCAAAGGCTCTGGCACCTGCCGACGACGACAAATTTGTTTACCCCTTTGTGGGAGATACCCTGAGAAAGGCCAATACCGGAGAAAACACAGAAGTTTTAGATGAAAATTGCCAGAATTTAGGCCAGGTCCTGACCTGTGCCACAGATATGGGCATCGGCTGGCTTGAAAATAAAATTGTCAGCATCAACACCCCTGATCTTCCCCAAGATTTAAAAATAAAAGGACTCAGCTGTGGATTTGTCATGGTTTCTAAACCACTTGAACCAGGTGTAAAACTAAGCCTCAAAGAGGGTAAAAGATCCATAGATGTGACCTTTGTAACCGATATACGACCAAACAGAACTGCAAGAATGAAATTGGATAATTTTATTTAAATCCATTTAAAAGGAGACTGTTATGAAAGAAATCAGCGATCTTAATTTTCCAGAAGATGTAAAATATACAAAAGACCACGAATGGTCAAAAAGTTGCGGTGATATTGTAACCATAGGACTGAGCGACTATGCCCAGGATCAATTGGGCGAGATCGTTTTTGTTGAACTTCCCGAAGTAGGTGATTCTTTTTCCCAGGGTGATGAATTTGGCAGCGTAGAGTCTGTTAAAGCAGTATCGGAAGTCTACATTCCTATTTCAGGAGAAATTGTTGGAATCAATGAAGACCTTGAAGATGCCCCGGAACTGGTCAATGAAGACTGCTATGAAGGTGGCTGGATAATCAAAATAAAACCTGAGGATCCTTCCCAGCTGGACGACTTAATGGACAAAGCCGCCTACCTTAATATGCTAAAAGGATAAATGCCATGCGTTATCTTCCCCATACCCAAGAGGATATTGATGCAATGCTGGCTAAAACCGGCCATGCATCCATAGATGATTTATTCGACAGCATACCCGAAGCATTAAAGACAAAAGGTCCTCTTAATCTTCCGGAAGCCCTGAGTGAATGGGATCTTAATACCTATATGGAAAAACTGGCATCTTCCAATATTGCCTGTAAAGATTATAAATGTTTTATCGGGGCTGGCAGTTATGACCATTATATTCCGGCTCTGGTACCCTATCTGGTGTCACGATCCGAATTTGCCACCGCCTATACCCCCTATCAGCCCGAAGTAAGCCAGGGAACCCTCCAGGGTATCTATGAGTTTCAGACTATGATCACCCAGCTTCTTGGAATGGATATTGCTACAGCTTCCCACTATGACTGCGGTACAGCCCTTGCTGAATGTGCATTAATTGCCTTGAAAAAAGACAGAAAAGCCAATAAAATAGCTGTTTCTTCCCTGGTCCATCCCAGTCACCGCCAAATTTTGGAGACCTATCTGCGTCCTACCGGATATGAAATAGTAGAAATCGGTACCAAAGAAGGACTCACAGACCCTACTGCCCTTGAAGCGATGGACGGCATTGCCGGGGTGGCAGTTCAGTCACCGAACTTTTTAGGCAATATTGAAGATTTAAGTGCTTTCAAGGCCATTGCTGAAAATAAAAAAATCTTGTTTATTGCTTCTTTTACAGAAAGCCTGGCCTATGGGCTGCTTAAAAGCCCAGGAGCCTGCGGTGCCGATCTTGTGGCCGGCGAAGGCCAAAGCCTTGGTATTGCCAAGACATTTGGAGGTCCAGGATTAGGACTTCTGGCAGGCACAAAAAAACTGATGAGATCTTTACCCGGCCGGTTCATCGGCAAGACAAAGGATGCCAACGGGGATGATGGCTATGTTCTGACTCTGGCGACACGGGAACAGCACATCAAAAGAGAAAAAGCATCTTCCAATATCTGTTCTAATAATGGCCTCAATGCCATGACTGCTGCTATGTATCTGGCCACGGTGGGCAAAATCGGTATCCGTGAAATTGCCCAGCAGAACCACGACAAAGCCGTTTACCTGAAAACAAGCCTTGAAAACGCCGGATTTGAATCGGTATTTGATTCCCCCTTTTTCAATGAATTTGTGCTTAAAGCACCAAAAGGGTTTAGGGAGAAACGAGCAGATCTGATCCAGAACAAATGTGTTTTTGCAGGGATGGATCTTGAACCCTATTACCCCAAATTAAAAGATCATTATCTTTTTTGTGCCACGGAAACGATATCCAAAAAAGATATAGACCAATTGGCAAAGGAGGTGCAATAATGAATAAGCAGCCAGGTACCCGCGGCCTTATTTTCAATGAGCCCCAACTATGGGAAAAAAGTCGGGAAGGCAGATGTGCCGTTTCCCTTCCCAAAGCAGACGTAGAAAGGGCCGAGATTGCCCCACACCTTATGGGCGATGCACCCGGGCTTCCCCAGCTTTCCGAGCTGGATGTGGTCAGACACTATACACGGCTTTCCCAATGGAATTTTGGTGTGGACTCAGGTATGTATCCTTTGGGTTCTTGCACCATGAAATACAATCCCAAAACCAACGAGGTTCAAGCAGCCCGGCAGGGATTTGCCGGTGCCCATCCCCTGGCAGGAAAAGAATTTTCCCAGGGTGCCTTAAAGCTCATGTATGATCTGGAACAGGCTTTGGGAGAGATTACCGGATTTCCCGCTGTCACCCTCCAGCCTGCAGCCGGAGCCCATGGAGAGCTGGCCGGTATGCTCATGATCCACGCTTACCACGCCAAAAAAGGAAAACAGCGATCCAAGATCATTATTCCGGACACGGCCCATGGAACCAACCCAGCATCTGCCAGTCTTTGTGGATATGAATCGGTAAATATTAAATCTGGTGAAAAAGGGATCCTGGAACCTGCCACCGTGGCAGCGGTGATGGATGAGGATACCGCCGGTATCATGATCACCAACCCCAATACCCTGGGACTTTTTGAAGAAAATATCCGGGAAATCTGTGATATTGTCCATGCCAAGGGTGGGCTTGTATATGGTGATGGTGCCAACATGAACGCCATTATGGGAATTGTAAAACCAGGGGATCTTGGTATCGACGTACTTCACCTGAACCTGCACAAGACCTTTTCCACTCCCCATGGCGGTGGTGGTCCGGGATCTGGACCCGTATCCGTTGTCAAGGAACTCATCCCCTTTTTACCGGTTCCCAGGATAGAAAAAAATCGAGATGGAAAAGACCTGTCTTCCTATAAATTTGTAACCGATTGCCCGGACAGCATCGGCAGGCTGCACACCTTTTATGGACATTTTGGTGTCATGATAAAGGCCTATTCCTATATTCTTTCCATGGGGGGAAAAGGACTTCGTGAGGCTTCGCAACTGGCTGTTCTCAATGCTAATTACATAAAGGAAAGTCTCAAAGGCACCTTAAACCTGCCCTATGACCGACCCTGTATGCATGAATGCGTATTTAATGACAAATACCAGCAGGAAAATCATATCACCACCATGGATATGGCCAAGCGCCTGCTTGACTATGGATTCCATCCGCCTACAATCTATTTTCCATTGGTAGTGGATGCAGCCTTTATGGTAGAACCCACGGAAACTGAATCAAAAGAAGATATAGACCAGTTCATTGATGCAGTCAAAGCCATTGCTAAAGAAGCTAAGCTTGATCCGGAAAAACTGAAAAAAGCTCCTCTTCTAACAAAGGTTACCCGCTTGGATGAGGTAACTGCCGCAAGGAAGCCATGCCTGAGAGGATAACTTTCAAAAGCCTCAATAAGGTCCAGCGCTCTTGCGTATTCTCCAATCTAGATACTCTGGAATACAAAAGAGCTCTGGACCTTCAAATCTCCACCCTCAACGCCAAAATAGATAATCCTTCGGAACCGGACCGGGTTTTCTATCTGGAACACCCCGAGGTTTATACCCTGGGACGACGCGGAGGACGGGAAAACCTCACGGTATCAGAGGATTTTTTATCCTCCCGGGGAATTGAAATCGTCCAGACAGACCGGGGGGGAAATATCACCTTTCACGGACCTGGACAGGCAGTTCTCTATCCGATTATCAATCTTGAACAGGCCGGAATCGGTGTGGCTGATTTTGTCCATGGCATGGAAGAGATCATGAAACTAACGGTTTTAGATTTTGGAATCACCGCAGACCGTGATCCAAAAAATCATGGCCTCTGGGTAGGCAGGAAAAAAATCGGAAGTGTGGGGATTTCCATCAAAAAAAATATATCCATCCACGGTCTGGCCTTGAATGTCTGTCCGGATCTAACTCCTTTTTCCTGGATCAATCCCTGCGGCCTTGAAAATGTGGCCATGACCTCCATTGCCATGGAAAAGGGAATGGATACCACAAAGGATGAGGTGAATAAAGATCTCATGAACAGGGTCTGCCACTTATTTTGTCATCATTTTTCCAAGATATTTAATATCTCCATCATAAGAGAGTGAGCATGTGTAAAACCACCCCAAAAAAAAGTAAACCCGCCTGGTTGAAAAAACCCCTGCCCCAGGGAGGCGATTACCAGCGGGTCAAAAAGCTTCTTTCCAATGCCAATCTTACCACAGTCTGCCAGGAAGCAAATTGTCCCAATATGTTTGAGTGTTTTTCCAAGGATACCTCCACCTTCATGATCCTGGGATCTGAATGCACACGGCATTGCATGTTTTGCAATGTCACTGCCAACAAACCCACGCCGGTGGATCCCGATGAACCCATGCGGGTGGCAATGGCAGCAGCCGAGTTGGGATTGAAATATATAGTGGTAACTTCGGTAACAAGGGATGATTTACCCGATGGAGGGGCCACCCATTTTGCCTCGGTTATAAAGGAAATTAAAACCCGCCTGAACCCTGGAAAAAATGAGGGGTGCCAGAAAGTTAGAGTTGAAGTGTTAATACCTGATTTCCAGGGTGATATCAAGGCTTTGGAAACAATTGTATATGCAAAGCCGGATGTGATCAACCATAATATTGAAACCGTTGCCTCCCTTTATGACAGAGTCCGGCCCGAAGCCATATATCAACGTTCTTTAGATCTTTTACAAAGGGTTAAAGCTCTGGATCCCATGATACCTGCAAAATCAGGTATCATGGTGGGATTGGGAGAAACCATGGCAGAGCTGAACCGGACCATGGAAGATCTTTTTAAGCACGGATGCGATATTTTAACCATCGGCCAGTATCTGCAACCCACACGACGGCATCTGGAAGTTAAAAAATATTATTCTCCTGAAGAGTTCAAACAATTGGAACAAATGGCCCGACAACTCGGGTTCAGCCGGGTGGCAGCCGGACCATTTGTCCGCAGTTCTTATAATGCCCAAGATCTTTTCAATACCTGATTTTTATAACCGCCATGGGCGGACCAGGAATTTTACCCTTGGTTCCGCCCACAACAAAGATTGAAACTCTCTTTTTGTATATCGGGAGTTTCAGATAAATCTTTTTACCTGCATTTTTCCTTGAGAGTTCCGGCGGTACTGATTTCAATATAAGATGCTCCATGTTTGGCCCCAAAACTGCCAGCCAGCACTATAATCAAGTCATCATCCGCAAAATGGTTTTCATCAATAAGCCTGCAGATACATTTTTTAAGTGGTTCATCTGTGGTAATTGCCATGGGGATATAAGTTGCCAAAACCCCAAAGGAAAGGGAAAGCATCCGCATGACCCGTTGATCATAGACCTGGGCATAAATAGGGTTATCCCCCCGATAGGCGGCCAATGCAAGAATTGAAGTGCCGGTAAGAGAATCCGCCACAATACCCTTAGTATTCATCCGCAACACAGCTTTTACCGCTGCCTTGGCAAGATAGGCCGTAACCTTATTCTCCTGTGAATAAGGAACATCAACAAAACTGCTTCGCTTACTCTCCACCTCTTCGGCAATCTTGGCCATGGTTCTTACAGCAACCTCAGGATACTTGCCATTGGCGGTTTCACCGGACAGCATCAGGGCATCGGCATGATCCAGACAGGCATTGGCCACATCAGAAACCTCAGCTCTTGTAGGTCTTGGAGAATTAATCATGGAATGGAGCATCTGGGTAGCCACAATCACAGGACTTCTTTTTTCAATACAGGTTTTGACAATCTGTTTTTGAATCAGGGGTATCTGTTCCGCGGGAATTTCCACGGCAAGATCCCCCCTGGCAATCATGATCCCGTAAGCATGATCCAAAATCTCATCCAGATTTTCCACCCCCGGAGCATTTTCAATTTTAGCAATGATTTTAATGGGAGATTTCTTTTCATCCAGGATATTTTGAACTGCGATTACATCTTCTTTATTTCTGACAAAAGAGTGGGCAATAAAATCAAGATTATTATCAGCGGCAAATTTAATAAATTCCTTGTCCTTTTCGCTCAAAGCAGGCAACTTTACGTGGACCGAAGGGATATTGATACTTTTTCTGGCCTGGATCACGCCATCATTTTCCACATGACAAGTGAGATATTCTTCATTTTTCTCCATGACTGCCAGGGCAATATAGCCGTCATCGATGAGGATGGAACTTCCTATGGGAATATCCTTAACAAAATGTTCATAGGAAACACAAATCAAATCATCCTTGGAAATTTCATGGGGTGCCCCCTTGATTCGTATATAATCTCCATGTTTGACGCTTAAAGGCTGTTGGTTATCACAGGTTCTGATCTCAGGTCCTTTGGTGTCCAGAAGGATCCCAATTTTGTCCGATACCTTGCGTGTATTAAGAACCACATCAAGGGCATCTTCATGACTCATATGGGCAGTATTCAAGCGGACCACATTCATTCCGGCTTTGTAAAGCCTTTCGATAAAATCGGTGGAACAATTTAAATTAGAGATAGTGGCGACTATTTTGGTTTTCCGTTGCATGGGAAGACTCTCCTTTTTTACAGATAGTAATGATAAAATTTTCGATGCCGATATTGGCTTCAATGGGTGATGATTTTAATTGATAATCCAAATCACCTAAGGCAATAATAGCATTCTTTAATTCATTCAGGGAAAAATTTTCAGATTTTTGAAAAATCAAAAATACTGGATATGGACTTTTGGGATTTGGAGCAAGCAGAAGATCGGTTGAGATGGACTTTTTTTTATCCTTGCCGGAAACCGTTGCCGGGGATAAAAAAACATCACGTTCCGCTATTTTTTTTTTAACTTTTTCATCATGGGAAAGTATGGCCGGCATCATCCCCTGTTTAAACCCATTAAAATTCATTCTTTTAAAATGATGGGAAGAAGTAATCTTTGAAAATGACAAGATAAAACTTTTTATCATCAACAATTTTCGTACCTGATTTTCAAGGGATTTTAAAATCTGAAGGGGATGAAACCCGGCTTTGAACAGAGAAGACGCAATAATCAACGCCCCTGCAGCATCTTTTTCCAATAATGCATTGGTCAGGCTGAAAATAGGATCTTTTTTATCCCGTATAACCACGGCTTTTATGTCATTGATTCCTATTAGAGGATCGGTCCCGCAATAGGTTATAAGTTTTTCGATATTCCGGGCAAAAAGTTCCGGGTTGAAACCGGTTTGATCCACAAGGAGATTAAAAGCCATTGTATCCATGCGTTTTTTGGAAGACGCCAACAGGTTTCGGCAAATTTGTTGAAGTACTTGTCTTTGCTCATCTAAGTCTGCTTTTCTGACGCCCTGGGATACAACACAGTCAATGATAGTCCCGTGGGTCTGAATGGCTTTAAACACTTTTTTGCGCCTATCAAGGGAGGAACAGGTCATCACAAGGGTATGCTTTTGGGGAATACCCTTTTCAATCAATCCAGTAAGAAGATCCAAATCTGTCTTGGAATAGGAAATTTCAGATGACAAATTCCCGGCCGAAAACAAGGGCACATTTTTAACGGCAATCACCTTTCTGGATAATAAAAAAGAGAAGGTGGTGGTTTGTTCAATGATATCCCCCATGGAGGAGGTAGAGCCCTCAAGAAGATCAAGGTCAAATTCACGGTTCCCATCGACAAGCAGGAAGGCAGACAAAGTATTGAATGCCTCTCTCACCAAAAAGGCATCTCCGCAGATCAAAAAAAAATTACAACCAGAGGATGGGGCCAAAGAACTTAGATAATCCCCGAGGGCATTGTATTTAACGATTGGCATTGGCTGATCTTGATAATTTTATGAGCAGAACCAGGGCAACAAAGGAGACAACTATACCAATCCCTTGGGACAAGGACAAAAATTTAAAGAAAAAATCTCCCCGGAAATCTCCCCGGAAAAATTCAATCCCGGATCTGAACGCAGAATAAAGCATTATATAAGATAAAAAAACCATGCCATGGAATTTTTTTCTTTTCTGCAACCACATCAAAATGAAAAAGAGTAATAAATTTGACAAGACCATATATATTTGCGTTGGGTGCAAATAGACATTCAAGGGAGCAATACTGTCTGGATTAGTAAATTTTATGGCAAAGGGCAGATTGG
Organism: Desulfobacteraceae bacterium; assembly: GCA_024226935.1. Lineage (GTDB taxonomy): Bacteria > Desulfobacterota > Desulfobacteria > Desulfobacterales > Desulfobacteraceae > NBML01. The sequence continues at coordinate 21,083 of JAAELK010000509.1, forward strand.
ATGGTTTTCCATAACAACACCCGGCAGCCAAACACCCCAAGCGCCCAATAGAATGTCCCAGAGCAATACCGGGAGCCATAATATCAGCAGTCTTGGCAATTGGTATCTTTTTTATCTTTAAAAAGATAATACAGGCCCCTACAGCGGCAATAAACCCGCCGAAAAAAACCAAACCTCCATTCCAGATTTTAAATATTTCCAAGGGATTATTGCGGTAAAAATCAAAATTAATTAATACATACAAAAATCTTGCCCCGATAATGGCTGAAAAAAGGATCACAAAAAACAGATCCGAAATCACCTGGTCGCAGGTGTTATAAAGCTTTGCATTCCGCTTGGAAAACCAAACGGCTGCCATAAAACCCAGGGCTATAAAAAGACCATAGGTATATAATTTTATTCTACCAAACTCAAAAAGTATGGGATGCATACTAACCTTCTTTGTATATGAAACTCCCGATGTAGCAGGAGAGAGTTTCTATCTTTGTTGTGGGCGGAACCCAGGGTTAAATCCCTGGTCCGCCCATGGCGGTTATTCTATAAATCTATCATCTTATAAATCAGGTATTTTATTTAATACCACATGGTAAATCAAAATGACCATACCGACACTGATAGCACTGTCAGCAATATTAAAGGCGGGCCAGTGGACCGTGCCAACATAAAAATCTAAAAAATCCACCACCTTGCCAAATCTGAATCTATCAATCAGGTTACCAATGGCCCCGCCAAAAATCATGGCCAGCCCAAAGGAAAGAAAAACAAAATCCTTGGCAATCCTTCTGTACAACCAAAGAATAAATATGGCCACCAGGGAAGAAAGGAAGAGAAAAATAAATTTTCTCAACCCGGGGGATCCGTTGGCAAAAAAGCCAAAGGCCCCCCCGGGATTCAGCACATGATTTATATTAAAGAAATTTTTAATTACAATAATATAATCATGGAGTGCCAGGTGGAGCCTTATTAGGTATTTTGTCACCTGGTCGGCAAGGACTACGCCTGCACTGACCAGGATCAATCGTATTAATTCTTTTGTTCCCAAAAATAATTTTCCTTTAAAGGATGTGTTTCAAGGCTGTGACGCATCGGCAACAGGTCGTAGGATGATCCCTATCTTCTCCGATACTAACATCAAACCGCCAGCAGCGTTCGCATTTCTCTCCATAGGCTTTGTTTACCTTAATGGAAAGTCCCTCAATTTCCTTGCCTTGATAGATATCTCCATCCACATTTTCAACCAGAATTGCAGAAGAAACAATGAATATATCATTGAGATTTTCCGTCAGATTTTCCACCTGGGTTCTAAGCTCAGAATCGGGCAGATAAATTTCAAGGGCAGCATCCAGGGGATGGCCAATGAGCTTGGCTTTCCTTGCCTCTTCCAGGGCCTTGGTAACTTCTGCTCTCAGGCTTCTGATATTTTCCCATTTAAGGGCAAGGTTTTCATCTTTCCATTGGTCATTTAAAACCACCATATTCTCTAAATGGATACTTTCTTTGCTATTATCTCCCAGGGGCATATGCTTATAGATCTCATCCGCCGTAAAGGGCAGGATGGGTGCCATAAGTTTCACAATGGCTTCTAAAATAGTTGCCATGACGGTCTGGGCGTCCCTGCGAAGCGGATCTGCGGTAGGCGAGGTATATAATCTATCCTTGATAATATCCAGATAAAAAGATGATAGATCCTTTACGCAAAAATTATGCAAGGTGTGATAAATGGTATGGAACTCATAGTTTTCATAGGCAGCCAAAGATTTTTTTACAACCCCATGGAGGCGGTGAAGTATAAACCGATCCAGTTCAGACATGGTGTCCACCGGCCGCAGGTCTTTAACAAGGTCAAAATCAGAAAAATTACCCAGCATAAAACGACAGGTATTCCGAATTCTACGATAGGCATCGGATAGTTGTCTGATAATATTATTGGAAACGCTTACATCCCCCCGATAATCTGCAGAAGCTGCCCATAATCGCAGTACATCGGCACCATATTGCTTGATTATTATTTCGGGAGCCAGGACATTACCCACGGACTTGGACATTTTTCGCCCATTTTCATCCACCACAAAGCCATGGGTAAGAACCGCTTTATAAGGCGCATTCCCTGTCCTTCCAACTGCTGTGAGCAAAGAAGAGTGAAACCATCCTCTGTGCTGGTCACTGCCTTCAAGATACATATCAGCAGGACGTGAAAGACCTTGTCTTTCATCCAGCACTGCGGCATGGCTCACACCGGAATCAAACCAGACATCCAGGATATTATGATCCTTGGTAAATTCTTCGGAACCGCAATCCTCACAGGTTGCTCCCCGGGGCAAAAGAAAATCAGCCTCTTTTTCAAACCAGATATCAGAAGAATGTTCAGTAAAAAGAGCATGGATTTTGTCCACGGATTCCCGGGTCACATGGACCTTTTTACAGCTTTTGCAATGGAAAACAGGAATGGGAACTCCCCAGGATCTCTGGCGGGACAAACACCAATCCGGACGGTTTTCAATCATGGAATAAATTCTTTCCCTGCCCCAGGACGGTATCCATTTAACATTATTGATCTCTTCAAGGGTTTTTTTACGCAGATCAAGTTTATCCATGGAAATAAACCATTGGGGGGTGGCTCTATAAATAACCGGCTTCTTGCATCGCCAGCAATGGGGATAGGAATGGGACAGATTTTCATTTTTTAACAGGGCATTGCGCTCTTCAAGAACTTCATTGATAGCCTTGTTGGCCTTGAAAATAAATTGCCCTCCAAACAGTTCAACATCCTTGGAAAAAACACCATTATCCTCCACGGGAGAATAGCAGTCTAGGCCGTATTTTTTAGCCGCAAGATGGTCATCTGCACCGTGGCCGGGAGCCGTATGAACACAACCAGTACCCGCTTCCAGAGTGACATGATCACCTAAAATTATCAAAGAATCTCTATCATAAATTGGGTGACTGCATTTTTTATTTTCAAGATCCTTGGCAGCAATCTGCGCAAGAACAGTATAATTTTCGAATCCAAGGGTCTGCATCACCTGTTCCACAAGCTCTTTGGCCAGGATAATCACCCCATGATCTTGAATTTTAACGGCAGCATAGATAAAATCAGGATGAAGGCAAACACCTAAATTGGCGGGAATGGTCCATGGGGTAGTGGTCCAGATCACCATGGAAATATCTTCGTTGGTTCCCCCTGGAATAAGTGTTGAAATATCATCTTTTAAAGGAAATTTTACATAAATTGAGGGCGAGGTGTGATCGTGGTATTCTATTTCGGCCTCGGCCAACGCAGTCTGGCAGTTACAACACCAATAGATGGGTTTTTTACCCAGGAACATATCCCCGGACAAGGCAAACTCACCACACTCTTTGGCAATTCTTGCCTCATAGGGATAATTCATGGTCAAATACGGAGCATCCCACTCTCCTGCCACACCAAATCGCTTGAATTCATCCCGTTGGATATCTACAAACTTGGCAGCATAGGAACGGCATTCTCGCCGAACCTGAACCGCTGTCATCTCTTTTTTCTTTTTGCCAAGTTTTTTATCCACATTATGTTCAATGGGAAGACCGTGGCAGTCCCAGCCGGGCACGTAGGGAGCATTAAATCCAGCCATCTGACGTGACCGGATAATAATATCTTTTAAAACTTTATTGAGAGCATGCCCCATGTGAAGATGGCCATTGGCGTAAGGGGGGCCATCATGGAGAATAAAGGTGGGCTTATCTTTGGATTGTTCCCTTAGCTTTTCATATATTTTGTTTTGTTCCCATTCTTTGAGCATTTCAGGCTCGCGCTGGGGAAGGTTCGCCTTCATAGCAAATTTGGTTGAAGGCAGATTCAGTGTTTTTTTATAATCCATTATTCCTCCGGTATGCGGATAAATTCATATTCAATATTAAACTTTCCTTTCTAAAGGAAAGGCGTAAAAAAGTCAAGAAATATCAGGTTTTTGAAGGATAAGCATGGGACAAATAAGAATAAAAAGCAATTTAACTGGAATATTATTAATTGATATTGTAACATCGGTACAAAATTATTATTGCAGACCATTCAATTTATATAAAAATCGTTTTAAAACAACAAAAAATTGTTTCATAAACCCCCTGAAACAGGACAGGCAAATAGATACTTATGATCAAAAAAAGAAGAGCCATCAACAGCCGACATGAAGAGATCATCTCCTTGATTAAGAGCAACGGGTTTGTTACTGTCGAAGAGATGGCAAAAGTGTTCAAAGTAACACCGCAAACAATCAGAAGAGATATAAACTTTCTTGACAGCGAAGGATATATCTCCAGATACCACGGTGGTGCCGGTCGGTCAATAAGCACGGAAAATGTAGCATACCGATATCGAAAAGAATTTCTTCTCAATGAAAAAAATAAAATTGCTAAAACCGTAGCATCAATAATAGAGAATAACACCTCTCTTTTCATAAATATCGGTACTACCACCGAGCATGTTGCAATCGAATTAGTTAATCACAAAAAAAAGCTGAGGGTCATCACCAATAACTTGAACGTTGCCGCCATAATGAGCAAACAAGAAGATTTTGAGGTGATTATTACCGGCGGCATTGTCAGAAGCAAGGATCGCGGAATTACCGGAGAAACTACGATAGATTTTATCCGTCAATTCAAGGTCGATATCGGCATCATCGGAATAAGCGGCATCGACCTTGACGGAACATTGCTTGATTTTGATTTCAGAGAAGTCCATATTGCAAGGACAATTATGGAAAATTCGAGAAAAGTTTACCTTGTCACAGATCATTCAAAGTTTGGCAGAAATGCCATGGTAAAGCTGGGCAATATAACAGAGATCCACACCCTGATCACAGACAGAAAGCCGCCAAAACAACTCATGGAAATCATCAAGAATAATAACGTCAAACTAGTTATTGCTTGATTGTAAACCAACAAGATTCTAATTAAACATTTAATGTTTTTGGATTTGCCATCCCTGGGATTAATCTTTTACCAGGGCACCCCATAAACACTCAAAACATTCGCGAAATATACGCTTTAGCAAAAGGAGGTAATTTTTTTTAACTGAATCATATACCTATCCGATTTTTCAAAGGGAAGTTGATAATGATCCGTCCTGATCTCAAATTGCGATTTAAGATCAGCAGTTATTTCATCGGGTGCCTGTTTACCTTTAAGGGCATAAATTTTCCCTTCCGGCTTAAGCATTGGAAGAGCAAATTCAACAAATTTTTCAAGCCCGGTAAAAGCCCTGGACATGACTGCGTCATAGGTTGAGGCGTGGGAAACATCACAAGCCAGATCCTCCACTCTTGAGTGAACCGCATCAATATTTTTCAACCCCAGGGTTCGGATCACATGTTTTAAAAAATTAACTTTTTTCCTGGATGCGTCCACCAGAACAAAACCGATGGAAGGATTGAGGATTTTCAAAGGAATGGAAGGAAATCCCCCGCCTGTTCCCATATCCATCACCCTTTTTTCCTGCCCTAAAAAGCGCTGAACGGCCAGGGCATCAATAAAATGTTTTTCAGCCATGGCCAGTGGGTCAACAATGGCAGTCAGGTTGATTTTTTTATTCCATCGAATCAACTCAGCTCCGTGGGCAGCCATCAAAGATATCTGCTCATCGGTAATATCCACCGCGATTTTTTCACTTCCCTGTTTCAAGCGTTCACAAAATTTTTGCATACCTGAATTTATTGAATAAGAAAATTTATCCATTTTATAATATATCCTTAATTTCCCAACAGCAGACTATTGCTGCTATAAAAAGTTCCTGCCACACAAGCCGTCAAAAGACAGGCAAATGTAGCTGCGATCAAGGCCTTGACCGCTACCTTGGATATTGCGATCGTTCGCTTGGGTGCAAGTGCTGTAATGCCGCCCACAAAAATAGCCATGGAAGCCACATGGGCAAACCCGCACAGGGCATAGGCAGCCACAACCGCAGACCGGGGATGGACTAGGCTATGATGGGACAGGGCCAGGGCAAGATCCTGATAGGAGGCCACCTCCGTCAGAATAATCCGCTCCCCGATGATCCGGGAAATAATACCGGCATCAACGGCTGGAACACCGATGATCAGGGTAAAAGGATAAAATATATAACCTAAAAGATGTGTCAAAGACCAATCCATGGTGGTACCGATCCAATGGTTGACCATGCCGCCCACGCCCCCCAGAATCAAGTCCACCAATGCAACAAGCCCGATCACAGCAATCAAAAGCGCCACAATGCTGAAAACCACCTTAAGCCCGGATGTGGCACCATTAATAATAGCCTCGAAGAGATTGCTATCCCGTTCATAGTGGCTATCAACAACCTTGCCAAGGGTTTTGGGAATACCGGTTTCAGGAAAAATAAGTTTTGACATCACCAGGGCTGCCGGAGCAGATAAAAAAGAAGCAGAAATCAGGTGGCCTGCAATGGAAGGAAAAATATTTTGCAAAGTAAACACATATAATGCCAGGACGCTTGATGCCACCGTGGCCATGCCGGCCGTAAGAATAGTGCATAGTTCAGACCGGGTCATTTTATCAATATGGGGCTTGATGGTAAAAATTGACTCAATTCCCACAAATATATTGCTGGCCGTACAAAGAGCTTCTGCGCCGGAAATCCTCATCAACCCCGTAAAAAGCCTTGCAAACTGCCGAATTATAAAAGGCAAAACCCCATAATAATACAATACAGACACAAGGGCGGAAAAAAAGATAATGGTGGGAAAGGCCTGGAAAGCCAGGATAAACCCCAAAGACCCCTGGACACCCGGCGGAATGGCCAAAGGCCCAAAGACAAACTGTGCCCCCGCCGAAGCCACCCCGAGAACCAACACGGCCAAATCATTTATCTTCTGGAAAATTGTGACACCAACAGGAAGCACAAAAAGGAACACAGCAAAAAGCAACTGGAGCCCAAGGGCCCACCCCAATAAATGCCAATTAATCTTCTGGGTATTTTTAAAAATAAAGCGTGATATGAACCATGCAATACCCAACAAGCCAAAAATACCGGCAAAACTTATCAAATTATAGATATCCATCCATCTCCTCTGGCAAAACTATTTCACTTTTTTATGTTAGGACCGACCATAAGAGCCTGACAATGCCATAAACCCCTAAGCTATTTTTTTAGGGGAGCGGCATTCTAATCAATGGAATTGGTAAACACAATAAAAAAGATGAAAAATTGAATATTTGCTTTCTATGGCAACCCCGAAAAGAACTGGAAGAAAAAAAGAGTCTATCATCTTTAAACAGGGGCAGCTTCACCATGAATTGGGAACCATCTATGTGATTTTTCCGAGTGAATCAGAGGGGGACAGATCGAATTAACTCAAATTAATAGATTGAGACGACCGCCAACCGCGCTGGTATTTATACCCACCTTTTTACCATAGACTGCAGGCTGCCGGGCGTTTGTCATCGTCAAGTCATTTGTGTGCAAATTGGTGCCATCGATTGCCGGTTGTTGTGTTCTTTCAGTTATCAAAGAGTTGCCGGCTGTCGAAGATGTGGACAGTGAAACCCTATCAGCAGATGCAGTCGTTTGAACATCAAGCTGCGGCCTTTGTATTTTTGTCAGCCCGCCTGTATTTCCGGCACTTAAAATCGGCTTTACAGGACCGACCTCGGGATTCTTGAATGCATCACCAATGGCTCGACCATGGGCCTCCCAATAAGCTTTTTGCACTTTCCTGCCGCTTTTGAGGCGCTCTTCCGGGGTATTTCCGGTAATTTCAAACTCCCCCCGGCTTTTGGCCTGATTATAATATTGATTGAAAGCCGAATAATATTTTCCCTGAATGCTACTTGACATGATATACCTCCTTTTTCCATTTGGGTAACCATCTCTATTCGCTACATATTTTAAGACTTACCTACCCAGTATGTCAATGTTTTTTCACAAAAAAATATTGTTACAAAAAAATTCCAAAAAGACAGGGTTTTTAAAATTTTTACATACTTTGCTCCGGGCAAAACCATTAAACAGTTGACAAACCAGGGGAAAAAGTATACATACTCGATTTTCATATGCTAATTTTAATCTGGATTCAATTTAATAAAATCGCGCCAATAATTTAGCAAAATTAAAATATAGCAATGCCTTTGACAATATCTATACTTTTGATATTGTTGAGAGGAATTTATTTTTATTCATAAGGATGATTTAAAAATGATCAGAGATCTAGAAAGGGTAAGAAACATTGGAATCAGTGCCCATATTGATTCCGGCAAAACCACACTGACTGAAAGAATTTTGTTTTATACCGACAAGATTCACCAAATCAATGAAGTCAGGGGCAAAGACGGCGTCGGGGCTGTGATGGATTCAATGGAACTCGAAAGAGAAAGAGGAATCACCATTGCCTCTGCCGCCACCCATTGTGAATGGGACAATCATGCCATCAACATTATTGACACCCCTGGCCATGTGGATTTTACAGTTGAAGTTGAGCGGTCTTTGCGGGTATTAGATGGTGTTATTCTTGTCCTCTGCTCTGTATCCGGCGTTCAATCTCAGTCCATTACAGTAGACCAGCAGATGAAACGCTATGAAGTTCCCTGCATTGCCTTTGTCAACAAATGTGATAGGTCCGGCGCCAATCCCATCAAGGTCAGCGGCCAGTTAAGAGATAAACTGGGACATAATTCTGTGATGATGCAGTTGCCCATAGGACTTGAAGACAAACATGATGGTATTGTAGATCTTGTTACCATGAAAGCCTATTATTTTGAAGGTGATAATGGGGAAACCATGGTTGAAAAGCAGATTCCCGAAGATATGCTGGAAGATGCCACAATTGCAAGGGAAGAGATGCTAGATGAGGTATCTCTTTTTTCTGAAGAACTGACCGATGCCCTTCTTGAAGAGATAGAAATCACCACAGAGATGATCATGGCTGCCGTCAGAACCGGTACTATCTCAAGACAAATGACTCCCGTGTTTCTCGGGTCAGCATATAAGAATAAGGCAGTTCAGCCTTTGCTCAATGCGGTTCTCAACTACCTTCCTTCTCCCCTGGACATTGAAAATGTAGCCATTGATCTGGATAATAACGAAGAAAGTGTTGTGTTAGAAAGCGATTTTGATAAACCCAGCGTTGCCCTTGCCTTTAAACTTGAAGATGGCCAATATGGTCAGCTCACCTATATCCGTGTTTACCAGGGCTGCATCAACAAGGGAGACACCCTTATCAACTCCAGGGACGGCAGAAAGGTCAAAGCCGGTCGCCTGATCCGTATGCATTCATCCCAGATGGAAGAAGTGGATTCCATACCGGCCGGTCATATCGGTGCCATGTTTGGAGTCGATTGCGCTTCGGGTGATACATTCGTATCTCCAAAAATTAATTATTCCATGATCTCCATGCATATCATGGAACCGGTTATTTCTCTTTCCATTGTCCCCAAGGACAACAAGGCCCAGATCAATATGTCAAAGGCCTTGAACAGGTTCACCAAAGAAGACCCCACATTCAAGACCTATGTGGATCATGAAACCGGAGATACCATTATCCAGGGTATGGGCGAGCTTCATTTAGAAGTTTATGTGGAAAGAATGAAAAGAGAATATGGTGCTGAAGTGGAGACCGGAAAACCAAGGGTTGCCTACAGAGAGACCATTACCCGAAAAGCCCCCTTCAGTTACACCCATAAAAAACAGACGGGTGGTTCTGGACAATTTGGTAAGGTGATGGGGTTCATGGAACCCTGTGAAGAAGAGTTTGAATTTGTCAATAAAGTCACCGGTGGCAGGATTCCCACCCAATATATTTCTTCTTGTGAAAAAGGATTTCTGGGCTGCATGGCAAAGGGTCCAAAACTTGAGTTCCCGGTTACCGGCATCAAGATCACACTTGAAGATGGTGGTTTTCATGCGGTTGACTCCTCTGAAATGGCCTTCCAGGCTGCTGCCAGAGGAGGATTTCTTGAAGGATATGCAAAGGCAAAACCGGTTATCATGGAACCCATCATGAAAGTGGTTATTGAAACCCCCAATGAATTCCAGGGCTCTTGCATGGGACTGATTAACCAGAGAAGGGGAATTATCCAAGGCTCCCAAGAAGAAGGTGTGATGTCTGTAGTAGAGTCCCAGGTTCCCCTGTCAGAGATGTTCGGTTTTTCAACCGTTCTTCGGTCCGGCACCCAGGGCAAGGCTCAGTTTACCATGGAATTTTCTTCCTATAAACAGGTTCCCCAGTCCGTAGCTGAAGACATTTCTAAAAAGAAAGCAGACGAAAAAGCTGCTAAGAATAAATAAGACCCTTATTTTAAAGAGAGGAATTATGCTTAAAAAAGATCTCATTCTCAAAAGCCCGGTTGAAAAAGCAATTGGCCTTGAACATATAACTGAAGGTAAATTTGGTGCTGTCCTGTCCCGGGCCGGCGTTGGCAAAACAAGCTTTCTTGTTCAGATTGCACTTACACAATTATTGGCAAATCAAAAAATACTCCATGTGAGCCTTGATGAATCCATGGATAAGATCAACCTGAGATATGATGAAGCCTATACCAATCTGATAGACCATGTTGGATATATTGACCCCCAGAAGGCTGTCCGGCTGTGGGATGATATCTCCCCCAACAAGGTGGGTATCAGCTACACAGAGTCCAACTTTAATACGGATAAAATAAAAGATTATTTAAGAAGTTTTAAAAAATCGGATATTGCTTTACCAAGTATCATTGTCATAGATGGCCTGAACTTTGATAAAGATGTATCGTCCATACTGGAAGACTTAAACTCCTTGAATCAGGAATTTTCCGTTTTCATCTGGTTCTCCATGAAGAGCCATAGAGAAGAAATCTGGAGTAACGACGGATTCCCGGTTCAACTGGAAGTTGTAAAAGACCTGTTTAACAAAGCAATTTTTCTCCAGCCGGTTGATGACAAGATTGAAGCCGTAATACTAAAAGACGGCGACAGGATCAACCAAAAATACAAACTGGACCCAGCCACCATGATGTTGGCTGAATAATTTTTTTTATCATATAAGACGTAAGTCTTACAACGCCCCGGTTTTTTCAATAAAAACCCGGGGCGTTTCTATTTTATATCTTAATTTTATTACACCCATAATCTGATAAAATTTTCAATGGACTGAAAAACCCGTTCCACCCCGTCACCGGTCAAAATACAATGGCGATCATAATCAAAAAGATAATACTCTTTAACCTTAGATCCCAACCTCTTAAACAATTTCTGGGTCCCCCTGGGACTGACCACCGGATCTTTTATGGACTGAACTACCAGCACCGGTTTTTCAACTGCCTTTAACTTTGGAGATAACTGCTCCATAAGCATTGCAAGCTGATGAATACCTGCAATGGGATTTCGGATATAATTGATATGGGCATTTTCCGGATTATTTTCAAGAAACTCCTTTGCAATGGCAGACAGGCGAATTTTTTTAATCATGGCATTCCAGGTATTGATAGCCGGTACAAAATAAGCTCCTAGATCATTGAGCTGCATGGGAGGAGCCACAGCAAAAATTGCTTCATAATCATCCACTCGGCAAGAAAGTTCAAGGGCAAGACCGGCTCCGGTTGAAAAACCACCGATAACAATTTTATCGCAGGAATGCCTGAGCACCAGATAGGCCTCTTCAACCGATTCCATCCATTGTTCATAGGTTGTCCCTGCCAGATCCTCCGGAGCCGTACCATGGCCCGCAAGCCGGGGAACAAATACCGTAAAGCCTTTTCCATGGAGATATTGGGCAAAGGACTTCATCTCTTCAGGGGCCGCCATATATCCGTGAATCAATAAAACACCTGCGATTTCATTATCATGTTTAAAAAACAAGGGTCTGCCGATCCGTTTTTTCTTTGATTCTCCCTCAATGTAGTGGGTATTATAAGCGTGACTGAAATCCACATTCATTTTTTCCGTCAAACGGCCTTTAACCAGTTCTCTAATCTGACGCCAGGATTTCTGAGCAATTTTCTTGAGACAAATTTCTGCTGCACCCACCGGCTCCACTTCATTGGCCATCACTAAAATTGGGTTTTTTGTACGAACAGTATGAAAATTGGAGTGAACAAAAAACCTGGCCTGATCCTTGAAAAATCGATTACCTTTAATTTGAATCACTTTAGTTTTCTCGGCAAGGGATAAAAAGTGCTCTATCCTCTTATACCGATCATCAATCAACAAATGAACCTGATTTTGATGGAAAATATCGGACACACAGCAAATCCGGTTCAGCAAAAGACAAGTAATGGCATAATAAACCTTACAGGTAAACTCGTATATATCGATACCCTCTTTTTTATAGGGAAAATGCTTTAGAATACAAGCCATGACATGATCGTAATTTAAAGTAGTCATATCATATACAGCAGACATATACCTTTCCATAATCCCATTGGAAATTTGTTTCAAAATCTGCCTGGAACTGATATCATCATCAAATCGAACCCGTCGCCGAACCTGAAGCATACTCTCGATATAGGGATGATTAAGATAGGGATTAATCTCAATGGGCTCTCCAAAGCGTATGGTAATATCCACCCCTGAAAAAAGCATTCCACCTTCTGTCATAAGTTCATCAATTACTCTTTTTGAGGGTTCCTTAATAACTGTCTTTGCAATTGATCCTAAAATATTATCCCGGGCATTACCTGGATAATAGGTAATGTTCACCGGAACTATATAGGTGTTTTGTGCCAACACCATATCCATATCGGTTATCTTCAAATTTTTTGCCAATCTACCAAATTCTGGTTCTCCTGCGATGGAAAGTCTGCGCAGCCTTTCCCGAAAAAATTCACACCGCAATGCAAGGGCTGCGGCTCCGGTATGGGGACGAGAAATCCCCAGACCATCCGATAATGAAAAAGTATCATTTTTTATTAATTTTTTATTTTTGACCATCTTTCCTTCGGGAAAAATAATCCATTGGACATCGCCGGATAACAGAGTTTGCACAACCAATTGATTCCGGTTGGGATCATGGGTGGAAACACCACCTAATTTAGTTAAAAACCCCTCCAGAAAAGGGATTTCAAACAATCCTCTGGCAGCAAGGGACCAAATCTGTTTTTTTGTAATAGCATTGATATGGTATGGCAAAAAAATAGTTTCAATTCTTGTAAAATGATTGGCACAAAAAATGATCGCGCCGGGGGGTATATTTTGGCGACCTTTGATTCTTATGCTGGCCTTTGAAAAACCTGAAAAAGCTTTAAGAGTGTACCCCGACAATTCAAAAGCAAAAGGATTCATGTGCCATACCTTCAAAACAAGATTGTTTATCCAACCAGTTTATTATATAAAGGTGATGTTGACAATAAGCTTGACCTTGTAATTATAATACTTAATGTTAACTTTTTGTCAAAGAGATTTTAATTAAAGGTATGTTAAGAATGGAGGAGCTTCATTGTATTCCAAAATAGTTATTTTACATTTCCCACCCGAGGTTGCCCAGAATGCGTTGGTCTGTCAATTAACAAAAAAATTTGATCTGATGTTTAATATTTTGAGTGCTAAAATTTCTAGCCGAAAAGAAGGTTACATGGTTTTAGAAATTTCATCTGCCAACCGATCCGGATTCAATAAAGGGGTAAAATTTTTAAAAGATCAGGGCATTAAGGTTTCAAGCCCGGAACACGAGATTTTCAAGGACGAGGAAATTTGCACTCACTGTGGAGCCTGCACAGCAGTTTGCCCCACAGAGGCCTTGCACATCCAACGTCCTGAAATGCAAGTTTTGTTTGACAAGGAAAAATGCAGTGTCTGTGAACTATGCATCCTGACCTGCCCCAGCCGGGCCATGGGACTTTTCAGTAAAAATACCGAAGAAGTTGTCTGATGAATTCTCCTGTCGTAGCAGTTGCCTTAAGTGGCGGTGTGGATTCCCTTGTTACAGGGTTCCTCATCAAAAAAACCTATAAAAAAGTATTTGGTCTCCACTTTACAACCGGTTATGAAAAGACCCCCACCAATATAAAAGCCCTGGAAGAGCAACTGGGATTTCCTATTCATATAATAGATCTTGCCCAGATTTTTGATAAGCAGGTGGTTCAATATTTTATGTCAACCTACCTTGATGGCAAGACCCCCAATCCCTGCCTGATCTGTAACAAGCTGATCAAATTCGGTGTTTTATTAGAAAAAGCCTTGGCACTGGGAGCAGATGCAATTGCCACAGGCCATTATGCAACCATCGTCAATCCCCTGTCTTTTCCGGACCAAAAAATCAATAAAAGCTGGCTTGAAAAAGGGATGGACCCCTTAAAGGACCAATCCTATTTTCTTGCAACCCTTAGTTCCGATCAATTGGAACGAATCATCCTCCCCCTGGCAAAACTCAATAAATCCCAGGTAAGGATGATAGCCCAAAAAAACAATCTTACCCCCACAGCTCCGGTCGAAAGCCAGGATATCTGCTTTATCCGGGATACCAGCTTTGCAAAGTTTATCATTGAAAAAAAAGGGATCTGTCCGAAACCTGGACATATAAAGGATCTCAATGGAAAAATAGTCGGTACCCACAAGGGCCTTTACGCCTTCACCATCGGCCAGAGACGGGGAATCAACTGCCCGGCATCTGAACCTTATTATGTCCGACACCTGGACCTTTCCACCAATACCCTGGTGGTCTGTTTTAAAAATGACCTGGCCCAGACAAATATGCAGGTGAAAAATATTATATGGAATTATCCTGAAACCCAAGAGATTACAACCATGACAACCCAAATCAGATACAGCCATAAAGGTGCAGCCTCACGGCTGATACGCAATGGTGACCTAGGACAGGTAATTTTTAATACGCCACAATTTGCTATCACACCAGGACAGGCAGCAGTTTTTTATAATGAAAACAGGGTACTTGGTGCAGGAATTATCCAATGAAAAAACAAAAATTTTATATTGAAACTTTAGGATGTAAGGTTAACCAATATGAGTCCGACGGTATTGCAGGCTGCCTCGAAGAAAAAGGGTTTATCCGAAAAACAAAGAACGAATCCGTCGATCTGTGTATCATCAACACGTGTGCGGTAACATCAAAAGCTGGCATGCAATCAAGACAGGCCATTCGAAAAATTATTCGAAACAATCCCCATGCCAAAATTGTCGTCACAGGCTGCCATGCCCAGACAGATCGGGATCTTATCAAAAAAATTGAAGATGTTGATCAGATTGTCTGTCACAAAGAAAAAACCCTGATTGCCGACCTGATTGCCGACAAGGCCGACGATCAGACCCCGGAATCTTCCCAAAAACCTTTTATATTTCAACCACCAGACCATAGTAATGATAATCGTTTCCTTTCATTTAACAAACCGGTAAAAGGAAATATGAGCCGGGCATACCTGAAAATTCAAGACGGGTGTAATGCTTTTTGCACCTATTGCATTGTGCCCTATGCCCGGGGATCATCTGTGAGTATGCCCCAGTCCCAGGTTTTCAAACATCTGACCGAACTTTGTCAGTCTGGATTCAAAGAAGTCATCATCACGGGTATCCATACAGGAATGTACGGAATTGATCTAAATCCTCCCACTTCTCTGGTAAGACTTGTTGAAACAATTGACAAACAAAAATTGGTAAACAGAATCAGGATATCTTCCATTGAGCCTGGAGAAATATCTGAAGAGTTGATCAATCTGGCTTCCCAAGGCCATATCCTATGTGATCATTTTCATATCCCTTTACAATCTGGAGATGATGATATTTTAAAGAAGATGAAACGACCCTATTCGGCATCTTTTTTTGAAGAGATCGTTCTTAAAATCCATGAAAAACTGCCCTTTGCCGGGATTGGTGTAGACACCCTGATCGGTTTTCCCTCGGAGACAGACAAACAATTTGAAAACACCTTCAATCTCATTAAAAGACTGCCCATATCCTATCTTCACGTATTTCCATTTTCTGCAAGAAAAGGTACCCCCGCATACCATTTCGATGGAAGAGTAGCACCGGAAGTACTCAAGGAACGATGCGCAAGAATGCGAGAACTGGACAAAGAAAAACGATCCGAATTTGTAGATGCAAATAAAAACAGAAATCTTCGAGGCCTTGTTCAGAAGACCCAAGATAAAGATTCAAAATTCTATAAAGCCGTAACTTCCAATTACTTAACTGTCCTGATAGAAAAAAATGATTCTCTCAAGGGAAAAATAGTTGATCTTATTTATGAACGATGTGATAGTGACCTGAACCCTATTGGCAAAGTCATTGATTAACACCAACCATATCGGAGATTTACAACCATGGAAGATGTGTACAAAAAACTTGCTGTTCACCTTGATAATACACCCGGCGGATATCCTGCAAGCGAATCCGGAGTTGAACTTAGAATATTAAAACAATTATTCACACCGAAAGAAGCTGAACTGGACCTGTCTTTAGTCATGATGCCTGAATCTGTGGATACTATTGCCCAACGGGCCGATAAAAGTCCAGAACAGATTTTACCCATACTTATTGAAATGGGTCAAAAAGGGCTGATTATCCACCTCAACCGGGATGGACAAGACTCATTCATGCTTGCCCAATTTGTGGTGGGAATCTGGGAATACCAGGTCAATCGCCTGACTCCGGAATTAATAGCAGATTTCAACGAATATGTTCCCGATTTAATAAAAACCATGGATAAGACTAAAACCCAGCAATTGCGTGTAGTTCCAGTAACACAATCTGTGACCACTGAACTAAATATCATGGACCATGAACACCTTGAAGCATTGATCAAAACCCAGTCCAAAATCCTGATTGCTCCTTGTATCTGTAGAAAAGAACATACCATGATAAATGAGGGCTGCGGCAAGATGGAAGAAGCCTGCCTGATATTCGGCGGAGGTGCCTTTATTTATGAAAGCCGGGGGATAGGTCGAACAATCTCCCAGGAAGAGGCCATTGAGATTGTTAAAAAAGGGATTAGCCAAGGATTGGTAGCCCAACCCTCCAATTCGATAAAACCCATTAATATATGCCTTTGCTGCGATTGCTGCTGCCAGATCCTAAGCAACATTAAAAAAACTTCGGCCCCTGCCAGAATTGTAAATTCCAATTACCAGGCCACAGTGGACCAGGAGCTGTGTACAGGGTGTCAAGTCTGTGAAGATATCTGCCCCATGGATGCCATCCAAATGGATGAAGAAAATATTCTAGCAAAAACAGATACCGACCGGTGTATCGGTTGTGGATTATGTGTAACCGTCTGCGAATTTGATGCCATGGCTCTTAAAAACAAAGAAAACGAAGAACAATGGGAACCGCCCCAAACCATAGCTGATACCTATATGAATATTGCCAAAGAAAAAGGACTCTTCTGATTTTAAGAGCCCTTTTTTAAATTTTAAGGAGGCCTGATAAAATTAAAGGCCTCTTTCCTGTTTAATATGCTCATAGGCTTCCTGGATTTCCCTGAATTTATCATTGGCAAACTTGATAAATTCTTCGGGAAGCCCTTTGGCTTCAATTTTATCGGGATGATACTCAGTCACCAATGTTCTATATTTTTTCTTAATCTCTTCATTGGAAGCGGTTTCATCACACTTAAGCACGGCATAATATTTATTGGTCACCCTGACATACTTTGATTTCAATCGAGAATAATCCGTGGCGGAATAATTAAAAATATGTATGGCAGACAAGAGCATGACCTCCTCTTCGCCGGAGATATAGCCATCTGCCGTGGACACCCGCAACAAAACATCCATCATTAACTCAATGATATTGGGCTGGGCCATGAAAACCATGTAAAACTGATGGGCAAATGCCTCAAATTTCTCGGAAGAATTGATTGCCTGGCGAAATATGCGCTTGGCAGTTTCCTGCCCCTTCCAATCCAACTGAAGGTCCTGGGTCATAAATGCTTCAACCGTCTGGATCTCTTTTTCTGAAATTTGCCCGTCCGCCTTGCAAATTTTAGCCAGCATGGAAAAAGCGGCTGTAAAAAATATTAATTGTGCTTCCTCGTTGGAGGACAAAGATCTATGCCCTCCAGAGATGGAGTTAAGATATATCGCTTCTCTCTTATCCACAAAAGTATGTCCAAACACTGCTCCTGCCACGGCACCAATGGGTCCCCCCAAAGCAAAACCAATAGTTCCACCAATCATTTTTCCAAGCCAGCTCATTATTAATCCTTGCTAAATAAAAATACTTGTATCCTTTTCAAAGATTATATATAAACATTAATACTTTAAGCGTCAAATAATTTAGCAAGAAAATAGGGTCTTATGCTGATAAAAAATGTTTTAGGAACTTTTATTCTGCTTTTTAACATGGCCGGACTAGGATATCTTCTCTATCTTGGCATCATGGCGATATTGGAAAAACTTTCTCCCAGGGAAAAAATCCAGGAAAAGATACCTCCTCCCCCCGCAAAAGAGACATCTACGGCATTGGAAAATCATATTATCCCCGATGAAGATGATCTGCTCAAGGATATGGATCTATCGGATCTTGATAACCTGAATCTTGATGATTTTGAATAGTTTAAAAATATGAAAAAACGACCTCTTTTTGATCCATTTTTTAACCCATCCTTCACCTGCCTTATAATATGTGGCATCCTTTTTGGTTCAATCCTAACTGGATGCGGCCCAAAAATGGACGCCCTGCCGGTTTTTACTGCAACCTCCGAGAAAAATCCCCCCCGCTCTTTTTTCACCCTCATTGATGATTCAAGCATCCATGCCAAAATAATAGCCAAGATGATTTCAGATGATTTCATCAAAACCTACCCCATCGACATCGATGTTTACAATGGGGTGGTTTATCTGAAGGGAACGGTGGAAACCGACTCCCAAAAACGCATGACTGCCGATCTTACCCGGGGGGTTATCGGGGTTATCAGGGTTGAAAATTGGTTATTGGTGAAAGACAAGAACATCACTGATAAAACCCAAAACTTGCTTATTCGTGAAAAAATTAAAATGGACTTGCTGAAAGATCCAGATATCGGTCATTTACCCATTGAGGTGGAAACAACAATGACCCAGGTAATAATAACAGGTAGAGTCCGGTCCCGGCCCCAAAAACAAAAAGCCACATCCATTGCAAAAAAGAAAGCAGGCTTCCGTGAGGTTATAAACCGGATTACCTATTAAAGAACCGCCCGGATTAAATTTTTTTCATTATTTTTTTTGCCATCTCTTCTTCTTTTTTACCTTATCCGCAACAGGGGCACATTTGGTATCAATACACCCTTTCCCTAAAAGTGTTTCCACCCGATCAAAAAACAAAGGATCGGAACAGGTCATATATTCATCGGACAATTTTACCAATACCGGAGATTGTCCATCATCAATTTTGATTTTCAAACAGGAGGTACAATCTCCCGGATATCCTTCAATGACAGGCTTTAATTGTTCCAACACCTCGGTGCCAAACCTTGCAGCATCCACATCAATAAGGATAGCGCTGGTCCATTCTTCGCAGGCCTGATCAATGGGAACTATCTTTTCACCAATAAGCTTTACTATATTTTCAGTTTTCTGGACCTCTGCCTCCAAAATCACAATCTGTTCCTCTGCCAGAAGAGGATGGATCTTAGCATAAAGATTGGGAAAAACCACAACTTCTACACTGGCTGATTGGTCTTCAATGGCACAAAAAGCCATCATATCCCCTTTTTTAGTCTTATGAACTTTCAAGACTTTGATGGTGCCACCCATGCGAATCATTTTCTCATTGGATACTTCTTGGATGGTGTTGGAGTTGACATTGGCATATTTTTGAATGATATCAATATACTTATCCATGGGATGACCCGTAATATAAAAACCCAGGGCCTCCTTTTCTAAACCCAATAAAAAATTTTCCTCCCACTCCTCAATATCGGGAAGCTTTGGAAGACTCACAGGAAGTGCCACCCCCATATTGGAATCTGCAAACAAATCCAGCTGGGAGTCCGATTTTTCCCTCTGAATCCGGTTGCCATGATCCAAGGCTTCTTCCAACACGGCCATCATCTGACTACGCTTTGCACAACTAAAATCAAAGGCACCACATTTAATCAAGGCCTCCAATACTTTTTTGTTGGCCTTACTGGTATTCACCCGCTCACAAAAATCATAAAGGCTTTTATAAGAGCCGTTCTCATTATCCCGGATAACTACAATGGATTCAATGGCGGCATCCCCTATCCCTTTGACGGCTGCAAGACCAAAGCGAATAGATCCATCGGACACGGTAAAGTGAGCATCGCTTTCATTAACATCCGGCGGCAACACCTTAATATCGTGTCCACGGCACTCATCCATATATTTTATCACTGCATCGGAATTATTCCGTTCACTGGTCATAAGAGCTGCAATAAACTCCAGGGGAAAATTTGCCTTTAAATAAGCTGTTTGATAAGCAATCAAAGCATAGGCAGCACTATGGGATTTATTAAACCCGTATCCACCAAATTTTTCCATGAGATCAAATAGCTCTTCCGCTTTTTTCGGATCATGACCCTTCTGGGTGGCGCCCTTTACAAAAAGACCTCTGTGCTCTTCCATCATGGCGGCAATTTTTTTCCCCATGGCCTTTCTAAGACCATCCGCATCTGCCATGGAGTAATTGCCCAGGACACCGGCAATTTTCATAACCTGTTCCTGGTACAAAATAACTCCATAGGTCTCTTTGAGAACCTCTTCCAACTCATCAAACAGATAAACCACTTCTTCCCGACCATTTTTTCTTTCCACATAGGAATCAGCCATACCACTGTCCAAAGGCCCTGGCCTATACAGGGCCACAAGGGCCACAATATCGGAAAAACTGGCGGGTTTAAGCCGGGAAATCAACTCTTTCATACCGGAACTTTCAAGCTGGAAAACTCCCGTAGTATCAGCCCTTTGCAAAAGATCAAAGGTCTTTTTATCTTCATAGTCCAGATGGAGCAAATCGGGAGGCGTTTTACCCTGTTTTTCAATGAGAGCAATACAATTTTTGATAACTGTAAGATTTCGCAATCCTAAAAAATCAAATTTCACCAATCCCAGTTTTTCCGTATAATTCATATCAAACTGGGTAATGGTTTCCCCTTCCTTGCCCCGGAAAAGAGGCAGGTATTCGTTCAGGGGCTTATCTGCCACCACAACTCCTGCTGCATGGGTAGAAGCATGCCTTGGCAGCCCTTCCAGAAGCATGGCAACCTCCAGCATCTGGGTTTTTTCTTCGGATTCACCACATTTTTCCCGGATGGCTGGTACTTCCTCAAGGGCCATGGTCAGATTCTTGATGTTATCGGGTATCATCTTGGCTATTTCATCCACTTCAGAAAGCAAAACACCAAGGGCCCGGCCAACATCCCGGATAACCGCCTTAGCCTTAAGCCTGCCAAAGGTGATAATCTGGCATACATATTCAGGTCCACCATACCTATCAATGGTATACTTATAAATCTGATCCCGGCCTTCAATGCAAAAATCCACATCAATATCCGGCATTGAGAGACGTGCAGGATTAAGAAATCGCTCAAAAATCAACCCGTGTTCTATCGGGTCAAGAGCAGTAATACCCATGGCATAGGCCACCATGGAACCTGCAGCCGACCCTCTGCCGGGGCCCACGGGAACTTTGATCTTATTAGCATGGGCAATAAAATCGGCCACAATGAGAAAATAACCGGGAAACCCCATATTAAGGATAATATCGATTTCATACTTAATGCGTTCCCGGTAAAGCACCTCATCCATATCCGGATTCGTTGCCTTTATTCGAAGCAGCTTATCTTCAAATCCAGACATGGCCTTTTCTTTAAAAAGATCATCTTCCGATTCTTCTTCGGTCATGGCATATCTGGGAAAATGGTAAGTCTTCTCTTCAAATTCCACATTGCATTTAGCCATTATTTCCCTGGTATTTTCAATGGCATTGGGATAGCTTCCAAGGGAATCTTGCATCTCCTGGGAAGATTTGAAATAAAGCTGGTCAGAATCAAATTTAAACCGATTCTGATTATTAATAGTATTGCCTGTCTGGATGCACAAAAGAATCTCATGGGCTTTGGCATCGCCCTTTGACAGATAATGACAGTCGTTGGTCGCCACCATGGGAATGGACAGCCGCTGGCTTATATCGGCAATACCGGCATTAACCTTGTGTTGGATCTCCATTCCGTTTTCCTGGATTTCCAGATAAAAATTGCCCTCCCCCAGGGTGTTCAAATAATACCTTGCAGCCTCATCCGCTGCATCAATATTCTTATTAAGAATAGCCTGGGGAATATCCCCCTTCAAGCAGGCAGACAGACCAATCAACCCCTTGGAATGAGCAGCAAGCAACTGCCTGTCAATCCTGGGTTTATAATAAAACCCCTTAAGTTGGGCAATGGAAACCAACTTGCACAGATTGGTATACCCCTCAAGATCTTTGGCCAGCAGCACCAGATGATTTAAACCCTTATGATCCTCTTGAGTTCTATCTTTTAAGGTTCTAGGAGCTACATAAACTTCACAGCCCAGGATCGGTTTAATGGCAGCCTTCCTGGCTTTTTCATAAAATTCAGCCACACCAAACATGGTGCCGTGATCTGTAATGGACACAGCATCCATGCCGTATTCATGGCACCTCTTAAAAAGAGAGTCCAGGCGTATGGCCCCATCCAGAAGAGAAAACTCCGAATGGAGATGTAAATGATAAAAAGGGGATGATTGATCTACCATGGGTGTTTAATTACTCCCCACTCTATAATTAGGAGCTTCTTTTGTGATCACTACATCATGGACATGACTCTCTTTGAGCCCGGCGGAACTGATCTTGATGAATCTGGCTTTATTATGAAGTTCTTCAATGGTAGCGGCTCCCAAATATCCCATACCGGCCTTAAGCCCACCGATCATCTGGACAATATTTTCCCGAACCGTTCCCCTATAAGGTATTCTACCCACAATTCCTTCGGGTACCAATTCCTCATCCTCCGCCGTATCTTTCTGGTAATACCGATCCGAGCTACCCTGTTTCATGGCTTCCACAGATCCCATACCTCTATATGCCTTATATGTACGCCCCTGGTAGATGACAATCTCTCCAGGACTTTCATGGGTACCGGCCAGAAGACTACCCAGCATGACAGAGCTGGCCCCTGCTCCCAGGGCTTTGGCAATATCCCCGGAAAACTTAATACCTCCGTCTGCGATGATAGGCACTCCGGTTTTCTTGGAAATCTGGGCACAATTTTGTATAGCCGTAAGCTGAGGAACTCCAACGCCTGCAACAATACGAGTAGTACAAATGGAACCCGGCCCAATCCCGATTTTCACTGCATCGGCCCCGGCATCAATGAGGGCCTTTGCACCCAGTTCCGTGGCAACATTACCTGCCACCAGCTGGCAGGCGGGAAAAGCTGCTTTGATTTTTCGAATGGCATCCATTACATTTTTAGAATGACCATGGGAAGTATCAATGACCAGGGCATCGGCACTGGCCCGCATCAAGGATTGAACCCGTTCCATCATATCAGAACCTACACCAATGGCAGCCCCGGCCCGAAGTCTTCCCAAAGAATCCTTGCAGGCATTGGGATATTTTTTAATTTTCTCAATATCCTTGATGGTAATCAATCCTTTGAGCTTACCCTCTTTGTTTACTACCAGAAGTTTTTCAATCCTATGCTTGTGGAGCATGATTTTAGACTCGTCCAGGGTGCATTTTTCAGGAACAGTAACCAGATTTTCACTGGTCATAACATCCCTGGCGGGTTTATCCAATTGGGTTTCAAATCTCAAATCCCGATTGGTAACAATCCCCACTAGTTTATCTCCTTCTGTCACAGGAACCCCTGAAATCCGATATTTGGACATAATCTGCAACACCTCGGAGATTAAGGTATCAGGACGGATCGTAATCGGATCTACAATCATGCCGCTTTCCGATTTTTTCACCCGGTCCACCTCAATGGCCTGTTCTTCAATACTCAGGTTTCGATGAATAAATCCAAGGCCTCCAGCCCTTGCCATGCTGATGGCGGTCAACGCTTCTGTTACCGTATCCATGGCAGCACTGACAATGGGAACATTGAGTTCAAGTTCTTTAGTAAGCCTTACCCGGGTAGTTACCTCATCGGGTAAAATAGCTGAATAATCGGGAACCAAAAGGACATCATCAAAAGAAAGTCCTTCTTCGAATAATATATTGGACATAAAAAACCTCCAGAAAGGAAAAAGTGTTTATTAATACTATTATGGCCGGCAATTTAATTTTTTTTTAAACAGCCAGCCAAATTTAAAATCTCAAATCAGTATATAAACACGCACTTTTACCAAAATTTATCAATTTTGGCAAGTTCAATATTTTTTTGATTCGCAGCCTGGATAAAGACCCGGAAAAGTATGGGGTAATAAAAATACTGTATTCCAACTAGAACTTCACTTGACGAAAACAGCAAAATTATAATAGGTATGTAAATATTTTTTTACTACAATATAGAGGTGATTGATGAAAAGGATTTTTGTTAGTCTGTTTTTTGTGTTTTTTTGTATCTGTTACCAGGCATCCGCCTATTCACAAACCCTGTATTCACTCCATGATCTGTGCCTCAATGCAGATAAAAATGCTGAAACCATAAAAATTGCCACCGATGATCTGTTTATTGCCGAGCAGGACAAACAGAGGGCCTTGTCTGTTCTGATTCCCACGGCAACATCATATGGAAGTTACCTCCATTACAAAAATGGAAATATCGTCTTCCCTAATTCTACCACAATAGGAGCAAAGTTAACCCAATCTTTTACCCTTAACGGCCGGGAATTGATTGCCTATGATATAAGCAAAAAAGGAATTAACAAAGCCCAATTTTCAAGGGAATCCACCCGGGCTAATTACTTGTTTCAAGTTGCCCAGTCCTATTTCCAGATTCTGAGTGCCAAACGCCAGGTGGAGATCGCCCAGGCGGATGTAGAACGCCTTAAAACCCATAAAATTTCGGTTCAGGAAAAACTTAGTGTGGGCAATGTCACAAAAACAGATCTCTACCGTGCCGAGGCCGAGCTTTCCAAATCTCTAACCGATACAATAGTAGCTGAAAACAGTGTCGGTCAGAACAAGGCTACCCTTGTTCGCCTTGCAGGTATTGAAGACAATTTCAGAGTATCAGCCAAGGATGTTCAAGATATGGACAATTTCACCATAACCTTGGATGAAATCAAAGCCCAGGCACTCAATAGCCGGTATGAAATCAAGGAAGCGCAAAAAACCCTGGAAATTGCCTCCCAGACCATTCGATATGAAAAAGGAGACTATTGGCCCTCCCTTGCCCTGGAAGGCGGGTACAAGAAAAGCGACGTATATTATAACACCAACGGAGGACATGTCGATTATGATGATGAAACTACATATATCCAGGCAGATCTCGTCTTTACCTTATATGATGGTGGCCTGAGAAAAGCCCAGGTACGCCAGGCAAAAGCCAAAGAAAGACAAGCGCAGCAAGCCCTTTCCCTGGAAAAAAAACAAGTTGTTTACGAGGCAAAGGTTTCCTTCCTGGAATTTGAAACGGCACGAAATACCCTGGTTAATTTACAGGATGAATTAAAATCTGCCCAGGAAAATTTTAATGCAGTCCAGATGCAGTTTAAATACGGCACGGCGGACAGCATCGATATGATGGATGCCAATACCCTGCTGACCCAGGCTGAACAAAGAATATCAAATGCAGAATATACCTATTCTCTGGCAATATTAAAAATTTTATACACCAAGGGTGACTTATTAACCTACTTGTTGACACCTGCGTGATAAAATTCATCTATGAACCGGAGTTCAATCTTGGGAAGAAAGAAAAAATTGAGCCAACTATAGGATATAATTGTTTTTTATACCATCCTTATGGCTATAAATGATTCCAGGCGATACTGAACCATCAATGTTTTTATATGGGTTCCCTTGACTAAACCCCGGGGTTTCAATACCCTGGGATATCATTTTAACTCCAAGCTGGATTAACCCTTGATATAAAGGAGAAACTTATGTACGAAATCATTGCAAATCCTGAAGATTATCAAATTGATCACTTAATAAACGGAACCGGAAATGCAAACATTGAAATATCCCAGGAAGATCGGAATAACTGGGCTGGAGAAATAACTAATTTTAGTGAAAAACTGACTGAATTTGCAAAAAAAGCCTCGACACTTGCCCAAATTTTTTCATCTCAGGATAAAATTTCGGCAACGCCAGCATCCTTGAAAACACTGAAAATTCAACTTTTTTTGATCAATGATTCACTAAATTCAGCTCTTAAAATAGCTGATAAACTGGAAGATGATATTATTCAAAAATAACTTTTGATCCTGTCATTTCTTGTATTTAAAAAAGGTCTGTGAATACCGGGGCAAAGAATGGGTTCACAGACCTTGATTTATTCAAATAATAAACTTTATAATTATAGCTATAAAATCATCAGTCAGCACAATTTTCCTGATCATATTTTACCTTGAACTCATCAATTACTTTTCTTACCGATTGGCCGATGGCACGATAATTATACTCCGTAAGATTAGCTAATGAAACACGGGCTGACGGATGATCATCATCAAATCCCTTACCGGGTAACAAGACCACACCGGTTTCATCCGCCAATCTCAGGACAAATTGCGCACCATTTGTCTTACCAATAAACCATTTAGCAAAGTTTTCACCATGCAAGGATTTGGACAGCTTTTCAAGATCCACTAAAGTGTAATAATCAACACTATTTTCATCATTCTCAGGCACTAACCCTATTGACCGATACAATATATCGTGACGGCGTTGAATCAGACGTTTAGCCTCGGCTTTATAATTTTGATTTTCATCAAGCAGATTTGATAAAGCAAATAGTGTCATTTGCAACTGCTGGGGCAATGATAGTCCAGCGGTATGATTCAGTGCAACAACTCGACTATCGGCTACCAAACGATCAATAAATTTCAACTTGCGCGGCTGATCAGTCAATGATGAATAACGTTTATCCAAGTGCTTTTTCTCCCCTTTAGACAATGCTGCTAATTTGGCATCAAAAATATTATTTTTATGTGCCATAATGGTACCAATACGCCAACCTGTCGCACCAAAATATTTAGAAAATGAATAGACACAAATGGTATTATAAGGACAAACAGCAAAAACCGAATGGAAGTTATCTGCAAAAGTTGCATATACATCATCGGTCACAATCATTAAGTCACTACGCCGGCCAATAAGCAAATCAACCAATTGATTGAGAAACCCATCGTTCATTTTAACAGAAGGAGGATTACTTGGATTGACCATGAATAGCAGTTTTATCTCTTTATCCAATAACTTATTTAATTCATGTTGAGGCACCTGCCAGCCATCATTCTCCACAGCTTTAATATGAATAATCTCCAGGCCATAGGAGGGAAGAATAGGAATTTCCAGATAGGGAGAAAAGATCGGTGTAATCAGCGCAACCTTATCACCCTGCTTTAATAGCCCGTTTGCCTGGAATGAGCGAAACAGGTAAGCCATAGCAGCTGTGCCGCCTTCAGTTGCAAATATATCGAACTCATCACTTCGTATTTTTGTACCACATAGTTCGACCGACAAATAAGTTTTCACAATAGTCTCGGATAGTTCCAGCATCCGGGGTGGTACAGGATAGTTACAACCAAGATAGGCTTGGGTCATTTCATGGAGTATATCTTCTTTACTGATCCCCAAATGATCGTGGCAAAAAGCTAATGCTGATTTAATAAAATTAATACCCAGTGTACCTTCATTTGACATTGCATAGGTATCAAAACGATTAACTATACCTTTTTTTTCCGGTACACCGCCAAAACCACTACTTAAATAGGCATAGGAACGCTCTGCCTCCTTTAAGGCAAAATCCCCGATACGCAAAAATGCGTGGCGGGGACGGGTGGCTAAAAAATTAGGATTACCACGACCGGCATTGAGCATCATCTGCCCTTGTCGCGACTGGGCACGGCGAATCAACTCATCCTTGAGTTCAAATGGACTTAATGCGTTAAGTTCTTTGCTCATGATAAACACCTCTTTTTATGTTAACTCACATTTTTTGTTACCAATGCTACAATCACGGGCCCCCATAGTGTTAACCAGATATTGGCGATGGCATAAGTCGCGGTAAACGAAACAACTGGTGTAGAGTTACCCGCCTTTTCCAATAGTGCAGCAAACCCGGGATTAGCACTGCGCCCACCGGCAATAGTTGCTAAAATTTCAATCGGATTTTTAATTTTTAACAAATAATAAGAGATAAAAAAAGTAATAATTTGCGGAATAATGGTCACGGCAATACCCAATAACAACAACACCATACCATGTTGTTTAATGGTGGTCACAGCCTCGGGACCTGCGGTAATACCAACGACAGCTACAAATACGGCTAAACCAAAATCACGCAAAAAATTTGATGCCCCCGTCGGCAAATTACCAAAGCGGGGATGCCGGGAACGCAACCAACCAAAAACCAAACCCGATACCAAGCAACCGCCTCCTGTTCCCATTGAAATTGACACACCAAAAACCCGCACAGTAATCATGCCGATCAATACACCCAGTGCTATCCCGATACTAAATGCAATAAAATCAGTAATTGTTGCAGACGAAACGACATGACCCAATTTACGTGATACCCTATCCAAATCAACAGGCCTGCCAAACAATTTAATATCATCACCACGATGCAAAACAAAATCCTGATCGGGTGTAATCGCCTCACCTAAACGTGATACTGCGTGAATAAATAATCCATAATGTTCTTTATCTGCAGTTTGCCCATAACACTGGGCAATTGTTTTACCATCAAACTCTTTTCTGGAGAGAATGATATTTCTTTCCTCTTCGATAAGTTGCAATATTGCAGGTTTTGCTATTTCATGCTCAAACAATGGATTTTTTTTGATAAAATTAACACTTTCGGTTGTTACCGCCACAAGATCACCCGCCTGCAAAGCTAAATCAGCATCCACATCGATGGTCTGTCCATCACGAATTAATGCCACAATAGCCACCCTGTCAGGACCATAAAAAATCTGCGCTGCCGTCTGGCCGATTACAGAAGAATCGTCAGCCACTTGATATACCCGCGTATCAATATCCTGGATCGCACAAAATTGACCCGGATCGAGTTCAACACCACGGCCACGCGCCATGGTAGTTGCTAATTTTTTTGCCTCTTTACGCAGATCCCACTTCATCATGGCAGGAATAATTGCGGTAAGAATTAAAATTGGACCAAAAGAGCCAAAAAGATAACACACCGCATAACCAACTGCAATATTGGTCTGCATGGCCTGGGTCACATTCACTGACAAGCCAAGCTTTGCTATGGCATCACTTGCGGTACCGATCATCGCCGATTGGGTTAGCCCTCCTGCTGCCAACCCGGCTGCCGTGCCTCGATCTAAGCCAAACTCCCAGGCAGCAATTAATACACAAAGCAATCCCAGCACACAAGTAATGGTAGAAGAAAGTAATTGAATACCGGTCTCACGATTTATTGAACGAAAAAATTGTGGTCCTCCTTGATAGCCAACCGAATAGATAAACAATGCAAAAAAAATAGTTCCAATTGCGGCCGGCATTTTGATATCAAGTTGCCCTATCAGTACACCCATAATTAATGACCCTGCAATACCACCCAAGACAAATGTTTTAATACGAAACTTGCCCACAAAATAGCCCAGGGCAATGGTAATAAACAAAACAAGTAATGGCGATTTTACCAATAATTGATGCATAAACATAAATCCCCTCTCTTTATCGTTGATATGTTTAGCTATTCACAGAATATGGCCGATATTGTGGAGTCACACCCACGCGTTTCCCACTGGTGGAACACCAGATAAAAATGATTTGCGCATCATCCCATTCACAATATACTCAAATCATCTTTTTATGCAATGCTGAATGGAAATAACACCTCTTTACATCCCTTAAAAATAGGAACCAAAGTTTTGTCAATAGAAATAAGACCCTAAATATATTTCAAGGGTCTTATATTTATCAACGATTTGTTTTTTGTCTTAAAATATGGTCTGTGAGTACCAACGCCAGCATAGATTCACACACTTTATTTATTCTAGGGATAGCGCAAATATCATGGCGGCCCTTTGTGGAAATAGTGGTGGGCTGGCCCGTATCCGTCAAAGTTTTTTGGGGTTTTAATATGGAAGGGATAGGCTTTACATGAACTCTGACAATGATATCGTCTCCATTGGAAATACCAGCCAGGATCCCGCCTGAATGATTGCTGGCAAATCCATCCTGGGTCAATTGATCATTATTTTCAAACCCGGTCATTTCAGCGGCACCGATACCAGCACCGATTTCAACGGCTTTAACGGCACCAATACTCATCATAGCCTTGGCAATATCGGCATCAAGTTTATCAAAAACAGGATCACCGATACCGGCAGGAACATTGATGGCTTTTATTTCAACAACACCCCCCAGGGAATCTCCCTGGTTTTTAATAGTTTCTATTTTTTTTTCCATTTTTAATGCAGCTTCCATGTCCGGACACCTGAAGGGGTTTTTTTCAATTATCTTTGCATCAAAAATATTGGCTCGTATACCTCCCAGTCCAACTGTGTAGCTTTCTATTTTTATCTGGTAAGGATCAAGAACAAGCTGGGCCACGGCCCCGGCTGCCACCCTTGCAGCAGTTTCCCGGGCAGAGGCCCTGCCCCCGCCCCTGTAATCCCTGACACCAAATTTTTGGTGGTAGGTATAATCTCCGTGACCAGGACGAAATACCGAAGCAATATCTTCATAGGAGCTGGATTTTGCATCCCTGTTTTTAATCATGATCATTATGGGAGTACCCGTGGTTTTTCCCTCAAATGTCCCTGATAAGATAAGGGGAGTATCCGGTTCCTTTCGCTTGGTGGAGGCAGGGCCATCGCCTGGTTTTCTTTTATCCAATGATTTTTGGATAAGGTCCTGATCGATGGGTAATCCCGGAGGACACCCCTGGATCACGACCCCGATAGCCGGGCCATGGGATTCTCCGAAGGTGGTAATTTGAAATGCTTTACCAAAACTACTGCCTGACATGGGAAACTCTCCTTTTGATAATATTTGCTGCCTCTTTGGGTGAATGACGAACGGTATTGATTTGTATTTGTCCAAGTTTCCGGTACAAAGGCGTACGCAGACTTATCATTTCCAGGGTCTCCTGGAACAGATCATCATCGGAGAACTTGGGCCTTGCTTTATGATTTTCAACATCTGCAAGCAGACGCCTGACAATGGTGGCACTATCTGCATGAAGCCAGACACAAATTCCATGGGCTTTAATAAAACTGCGATTTGCAGGATCCAATACGATACCTCCCCCCGTGGCAATGACTAAATTAGAACCAGAACCTGTATCTAAAAGAGCCTGCCTTTCTTTTTGCCTGAAATAATCCCACCCCTTTTGATTTATCATCTCTTCTATGGTGGTCTTAAACTTTGCTTCAATTATCCTGTCTGTATCAACAAATGGACAGCCCATAAGATTTGCCAGCAGCTTTCCCGTCGTACTTTTCCCGGTACACCGATATCCGATAAGATAAATAGGTTTTATGGTTTCCATCAATTTACAGGCATCCTAATTTTAAAACAAAAATTATAAGGTTTCAAAAATATCCCAATACCCGGGAAATGATTTTTCCACACAGGACGGGTTTTCAATTTCCATGCCATCCACAACAAGCCCGGCCACGGAAAAAGCCATGGCAATTCTGTGGTCGTTAAAAGTTTCTATAAATGCCCCCTTTGGGGTACCGCCCACAATCTCAATAAAATCATCCCCCTGGGTTACCTTAATTCCCATTTTTATCAGTTGAGAAGATACAGCTTCTATGCGATCACATTCTTTTATCCTCAAATGACCAATATTATAAATTCTTGTTGTTCCCTTGGCAAAAGCTGCCACCACTGCGATGGCAGGCACGGCATCCGGAGTGTCAGACATATCCACCTCCACGCCTTTGAGAGCATTGCCTTTAACGGCCACACAATTTTTCCCAAAGCCAAGGGAACAACCCATCTTTTCAAGGATATAAATCTGTTTTTTATCACCCTGGAGAGATTTTTCTTGAATATTATCCACCCCGATTTCACTGCCGCTGACAGCTCCTGCCGCCCAGAAATAACCTGCATTGGAAAGATCTGGTTCCACCACATATTCTCCAGATTCATAAATCTGGTTTCCCGGAACCCGATATTCCCTGTCATTAATTTTATCAACATTTACATTAAATTGGTTCATAACATCAATGGTCAGATCGATATATGGAACAGAAACCGGCAGCCCTGGAAGACTAACAATCAGGCCTTGCTCCATCAATGCCCCCATCATGAGCAAAGAAGATAGATATTGACTGCTTTTGGAACAATCTATACTGGTGCGCCCCCCTTTTCTGCCAAGCCCCTTGATGAAAACCGGCGGTGTTCCCTCTAAATTTTTTGACCAGGCTTTTACCTGGATACCATTTAATGCATCCAATAATTCAACCATGGGACGTTGGCACATCCTTTCATCTCCAGTCAGGGTGTATACCGTCTCCCCTAAAGCTGCAATACCTGCTAAAAGCCGCATGGAAGTTCCTGAGTTCCCGAGATAAATAGGAGGTTCATGGGGAATGGGTCGACCATTAAATCCTTGCACCTCGACAAGATCAGGTTCCAGTTCTTTGATACCAGCTCCCATTGAAATCAAGGCTTTTGTAGTCAGGGACAGATCCTGACTTTTTAACAAGTTTCCAATTTTTGAGGTTCCCTTTGAAAGGGCAGCACATATCATCATCCTATGGGAAATGCTTTTAGAACCAGGTACCTGAACGATTTTGTCCATGATTTGTCTGGATTTGATTTGTTTTATCATCTATATTCCTCGAAATATTTTTTTTAAGTTTTTTTACTATAACGCTGATTTTCCAATACAGCATCTCTCATCACCTGAATATCAGGTTTCAAGCCGGTCCACAATTCAAACTGAGCGGCAGCCTGGGCCACAAACATGGATAGTCCATCAATGATGATACATCCTTGTTCCTTGGCAACAGACAGCAATCGGGTTTTTAAAGGGGTATAAACCACATCCATGACCACCATGTCAGAAGTCAGATTTTTGACCGGAAAGGATAAATCTTCCAGATGGTGGGGATACATACCAAGGCTTGTAGTATTAATTACTATATCTGCCTCAATGGTATCTATTTGATCCATGGGAATAAAAACCCCCTTAAATTTAGCAGCCAGGGCAACACCTTTTTCAGAAGAACGATTGGTTATAATTAATTGTCCTCCCTGTTTTGAAATACCATAGGCCACAGCCCTTGCCGCCCCCCCTGCCCCAATAATACAAGTGGTTTTGTCTTTTATCCCATGGACAATTAAAGGATCAACCGCCGCCTTATAATCTGTATTATATCCTGAAAGTCTGCCATCATGGTTCACTATTGTATTCACGGCTCCAATTTCCTGGGCCTTGTGATCAACTTCATCCAGATAGGGCATAATAGTTTCCTTGAATGGAATAGTTATGGATGCCCCTTTAATTTTAAGGGTTCGTATGGATGAGACGGCCCCGGCAACATCAAAGGGCTCAAATGCCAGATATACAGCATTAATACGGTTTTGGGTGAAACTGATATTATGTACCAGGGGACTTTGTGAATGGGATACAGGACTGCCTAAAATACAATAGAGATCTGTGGATGCATTAATCATGGGTCTAAATCTCCTCTTTTACGAAGACAGGATAGGATCCTAATATTTTTAAGGTAAGAGAATATCTTTTTATCTTTTCAATGGTTTTTGCAATTTTAGGATCTTCAATATGTCCTTCAATGTCAAGGAAGAAATAGTAACTCCAATTTTGATCCCGGGTGGGTCTTGATTCCAGTTTAAGCATATTCAACCCGGCTTTTTCAACGGGCTTAAGGGCTTTAATCAACGCCCCCGGCACATGGGATGTTACAAACATAATAGAAGTTTTATCCCGGCCGGTTTTTCGGGCTGATTCTTTACCGATAACCAAAAAACGAGTAACATTTCCAGAGTAATCTTCGATTTTAGATTCCACCGAGAGCAATCCATAAAGATGAGCTGCCTGCTGACCTGCAATGGCAGCAACTTCTTGATTTTCAGATGCCATGAGGGCAGCTTTTGACGTGGAACTTGTTTCCAATACTTTTACATGGGCAAATTTTTTCTTAAGCCATCCCTTGCACTGGGCGATGGCCTGGGGGTGTGAATAAATAGTTTTCATATCGCAGGCTTCGCCTGTTATGGATAATAGATCATGGGAAATGGGTTCATAATGTTCAGCACAGATCTTTAAATCAAAATCACTGAACAGATCCAGGGTATAATTAACCGCTCCTTCAATGGAATTTTCAACCGGCACCACACCAAAATGACTATTATTTTTTTCCACATCCCGGAAGATATCAAATAATCCGGGATGTTCAATAAATTGACCGGAGTATTTAAAATGATTTAAAGCGGCAAGATGGGTGTAACTGGCCTTTGGTCCTAGAAAAGAAATTATCCTGGGTTTTTGAATTTCCCGGGTGGCTGTAATAATTACATTAAAAATATATTGCAAAAGATCTTTGTTAGCCGGTCCTTTATTCATTTTCCAGAGCTTTTCAATAACCTTTCTTTCCCGGGAACGATCAAGAATCTGACCACCTTTTTCTTTTTTAACAGCACCCACTTGTTTTCCAATGGATAACCGTTGATTGATCAGGTCCAAAATCTTAGAATCGATTTGATCAATCTCATCTCTGAGCGGTGCAAGTGCTTTTTCCTGGGATCTGTTTTCCATGGTGTCCCCATCCTTTTTAAATAAAAATAACTACAAAATAAAAAAACCGCATCAGGTTATCCCTGCTGCGGTTTTTAAGCATGTTCAATATATGTAAATGATCAGCTCACCACAGACAGGCCGGCACAAAGTACCTAAAAAAGAAAAAATATCTGTGTGTAATTGTCATTTTATTCAATCTGCTCCAAATTAAAGTTCCATAAAGTCATAAAAATCTATACTTCGATCTTCATTCTGTCAAGGCTTTTTATGGAGTATCCCCATAAAATTTTATCCCTGACTATTCATTTTTCACAATAAATGTCTGGATTCTATTTCCATCCATATCCTTTACCGTAATGGTCCATTTATCTATTTTAATGGACTCACCAGGTTTTGGAATTCTTTCAATCTCCTCAAGGAAAAAACCGGAAAAAGTATCATAGTTACTTGATTCTGGAATGGATATTCCAATTTCCTTGTTAAGATTATCGATATCGATCTTACCGGCCACCAGCCACTTATTTCCTTTGAGCTTAACAATATCAGGCACCATGCGATCAGTCTCATCAACTATCTCCCCGATGATCTCTTCCACCACATCTTCCAAGGTCACAATCCCTGCAATTCCACCATGCTCATCCACCACCACGGCCATATGGCTCTTTTTTACTTTAAATTCCTGGAGAAGAGAGTCCAGTTTTTTTGATTCCGGAATAAAATAGGGTTTTTTCATGATCTTCTTGACATCCAGAAAGGCGGTAGCATCATCCTTTGAGGTGGTCAATTTCTGAAAGCTTACAAATAAATCTTTGACATGGATGATGCCGATAATATTGTCAATACTGTCTTCAATGACCGGTATCCTTGAAAAGCCTGTTTTCAGGATCGCCTGAATATCAAGCCCATTTGATACATCAATAACAAACATATCTGCCCTGGGTGTCATAATTTCAGAACAAGAGGTGTCATCAAATTCAAAGATATTAGTAATATATTCTTTTTCCTCTTCTTTTATCTCCCCGTCTTCCTCCACCACCTCCACCATGGTCATAAGTTCATCTTCTGTCACAGCATCCTGGACATTACCACGGGCCCCATGGAGCTTGGGAATAAAATTTAAGACAAAAATCAGGGGCCATAGAAACCTGGAAAGCCAATACAAAGGATAAACCACCACCCTTGCCACGGAAATATTATTATGATTAGCAAAGGATTTGGGAAAAATTTCTCCAAATACCAAAATTAAAAGGGTCATGACACCCGTTGCAATTCCAACGGCATTGGATTTAAAATAGGAGATCGCCAGAGAAGTAGCCAAAGACGATGCTCCAATATTGACAAGATTGTTTCCAATGAGAATAGTGGTCAACAAGGTATGGGAGTCCATTTTCATCTCCATGATCAAA
This sequence comes from Desulfobacteraceae bacterium, assembly GCA_024226935.1. Lineage (GTDB taxonomy): Bacteria > Desulfobacterota > Desulfobacteria > Desulfobacterales > Desulfobacteraceae > NBML01. Next base: position 57,204 of record JAAELK010000509.1, read on the forward strand.
TGACCGGTCTTGGAGCCATCCTTGGCAATATGGAGAGCCTTAATTTTTGAAATGGAAAAAAGAGCTGTCTCCGATGATGAAAAAAAACCGGATAGGAAAAGACATATAACCAGCAATATCAATTCAAACGTCATTACAATTCCTCTATTTTATATGAAAGAACCAATCAACTTATCTAAATTCTTTCATATTTTGTTGTGGGCAAGCCGGTGGGACTTCCTGGGCAGCCCATGGCCGTTATTTATCTGATTGATGCCATTACTCTAATAATTTTTGGGGATGTTTGTCAAATTACTAATTTGACCCAGGCTTATTTAACCTGAACTTATTTAACTAAATCAAGGGCAATTCTGGCAGCTCTTTTTGAAGCACCGGGTGCACCAAGGAGTTTTCTGACCATCAGGAGCTGATCTTCATAATTTTTCAGGTCGGCCAGCATGTCAAATGCCTTTTGACTAATTTTTTCGGCACTGGCATCTTCTTGAAGCAGTTCTGGCATCAACTCCCTACCTGCAATCAAATTAGCAAGCCCTGCATATTTAACCTTTACGAGAAGTTTGGCCATCCTATAACTCACGGGTGACATTTTATAGATAATAATGGTTGGCAGGCAGCAAAGAGCCGCCTCCAAGGTAACAGTACCGGAAGCTGCTATCAATAGATCTGATCGCTTGAAAATTTCCATGGGTTTGCCTTGGATAACTTCAAACAGATCCGATCGATTGTAGGTACAAATAATCTTGTGAATTCTATCCAAGTGGATACCAGAAGCGGCTGATACCAAAAATTTTACACGACTTTTTTGCCCATAAATTTTCAAAGCTGTTTCCAACATGATCCCAAGCAGATTTGTAATTTCAGCTTTTCTGGATCCTGGAAGCAACCCTATAACCGGACCATCCAATCTATTTTGGTCCAGAACCGATCCATCGGAAAAAAGACCCTTGGGTAAAGTTTTTCTGAGAAAGGGCTTGGCCAGATGATCAGGATAATCATCCATCAAAGGATTTCCCACGTAAGTGGACGGGATCTTGGCCTTTTTATACAATTTTTCTTCAAAGGGAAATATCAGGGCAGCATGATCTACATACCGCTTTATCTGTTTAAGTCTAGATTCTTTCCATGCCCATACCTTGGGAGTAATATAATACAATATGGGAATATCATATTTTTGTTTTACATACCGGGCTGCCTTGAGGTTAAACCCGGGATAATCGATCAATATGATAAGATCAGGAGGATGGGTCCTTAATCTGGATTTAAAAGTATCAAAGGCTTGTTTTATATATCGAAACTGAAAAATCACCTCTGTGACCCCCATGGCAGACAATTTTTCAATGGGGAAAAAAATATCAACCTTTGCAGCTTCCATACAAGGCCCGCCAATACCGGAAATATAAAGGTCGGGGTCTATTTTTTTCATGGCCTTTACAAGACTGGCTGCATGGAGATCACCCGAGGGCTCCCCGGTCAAAACCATGATCTTACGTTGTTTAACAAAAAGATTCATGGGATATCTTCATGGGTCAACGCAATAATTGAGATACCATGACGGTCGGCAAGCCGGATCATCTCTTCTCTGTCAAAGGCAATGGATAAATCTGCCTCAAGGGCCAATACTGTGGCGCCTGATTCCACCATGGTCCGGATGGTTGCACAACCAGAAGAGGGTAGATCAAACCTGAGATCCTGACCGGGCTTGGAAAGTTTGACTACCACGGCTCCATTTCCTGCTGCGATACCTGCCCCTCTCTTGATGGTGGCATCTGTGCCATCAATGGCTTCAACGGCCAGAACCGTTCCATTACTGATCACAATACATTGCCCGATATCCAGACGGCCTATCTCCTTGGCAATTTTCCATCCCTGGTAAATATCTTTTTTTTCGGCTTTATCAGGTGTTTTCTTTGTCCAGCACCCCCTCTTACTTATCAACTCCGGCAAAAGAAAGGTGGAAGGTTTAATTTCAATACCTTCCTTTGATAAAAGATTGGCAAAGGAAGACAAAAGAGTATCATCATGGGTGAGGCCTGTCTTGGCAATAAAGGCCAGAGCCTTTAAATCCGGGCGGATATCCTTAAAAATATTGGTTTTTGAAATAGTGCCCAACATGACCGCCTCAAAAACACCATGTTGCTTGAAATATTTTACAAGCTTTGATACCTGACCCAGATAAAGCCATTTAAAATGGGTCACCTGGTCGACCAAAGTCTTATCGGTTTCTGAATTAAACCCCACTGTCACCACATCATATCCTTTCTGGATAGCTTTTTGGGTAAACAGTAAGGGAAATTGTCCGCCGCCGGCAATTAATCCAATTTTCATTTTTTACCTGGTAACGCCCCTATTGGATTCGATGATAAAATTTACAAACTTTTTCACTTCGGGTACCTGTTCCACTTCGGCCTTTACCCGTTCCGATGCCTGCTTAACGGTCAACCCAATTCTAAAAAAGATCCTATAGGCTTTTTTCAATTGCCGGAGAGTGGATTTTTGAAATTTATGACGTTTTAATCCCACATTATTGAGACCATGAAGGGAAGCACGATCCCCTGCTGCAATAACATAGGGGGGGATATCTTTTACCACGGCCGATTTACCGCCGATATAGGCATAATCTCCAATCTGGACAAATTGATGGATGGCCACAAGCCCTCCAATGGTTGCATAATCTCCGATCTCTATGTGCCCTGCAAGGGTTGAATTATTGGCCAGAATAACCCCTTTACCGGTTTTACAATCATGGGCAATATGGGTATAGGCCATTAAATAATTTTCTTCCCCCACTTCGGTGATGCCGCCGCCAAATTCGGTTCCCTTGTTTATGGTGACAAACTCCCGGATTATGGATCCTCTTCCGATTTTCAAATAGGTTTTCTCACCATGAAATTTTAAATCCTGGGGAGCCCCCCCAATGGATGCATATTGAAAAATCTGACAATCAGCTCCCAGGGAAACATCTTCTTCTATGGTGGAATAGGGACCGATGGTAGTACCGGAACCAATGCAGACATTGGCTTTGATAATGGCATAGGGACCTATGGAGACATTGGTGTCAATTTGTGCAGAAGAATCAATAATTGCAGTGGGGTGGATCATAGTTACTCCATTCATTCTGATTTGTTTTCCAAATTTTTCATTTTTCTTTCCAAAGAAGATATTTTCTTTCTCATCTCCGGCAACCGGGGCACAATACTGGACACCTTGAGCCAGGTTTTGTGGGGCATGTGGGGAATTCCTGAAACAATTTCATTAGCCGGCACATCTTTTGAAACCCCGGCATAGGGTCCCACAATGGCGTAATCTCCGATGGTTAAATGGCCCGAAATACCAGCTTTCCCCGCAATAATGACATTTTTTCCAATACAGGTGCTTCCGGCAATTCCCACCTGGGCAACCACCAGGGTGTTATCACCAATTTTAACATTATGAGCGATATGGACAAGATTATCTGTCTTAACACCATTACCAAGACTTGTTACCCCTAAGGTTCCTTTATCTATAGTGTTACAAGCACCTATTTCCACATGATTGCCGATTTTTACATGACCTGTATGGGCAAGTTTTTCATGGATTTGTGCATTCTGGGCAAATCCATAACCGTCGGACCCGATCACAGACCCTGGATGAACTATCACATGGTGACCCAATATCGTGCCCTCCATCAGGGTAACATTGGGTTTAATCACAGTGTAATCCCCCAGAACACATCCATTGGCAATATAAACATTGGGCATGATATGGACATGGTTACCAATCACCACATCGTCACCAATCACAACATTAGCTTCAACTCTTGTTCCCTCCCCTGACCTAAGATTCCTGCCCAGAATGGCAGTGCCATGAACATGGGCAATCAAAGGCTTTTTCGGATGAAAAAGTTCAAGTATCTTGAAAAATGATAATTTGGGATTGGAAGTTTTCAAGAGAACACAATTTAAAGAAACCAGGGGTTGGGGAGAAAATGACTCCGGAACGATAACAGCCCCGGCCCGGCATCGATTCAGCCGAGCCAGATAAGTGGGATCACAGGCAAAGGTTAAATCATGGGAACCTGCATCATCAAAGGATGACAGCCCGGTAATTTCAAAATCGTGATCTCCTGTCACCAGGGCTGGAACAATTTTTATAATTTCATTAATGGAAAGTTTCATTGGAAATATATTTTCTCTAACTCTTTTTAGCAACCTTGGCATTATATTTTGCAATTACCTTATCGGTAATATCAACCTTAGCTGGTATATAAATAACACCGGCGGTCTTTCTTTCAATGATCAATGAAAATCCTTCTTTTTTGCCCATCTCATTGGCGATGTCAAAGACATCTTTTTGCATCTGGTTGATTTTTTCAATCTCAATGCGCCTTAACTCTTTTGTATAATCTTCCTGCATCTTTTTAAAGTCGTTGATCCTGATCCGAAAATCCCTCTCCTTATCTCTTTTTTTATCTGGACTTAAGACAAGAGATTCTCTTTCAAAGGCCTTGGATACAGCATCCAGAGATGCTTTTTCTTTTTTCAATTTATTTTGAAATTCCTCTCCTTTTTTCCTCAGGTCTTTCTGGGTCAATTTACCTGCACTGGATTCCTGGATAACCTTTTCAAAATCAACCACCCCTATTTTAGCCGTATTTGCAGCAAATACCACGTTTGAAAATCCAGCAACAAAGGCCAGTGTAATAATCGCAATCAAAATTCGTTTCATGTTTACCTCCAAAAAAATAATTAAAATTATGCATCAAATTAAAAGAATGCACCAAATTAGAAAAATGCACCAATTGAAAAATCAAATTGTCCATCACCTGTTTTCTTTACACCCTTGCCGTCCAAGACAAAACCATAGGCAAGGCGGATGGGTCCCATGGGAGAATTCCAGCGAAGCTCCAACCCGGCACTGGAATACTGATCCATGAGATCGATACTCTCACTTGCCGTGTACACGTCCCCCCGGTCATAAAAGAGAACCCCTGCCACCCCCATATCTTCCTGGATGGGAAAAATCATTTCCGCATTGAACTGAACAAATTTTTCCCCGCCACGGGTAACAGTCTTATTGCCAACTGTCTTATTGCAATTGATATCGGTGTCATCAAAACCCCTAATGGAGTTGATACCCCCTAGATAAAACCGTTCCCAGTCAAGATCTGGGTTGCCGTCGGTCCTGTCGTCAAGGTATCCTCCCTTAAAATGCAGGGCCCCGGTTAATTTCCATAAAAGCGGGAAGAAAATCCCCGATTCCACACGGTACTTGGTAAAATCGATCTCACCTCCCAGAAATCTGCCGGCATATTCAACGGAAAATTTATCAAAAACCCCTTCCGTGGGCAGAAAATAATGATTTCTTGAATCATAGCTGATATAGGGCTTAATACTGGAAGTCAAAAATGTTCCCGGAGTAACACTGGTATTATCCGAATCAACATCATCGATGGTAAAATGTTCGATATTATATTCCACACCCATGGCCGTATAATCCCAGAACTGCCGATAACCTGTCTTAAGGGTGAGCCCTACTGCATCCTTGTCATAATAGTCGTACTCTTTTTCAAATTTATAAAGATCGGCCCCCGCAGAGATGGGTTTATCAAAGAGCCAGGGTTCGTTAAAACTTAAATTGTAAAGGGCTGTTGCACCGGATATTTTTGTGGCAAGCTTTAAGTTTTGTCCCCGGCCCAGCAAATTACGCTCCTCTACTGAAACCTGACCAAAGGGACCGTCATCACTGCTGAACCCTCCACCAAAGGCAAAGTTACCAGTGGCTTTTTCCGTAACCTTTACTTCAAGGTTGCGCTTATTTGGCTCATCGGTTTTAACGGGTTTGATATCGACATTCTGAAAATACTCCAAAAGACCCAGGTTCCTATAACTTCTCTGGATGCCGGACATGCTGAAGCGCCCCTGCTCCTGGACGGCCATCTCCCGGCGAATAACCTTATCCCGGGTTTTTGAATTGCCCGTGATAATAATCTGGTTAAAATAAACCAAGTCACCCTGGGCAATCTTAAAGGAGATATTCACTATCTTGTTTTTTTCATCTTTATTGATCAGGGGAGCCACATTGACATTGGCATATCCCCGGTTTGAATAAAAATCGGTCAGGGTTAGTAAATCTTTACGGATCAACTCACGATTGTAAAGACCTGATTTATTTAAAGACAGCTTTTTAATCAGGGCTTTTTTAGTGGTCAAAATATCACCGATAATATCAAGGGTCCCTATTTTATACTGGCCGCCTTCATCGATCTTAAAATTTATGGTGATACTGTGTTTACCGAGAGTAACCTGGGCATCAGAAACTTTTACATTAACAAAACCATTATTTTTATACAATGATTCTATGCGGATCACGTCATTGTCCAACTCGGTTTCTTTTAAATCACCCGAAGAGGTGATAATTGACCAGAACCCTTTTTCCCGGGTTGCCATGACGTTCTTAATTTCTTTGTCACTAAAATAGTGATTTCCATCAAAGGAAATACTTTTAATCTTGACTTTATCACCCTCTTTGATGGTGAATACAACATCTGCCTGATCATTTTTAAGTGACTTTATTTCATAGCTGATCTTACAATTATGATAATTTTTTTCCGTATAAAGACGTTTTATTTTTTCCACATCATTATTAAGCTTATAGACATTCAAGATGGACCCGCTGCTGGTATCCACCACATCGAATAATTCTTCGTCCTTATATACATTATTGCCTTGAAATTTAACATTTCGAACACTTGGTTTTTCCGTTACCGCAAAAACGATCTCAACCCCGCGATCAAGATTATTCTTTTTGACAATCACATTATCGAAAAAACCCATTTTATAAACAAGGTCAAGATCCTCAGACAGGGTCTGGGGATTCACAATTTCTCCCGTCTTGGATGTGATCACCCGTAAAATGGCATCCTCTTCGATTCTTTTATTACCGGTAACAGAAATACTTGAAATGATTTTTTTCTGGAAAAGTTCCCCTATAATATCTTTGCCAAGCCCAGCTGCTGCCGAATAAAGATTTTCAATACTTTTAACCTGGGAGAAAAATGTTAAAGGAGGCTGATTCTCATAGACATTAAGCATTTGAGCATCAACACTAATCCCTTGCCCGGCAATAAAGATATTACCGGTGATGATTCTATCAACCCCCAGCTTAATACCTTCCTGGCGAAATTTTGAATAGGCCCAGGATTCCTTGCCGGAAAAATCCTTAACAAAAACAACTTTAACTCCGTCTTTTTCAAGCTTTTTTGTAAGCATTAAACCCAGGGTTTCACTTAATTTTTTATCAGCCTGATGATTACTTTGACTGGCCTGGATCGAAAAAGGAAAAATAGCAACTACTACCTGCTGCTCGGCGAATACATTACTGACCAAAATTAGATAAACAAGACTTGCCAACCCTAGGGCTCGTTTCAACACTCTATTTTCCATAAGTCTCTTCCAAAAGTTTTCCTTTAAGCTGATACGATCTTGCCCCTGCGAAGGGTCACGGTTTTTTCCATCATTTTGGCAAGCTTGCTATTGTGGGTTACTACAACAACAGTCATGTCAAATTCCTTATTAAGATCATTTAATAAGGCATGAACACTATCACTATTTTTTTGATCCAGATTACCCGTAGGTTCGTCAGCAAGAAGCAGTTCCGGTTTCAAGACAAGCGCCCTTGCTATGGCCACCCGCTGCTGCTCTCCTCCGGAAAGGTCTTCTACCCTATGGGAACTGCGTGAATCAAGACCTACTCTTTCAAGCATATTGGCAGCTTGTTTTTTAATAATCTTTTTATTCATCCTGGCTATCAATCCTGGAACCATGACATTTTCAATTGCCGTAAATCCCTGGAGAAGATAGTGAAACTGAAACACAAATCCGACCTGTGCATTTCGAAATTGTGCCAATTTTTCATCACCAAAGGCAAAAAGGTCCTGGCCACGGTATAAAAGCCTACCTGTTTCCGGCTTATCAAGGGTGCCTATAATATTCAGCAGGGTTGACTTGCCGATTCCAGAAGGTCCCACCACAGCAATGGTCTCCCCCTTGTAGATATTAAAGTCGGTTTCTTTCAGGATCTCGATGGTGGAATTTTTGCTGACAAACTGCCTTGTGACAGTCTCCAGGGAAATTAAAGGCAGACGATTATCATCCATAACGAATAGCCTCGACGGGATCCATCTTGGATGCCTTATAGGATGGATACAAAGTGGATAAGAAACAAATAAGAATGGAGCTGGCTGAGATTATCAACACATCCATATATTCCAATTGTACCGGCAGTGTTGAAAATGGATAGGCCTTGGGAAGCTGAATAAAATTGTATTTTTTTAAAAAATAACAGACAACTATCCCCAATAAGGTCCCTAATAAGGTCCCCAAAAAACCAATGATCATTCCCTTTATCATGAAGATACGCCGGATCATGGAGTTGGTAGCTCCCATGGCTTTGAGCACGGCAATATCTTTTGTCTTTTCCATGACCATCATAATTAATGCACTTGCAATATTAAAGGCCGCCACCAGTATAATCAGAGTTAAAATGATGAACATGGCGGTTTTTTCAAGCTTTAAAGCAGAAAAAAGGCTGTGGTTGATATCCATCCAGTCCCGGACATAAAAGGGATATTCAATGGAACTAAAATATTTTTCCTGTATCTGCTTGACATTAAAGACCTTATCCACCCAGATACCGATGGCGGAAATTTTATCCTTTGCCGAAATCAATTGCTGGGCCTGGTTCAATTGAACATATGCAAGCATTCCGTCATATTCGGACATGCCCGATTCAAAAGTCCCCTTCACAACAAAACGTTTCATGGATGGGATTTGACCGATGGGGGATATAAAACTTTTAGAAGACATGAGAATGACCTTCTCCCCCTTGACAACCCCCACAGAATTTGCCAGGGCTTTTCCCAGAATAATACCGGGCAAAGCCCCCGGTTCAGGGGCCTTGCCCAGTGCTTTTTCAAGCTGGGCCGGGGTAAAACCCTTGATAAGAGCCGATCCACTTTCAGGATTGATCCCTCTGACCATGACGCCGGAAAAAGAATGATTTGTCCGTATCATGGCCTGGCCAAAAAGGATGGGAGAAGCCCCTTTAATATGGGGATTATCCTTAACAGATGCCAGCAAAGGACCATAGTTATCATAATTACCTTTATAATTCATGATCAAAATATGGGGTTCAAGCCCCAATATCTTTTGCCGAAACTGGGTTTCAGCCCCGCTCATGACCGCAATAACAATTACAAGGGCCATCACACCCACTGTAACCCCGGCCACCGCGAGAAAAGTAATCAAGGAGATGAACCCTTCTTTCCTCTTGGCCCTCAGATATTTTTCCGCTATAAAAAATTCAACAGCCATTTATTTTAGGCATTCTGCTTCATATGGGGAAAAAGAATCACCTCTCTGATTGACGCTGCATCAGTCAACAACATAACCAGACGGTCTATACCGATACCTTCTCCTGCGGTTGGCGGCATTCCATATTCAAGGGCCTCAACATAATCTGAATCCATGATATGGGCTTCAGGATCTCCTTCATCCCTCTGGCGGCTCTGCATGGCAAATCTATCGTACTGATCTTCGGGATCGTTGATCTCAGAAAACCCATTGGCAATTTCCCTGCCTGCAATAAAAAGCTCAAATCTATCGGTCAGTTCAGGATTGGTATCGGATTTTCTGGAAAGGGGGGATACTTCAACGGGATACCCGGTAATAAAAGTTGGTTGGATCAATTTAGGTTCAACCAGAGTATCAAAAAGCTTGGTCAAAATTTTTCCAAAACTATCTTTTTTGGTGATCGTAATTTGATTATCCCCGGCATATTTTAAAAGAGCCTGTTTATCATCGAGAATGGCAGGGTCCATACCACCAATTGCTGAAAGGGATTCAATCATTGGAATTCGTTTCCATCCCTTTGAAAAGTCAATGGTCATTCCCTGGTAGCTGACTTTAGCCGTTGTGTTAACCTGCTTGGCAATGGATTCAAACATCTCTTCGGTAATATCCATCAGGTCTTCATAGTTGATATAGGCCTGGTAGAATTCCACCATGGTAAATTCCGGATTGTGCCGGGTGGAAACACCTTCATTTCTGAAATTTCTATTAATTTCAAAGACTTTTTCAAAACCACCAACCACCAGACGTTTAAGATAAAGTTCAGGGGCAATCCGCAGAAAAAGTTCCATTCCAAGTGCATTGTGCCAGGTTTTAAAAGGAGCGGCTTCGGCACCTCCTGGCAGGGGCTGCATCATTGGAGTTTCAACCTCCATGAACCCTTTGTCTTCAAAAAATCTGCGCATGGCTGCCACAATCTGACTTCGTTTTTGGAAAATAGTACGGGATTTTTCGTTCATAATCAGATCCAGGTATCGTTGCCGATATCTTTTTTCCGGATCTGTTATTCCATGAAATTTTTCAGGAAGGGGCCGGACTGCCTTGGATAAAAGCCTGAACTGGGTTGCAAGCAGTGTCCATTCACCTGTGCGGGTTTGAAACAAAGGACCTGAAACACCAATAAAATCACCAATATCCAGTTTTTTGAAAATAGTGTAAATTTGCTTTCCCACCTTGTCCTGCTGGATATAAACCTGCATCTGGTCCCCGCCATCCTTAAACCGGACAAAGGATGATTTTCCCATTTTATTAATGGCCATCATCCTGCCGGCCAGACTAAATTGTCTGCCTTCCTCGCCCAATGTGTCCGGTTCATCGCGAACAACTTTTATGACCTCGGAGATGGAACAGGATGGTTTAAAATCATTGGGATAAAGGCAAACTCCATTTTCCTTTAGCTCATTAATCTTCTCTTTTCGAACCTGTAACAACTTGCTTATTTTATCCATACACTTCACATTTCCATATAATTAATACAATTTACAATATTTTATACCCAATGATTCCAACTTACATTGGAGACCAAAACATAACTAACTATCCTGATTTACCTTTAATTGTCAAGATTTTGTTGTGAATACCACATTTTATTATTGGATCATCGGTGGGGAAGTATTTTTAAAAATAATGGTGAAAAGGGTTCCTCTGCCGGGGATCGACTCAAAATCTATCACCCCTCCGTAACTGTCAATAATACGGTGAATGATAGATAATCCCAACCCGGTTCCTTCCAGTTTTGTAGTATAAAAAGGATCAAAAATATGATTTGCTTTTTCAGGTTCAATACCCAGGCCGTTATCTCTTATGGTCAAGTAGATTCTCTTATTTCTCGGGGAGTTCAAACTGATAATAATTTTACCTTTATTCCTGATGGATTCCGCTGCATTCTTGATAAGATTCCACAAAATTTGTTTTAAATGAACCGGATCAATGGTTACGAAAAGATTTTTTTCCATTTTAGTGAAAATTTGAATTCGAGTCTTCCATTTTTTTGTGTTTAAAAACAAGGCCACCACGTCTTCAATGGCACAGGTCATATCCACCCGGCTCGCATTTATTTTACTGGGTTTTGCAAACAACCTGATATCATTGGAAATCTGTTTAAGACGCTCGGTTTCCCTCAAAATAATCTGCATGAGTTTATCTTCATAGGATCCGGATTTTGTATCTTCTTTGAGCAATTGAATGGACCCGGATAAAGATGCCAGAGGGTTCTTTATCTCATGGGCAACCCCCGAGATCAGCTCATCCATGGCTGACATTTTTTCCACCCGCTTGAGGTGTTCCTGGGTTATTTTCAAGTCCTGCCTTGCACTCTTGAGCTGGAGAGAAAGGATACCCGAAAGGATTGCCACGGCAAAACAAGCGGCAATAATAATTATGATCTTGTATGTAATCTGATTTTCATTAATGGTCAGAAAAATTGGATATTGCTCCATAAAGGGAGTGATCACCTGATAATACTCCAACTCGATCAACAGGGCGTATTGAAGACTTGAAAGGGTGGCCGTGACAAAACTTCCCCTTTGAAGCAAAAGCATGGAAGCATAAATGATGACTAAAAGATAAAGAAAAGTAAAAACACTGTCAAAACTACCTGTCACAAAAATAATACCTGTCACAAGAAAGGTATCCACAATGATTTGAAAATAAGCAAGAACCAGCATTTTTTTTTGCTGCTTTAACCAAAAACCGTAGAAAGTAGACAAGACAAGCACAAGGGCCGCCAGATTATACAGGGATAAAAAAGGCTGGGAAAAGATGGACAGATTAACTTGAGTGGAAAAAAGGAGACTGGAGAATATCAACACAATGGCAAAGACCAGCCTTGCCAGAACAATCCATTTTATATGGGTATAAAGATCAAAATTGTACTCCAGAGAATCTGCCTTGACCAGGTTATCCAATGGCGCCTGCCATGGAGAAAATAGGAAGATACATGGCAATAACAAGCCCCCCCACAACCACACCAAGAAAAACCAGCATGAAGGGCTCTATCATATCGGTCAGGTTTTTAACGGCCTGGTCCACCTCCTCATCATAAAAATCCGCTATTTTTTCAAGCATGGTGTCAAGGGCACCTGTGGATTCACCCACGGCTATCATGGAACAGACCATGGAAGGAAACACCCCGCTTTCAAGGAGAGGATCAGCCATGGATCGACCTTCTGCAATTCCTTCCTTAACGTCGTTTATGGCAAACTCCACAATTTTATTCCCCGATGTTTTAGCCACAATATCCAAGACTTCCAAAATTGAAACTCCGCTGGAAAGCATAGTGCTAGAGGTCCGGGTAAATTTGGCAACTGACACTTTTCGGATCAACATACCCATAACCGGCAACCGCAGGAACATGGCATCCATGAAAACCCTGCCCTTTTGGGTAGAATAGGTTCGTTTTAAAAGAAAAATTGTTACAATAAGACCAATGATTATATACAAGATATTAGCAATCACAAATTCACTCATGACCACTACTATCTGGGTCGGTATAGGCAGCGCCGATCCGAAACTTGCGAACATCTCTTCAAATACCGGAATAACAAATACCAGGATAATAGCCACAACAATAATAGCCACAACAAAAGTAATGGCCGGATAGGTCATGGCACCCTTGACCTGACTCTTAAGCTTTGCCATTTTTTCCATATAGGCAGACAAACGCCCCAGAATGACGTCCAATATTCCCCCGGCCTCACCGGCCGCAATCATGTTGACAAACAATTCATTAAAGACTTGGGGAAATTTTTTCAGGGAAGCTGCGAAGGTTTCACCGGACTCAACTGATTCTTTAATTTTTTTCAAAATCTTTTTAAAGGTCGGATTATCCTGCTGGCTCTGCAATATATCCAGACACTGGAGCAGGGGCAAACCTGCATCAATCATGGTAGAAAATTGTCTGGCAAAAATAATGACATCGCTATCTTTAACCTTGGGTTGAAGAAATTGAATATTTTCAAACAGATCTTTGGGTTTCTTTTTTACCTTTGTCGGAGTAATCTTTCTTCTCTGGAGGCTTAAGCGGACCTGTTCGGTGCTTTCAGCTTCCATTTCACCTTTTACCGTATTGCCCTTTGGATTTTTTCCTTTCCATTGATATGTGACGGCCATGGCAGATCCTTTTTCTAAGGTTTGAATACTGCTGACACCATGAAAACAAGTATACCAGAATCGGACCATTTGTAAAATTGAAACAGATATACTATATAAAATTCATTATTTAATTTCAAAAGGAGTTAGTTTTTGAGGAAAAAAAATAAGGCTGTTAAAGCAAAAACCATTATAACCAGCCATGTGAACGCTGATTTTGATGCCATCGGCGCCATGCTGGCCGCCCAAAAACTTCACCCCGATGCGATTATCATTTTTCCAGGGTCCCAGGAAAAAAACCTGAGGGACTTTTTTATCCGTTCAATGAGCTATTTATTCAACATGGCGGATCCGAACATGATTGATTTTTCGGAGGTCACCACCCTGGTCATTGTGGACACCCGTCAAAAAAACAGATTGATCGGCGTCTCCCAGCTATTGGAAAATAAAGATATTTTTATAGAAATCTATGATCATCACCCCCCCATGGAGGGAGATATCAAAGCCAATGTGGATATTTCAAAAGCCTATGGCGCCACCACCACCATATTAAGCCAGATAATAGAGAAGCAACAGATCAGGCTGACGCCGGAAGAAGCAACTGTCATGGCCCTGGGTATCTATGAAGACACAGGTCTTTTTACCTATTCTTCCACGACAAAAGCAGATTTTATCCAGGCCGCTTTCCTGCTTTCCTGCGGAGCCAACGTAAACACCATCGCCAACTTGGTGGTAAAGGAGATCAAAACAGAACAGGTAACCTGGCTCAACGAATTGCTCAACGAAATGAATGTCCACAGAATAAACGGGCTTGATGTAAATATTTCCACCATCTCTTCTCCATCATTTATTACGGATCTAGCCGCAATTGTCCAGAAAATTATGCGAATGGAAAATCTGGATATTTTTTTTGCCATTGTTCTCATGGGAACCAAAATAAATATTATTGCCAGAAACCGTCTGCCCGGAGTAGATGTGGGAAAAATCATGTCTGAATTTGGAGGAGGCGGACACGCCTACGCCGCATCAGCCAGAATTGATAACCAGACCCTGTCCCAGGTGGAAATAATCCTTTTGGACAAATTACACCAGGAAGTTAAAAACATCCAGATCGCTAAAATGCTCATGTCATCCCCTGCTATTACCGTTGAACCCTGTACAACCTGCAAAGAAGCCGGAAAAACCATGACCCGGTATAATGTGAATACTCTTCTGGTAGTGGATATTAAACTCAATTCTTACGAAGGGTATATTACCCGGCAGGTGGTGGAAAAATTATTGTTCCATAAACTGGGAGGACAACCGGTTTGTGAATATATGGATTCGGAAACCCATTTTGTATCCCCCGATGCCGACATGGCCGAAATTGAGTTAAAAATCATCGAAGGCAAGCAACGGATTATTCCTGTCATTGACAACACTCACATAAAAGGGGTCATCACCCGATCAGATCTACTCCATCATCTTGTTCAACACAATTGGGAAATATCCCATACTCAAAATATTGTTTCAGAAAGACAACATGTTAAGAAACGGCATATTAGCAATCTTCTTAAAAAGCGCCTTGCCCCCAAAACAAAGAAATTATTAGAAAGTATCAGCACAGCTGGAAAAAATCTTGGAATAAACCTTTATGTTGTCGGGGGATTTGTCCGTGATCTTCTGCTGGACCGAGAAATTGAAGATATTGATATCGTGGTGGAAGGAGATGGTATCAAGTTTGCAAAATTTTATGCAAGACAACAGGGATGCCGGGTAAATACCTATAAAAAATTTGGAACGGCTGTCATTATTTTCCCTGATAATTTCAAGGTGGATGTAGCCTCGGCCCGCCTGGAATATTATACTACTCCTGCAGCTTTGCCCATTGTTGAAAAAAGTTCCATTAAAAAAGATCTTGCCCGGCGGGACTTTACCATAAATACCCTGGCCCTTTCTTTGTCCCAGGACGATTTTGGAACAATGATCGATTATTTCGGGGCAGCCCGGGATTTAAAAGATAAGACCATACGTACCCTCCATAATTTAAGTTTTGTGGAAGACCCCACACGGGTATTTCGAGCCATTAAATTTGCAAACCGCTTTGGATTTAATATTGGAAAAGTTACTTCCACCCTGATTAAAAATGCCGTAAAAATCAATTGTTTCAAGCATTTGAGCGGACTTAGGGTCCTATCGGAACTCAAACAGATTTTTGGAGAAGAAAACCCAATCCCTGCCATTCGCACCATGGAATCCTATGGCCTTGAAAAAGTTCTTCACAATCAATTATTGATAACCGACACCACATATGAACTATTTGAGTCCGTGAACAAAACATTGACATGGCATGACCTGCTCTACCTGGATGAAGAATATCCCCGGTGGGCAATCTATTTTATGGCAATTTTAAATCGATGTTCCTATCGGGTGTGCGAGCAGATCTGCCTGAGACTCATGGTACCGGCAAAAGAAAAAGATCTGTTACTTGGAAAAAGATACAAAGCGGAAAACAGACTAAATCTTATTGAAGAAGCCTTTCCCCTCACCCACCAGGAATTGTACTGGGGGCTTATACACTTTAAGACGGAATTCATCTTGTATATAATGGCATTGACAAAAAATGAAGCTATCAGAAAAGCCATATCCAATTTTTATACCCATCACAGACATATCAAACCAATTGTTTGTGGAAAAGATCTTCTGGCAATGGGGATCAAACCAGGTTCCGTGTACACTAAAATATTAAACCTGATTCTTAACGAAAAACTGGACAATAACCTTGAGACAAAAAGGAAAGAACTCAATTTTGCAATTGAATATGCCCGCAAAAATAAACTTATTGATTAAAATCAAAGTTTTTGATACTCCCCTTTGTCAATTAACTCAATTATTACCCTAGGATAAATAAATGAAAAATGCAGATTTTTTAACCGGTATCACAACCAGTGGTACCCCCCATCTGGGAAATTATGTGGGTGCCATTCGCCCCGCAGTTGAATCCAGCAAAAACCCGGATCTTAACTCCTACTATTTTTTAGCAGATTACCACTCCCTGATCAAAAACCATGATCCCAAAAAACGTCAACAATCCACCCTTGAAATTGCAGCTGCCTGGATTGCCATGGGACTGGATTATAAAAATTGCGTTTTTTACCGCCAGTCTGATATTCCAGAAATTCCGGAACTCACATGGATAATAACCTGTCTGACAGCCAAGGGATTAATGAATCGTGCCCACGCCTATAAAGCTGCAGTCCAGGACAATGAAGCCGATAAAAACACTGATTCGGACAAAGCAATTACCATGGGGTTGTTTTCATACCCGATTCTCATGGCAGCCGATATTCTAATGTTTAACGCAAAAAACGTACCGGTTGGTAAAGATCAGATCCAGCATATTGAGATGACCCGGGATATTGCAGCCCGTTTCAACCACCAATACAAAAAACTGTTTATCCTGCCCGAGGCTAAGGTGGATGAATCATCGGCGATTTTAGCCGGGCTGGACGGAAGAAAAATGAGCAAGAGCTATAATAACTTTATTCCTCTGTTCGGCACCCAAAAACAATTGCGAAAAATGATAATGAAAATTACCACCAATTCTCTGGCGCCAGATGAGCCCAAAGATCCTGCCACCTGTACCCTGTTTTCCATTTATAAGGCCTTTGCCACCCAAGCCCAAACTCGAGATATGGCAGCCCGTTACAGCCAGGGTATCGGCTGGGGAACCATGAAACAAGAGCTGTTCGAATATATCGACCAGATATTGAAAGAGCCCAGAACCCGCTACAATGAACTGATGGAGAACCCTTCCGATATCGAAACCATATTACAAGAAGGAGCTGCCAGGGCCAGACAGTTTTCGGTTCCCTTTCTGGATAAAATCAAAAAATGCGTGGGGCTTACCTCACTTGGTTAAAACTTTTATTTCCTGGTCCGTCAGGTAACGCCAGCCATTTTCCTTCAAACCACCAAGGTTGATATTTGCCATTCGAATTCGCTTAAGCGTATCAACCTTGTTATTGGTTTGATCCACCATTTTCCGGATCTGCCTGTTTCGGCCCTGCTTCAAGATTATGGAAAATTGATTTTTTGCGACACGTTCAACTTTGGCCCTGCGGGTTTTAACCCCTTCTATAACCATGCCGTCCGCCATAGCCTTCAGATCCTCATCTCCTATGGGGGCAAATGTTTTCACCAGATACTCTTTTTCATGGTTATGGGAAGGGTGGGAAAGCCTATTATGAAGCTCACCGTCATCAGTTAACAGAACAAGCCCCACAGAATCCTTGTCCAGGCGGCCAATTGGATAAACCCTTTTTTTGATTGGTACCAGATCCAGGATGATCCTGGCGTTTTTCTGGGAACAAGAAGTAACAACCCCCCGGGGTTTATTCACGGCAATATAAGTATACTCAGGTTTGGGCGGAGATACCGGTTTATTGTCAAAAACAACCCGATCTGTTTCCGGATCAACCTGGGTGCCAAGAGTAGTGATTTTTACTTCATTAACCTTTACCCGCCCTTCCAGAATAAAGGTTTCAGCTTTTCTTCTGGAACAAACACCGGCATGGGCCAAAAATTTTTGTAACCGCATCTTTAAGACCTGTAATCCGCATTAATTTTAACATAGTTTTCACTGAAATCGCAAAACAGAAAACTATCTGTTTCATCCCCCAGATTTAAATCAAGGAGGATATTAATCTCAGAAGCTTTCATAATCCCGGCAGCTTTTTTTTCCGCATCGGGCCCCTGCCAGCAGCCCTTGATAACCAAAGGGACCTTCTCAAAATACAGATCCATCCTATCGGGATCAACAAAGGCCCCGGAACGTCCGGCGGCCGCAGTAATTCTGCCCCAATTGGGATCTTCCCCATAAATGGCTGTCTTGACCAGATTGGAATGGGCAATGGCCTCACAGGCTTTAAAGGCATCTTGCCCGGTTTTAGCTCCCTTTACGGTAATCTGGACCACCTTAGTAGCCCCCTCCCCGTCTTTAACAATCATTTTGCCAAGCCTACAACATACCTTTTCAAGCAGATCCCGGAACACCTTCAAAGAGGCTTCATCCCGGATACAAACTCCACTTTCACCGCTGGCAAGACAAAGCAGGGTATCATTGGTGCTGGTATCCCCGTCCACCGTGATCCGGTTAAAAGATTTTTCATTGGCCCGGGTTAAGGCAGAATTCAGATCCCCAACGCCAATATCGGCATCGGTCAGGACATAAGCCAGCATGGTGGCCATGTCCGGCCGGATCATACCAGAGCCTTTGGCAACCCCTGTCATGGAAAACTCTTTGGCCCCCTGGGGGGTATCAATACAGCCCTTCATACTGACTATTTTCCGGCAGGTATCGGTGGTGAGAATCGCCTGGGCAAAATCTTCCAGGGTGCCGGTATTAATATGTTCTTTCACCAGAGGAATGCCGGTCTTAAATTTATCCATGGGCAATGGTGCCCCGATCACGCCGGTGGAAGACACCATGACAAAATCCCGGGGGATATCAAAAGTCCTGGCCACCATCTGGGTTGTTGCCCTGGCATCCGCAAGCCCTTGGGTTCCGGTAAAACAATTGGCATTCCCCGAATTGACCAACACTGCCTGACACTTTGCCTTTTTAATTGTCTGTTTACCAAGAATTACCGGGGCTGCCACCACCCGATTCCTGGTAAACAAAGCTGCCGCCGTGGCAGGTTTCTCACAAAGTATCATTCCAAGATCACTGCCGTTTTCCTTAATACCGGCGTGGACACCGGCAAATTTAAACCCTTTCATCCCCAAGGCTCCTGTCATATTTATTGAAAATGATGTAAATTCATCAGGGCAGGCATTATACCCGTGAAATTGACGGGTGTAAATGATTTATAGATATTAGCATTGGGGTTCCAGAATTAAAGCCTTCAAACCAGTAAACCTGCCGGTGCTGTCATGCCCGTGCTATTTTTTTTTCTTCATACTTGAATGGTAATACGCCTTGTGTCATATTATGTTTCACCTCGTTGATGATAGTTTTTTTGTCGCACAAACATTCTATCAGCTTGAACAATCAAGCCCAACGAGATTTTTTTTTGCTGGTGGATTGGGGAGAAAGACACGAAAACGATACAAAATACTGATAGTAAAATTCATGCTATATTTACACCTGCTATATTTACACTTATAGATGAAGTATCGCAAAAAATTATAAAAGGAAAATATGTTAAAGATTTCAGATTTAAATTTTAAGGTAAGGTCGGCTATTCTGGAGGCCTATATTGATAAAAATGACATGGAAATCAAATGGGGACTAAATATTCAAACAAAATCTGACAAAGGTAAATTTTCCCATTGGTATCCCATGGCTTGTGCAAAAAATTTTATAGTGAGTCCTCCAATGCAGTTGAACCATTGGCTTGATCTTGCAGGAACAAATGTATCATGGAAAAAACCCTATGGACCTGATGATGACCCTTATGCAACTCTTTATGTCTTCGAACACGAACCTATTTTTAATAGTAAGATAACTATAAATAGAAAGGAAAAATCTCTTTATATTAAATGGGGTGGTCTGTCTGATGTCAATTGTAATTTGAAATATGGACAATCTCTTTCCTTAGAAATTGAAACAGAATTATTTTTTAAAGGTATCTGGTTTGGCAGAGAGTCCGAAGCCGACAGCAAAGCTTTGCTATCCCAATTTTTAGATCCAAACTTGTTTAAATTTATCAAAACTGAACATGAAATTTCTCTATTTCAACCTAAATAAAAATATATATTCAAACTAAATGCAACTGCTCAAATTATGATCGCATTTTTTTACAAATCAACTACCATAAGATTAAGCAGATATCCCCCCCCCAATTAAAATTCCAAACTTTCATGATAAAAGGGGCTGATTATGACCATTCAGCCCTCCTCTTTTTCAGTAAAAAACTATCTTGACATTGGTTCTACTATACTATAATCCCTTGTGGATGCATTAATGGATAAAGCAATCTTTAGTGTTTGTTCTAATCTCTTGTCTTATCTCTTTATGCACAAAGGTATCTAAAAGCTGACGCCCTCCGAAATAAGAAAGGAGTTAAAAGTCATATTCAATGAACAAACCAAATAATTCCAATACCCATATTACGATTTCCTTTTCCAGGGGATGGCTTGTAACTGCTGCAACCATGGGCCTTGGTATACTCGGTGGTGTGCTTTATGTGTGGAGTGTTTTTAAGGTTGGAATTCCCGATACCTGGGGATGGTCCAATGCAGAAAAAGCCCTACCCTATTCTGTTATGGCCATTATTTTTTCCCTTGTAATGATACCGGCGGGTCAGTTGCAGGATCGTTATGGCCCAAGACCCATGGTGATGGTGGGGGGATTTCTGGCGGGTCTTGGATGTATTATAGCAGGCTTGGGTGGAAATACCGTCTGGACATATATTCTTGGGTTCGGCATTGTTACGGGTACCGGTGTCGGTTTTGCCTATGCTGCCCTAACCCCGGCGGCCATCAAATGGTTCCCCCGGGAAAAAACCGGATTTATTGCAGGACTTGTTGTGGCTGGCAATGGGTTTGCTCCCATGATTCTGGCTCCATTGGCAGCCTTTTTATTAAATTTTTATTCAGTAACTAATTCGGCAGGAGAGGTTGAAAAAGGAGTAGCTCTGTCTATGGTCACTGTGGGAGGGCTTATCTGGTTAGTCTCAGCTTGCCTATCTTGGTTTGTCTATAATCCTCCGCCTGGTTTTGTGCCTATCTCCATTGTTCCTGTTCAAACCTGGAAGGAAGAACAAAAAATTTTATTAGGTGATATGCTCAAGGAACTTCAATTTTGGCTGTTTTTTGTCATGTTTTTTTCAGGAGCCTCCGCTGGCCTGGTATTTATCAGCGTGGCAGCCGATCTAGGGGCAAAGGCACTAGGCGAGTGGACATTTTTTACCGTGGTGGTCCTTTCCCTGGGCAACACCATGGGGCGAATCATCGCAGGCATTGTCTCCGACAAAGTTGGCCGACAAGTTACCCTCATGGGACAGTTTTTATTCCAGGCATCCATGATCGGCCTCTTGTATCTAATTACCAGTCACAAGGATGGGTCTACTGTTCTAATCCTCGTATCGGTCTTTCTCATCGGGATGAATTACGGGTCCAATCTCACTATTTTTCCTGCGGCTTGCAAAGATTATTTTGGTCTGGTAAATTTTGGACTCAATTATGGATGTCTGTTTGCTGCATTTGGCCTGGCCGGTTTAATCATGCCCTGGCTCAATGGCTTAATAATAGATATTACAGGTAAAGCTGATTTGTCTTATTTGCTCATAGTTTGTATGTTGGTTTTATCTGCTGGGTTGGCATTCATAAGTCAACGGTTAGGACCACCTGTTAACAAATCTCAAAAGGGAAAATAATTCATGACAATTATTAGTATCTCAAGGGGAACTTTTGGAGGAGGCAAGGCAGTAGCAGAAAGTCTGGCAGAAAAACTTAATTATTTGTGTGTCAGTCGGGAGGATATTATTCAAGATGCAGCATCAGCCTTTCATATAAAAAAATCTTCGCTGCGAAGTGTTATCCTGACAGCTCCAAAGCCTCTATCCTTGGGAGCTGTAAATCATATTGCCAATATAAAATTCTTACAGGCGGCTTTACTTGAGAAAGCTAAAGCCCATGATTTAGTTTATCACGGATATGGAGGGCATCTGCTTTTAGGGGGGGTGCCTAATTTATTAAAAGTAAGGGTTATAGCTGGTATGGAATATCGGATTTCCATTGTTATGGAAAAAAAGAATTTTAACCGGAAAAAAGCGATTAATCATATCATGGGAATTGATCATCAACGAGCCCATTGGTCCAAAACAGTTTGGGGGATTGACTGGAATGATTCATCCCAGTTTGATCTTGTTCTTAATTTGGATCATATTAAGATAACGAGTGCTGTTAATTTAATTATTCAGACTGCCGCCCTACCGGAATTCATTTGTGATGCTGATACAATTTCGATTTTTGAAGATGAACATATAGTTGCAAAAATTTGGGTGGCATTAATTATGAACAGACCCACTCGATCCGTAAGAATTCTTATTGACTGTAAAAAGGGCTGTGTCACCCTTTCCGGAGATGTTGGATCTATAAAATTAAAAGATACCATTATAAATATTGCCAAAGAAGTGCCTGGTGTCAGCCAGGTGATCAATCATTTATCCATTGGTGCCGGCTGGCAATGGTAAGCTAAATAAAAAAGACCCATGTTATGTTTCAAGGTCTTATTCAACAAGCAGTCAAAATTTCCTTAACAATATCAATATATTTTGATGGGCTGCTTATAACATATTTTTAGATCGAAATAGAATCCACCGCAAATTCATCTTCAACTTCCTTATGATGACGGCGATCGCTCTTGGTCTTTGCAAGCGTCACCTGTTTGTTTTCTATCACCTACCCCACAATACTGGAAAGTTTCACACCTCTTCCAATGATATTTAGCCATATATAATCAAATATAAAATATCGTCAGTTAAATAAAACCAGTAAATCTTCGCAAACGTTATTTTCCACACCCCATAACAAAATATATCGAATAATTTCAATAAGATCAAATATCCTCTTATTACCCTGGCACAAAAAATGAACTAAAAATAATTAATAAGAATAGAACAATAAAAATAAACCGATAAAAGTTTAATAAATACAACAAACTGGTTCAACAAGAATCAAAGGAGCAGAAGATGAAACAAAAAATTATAATTACTACCCTGGACACGGCCCGGCTTATCCGCCCCGAATCAAACAAAATGAAACAACATAAAATCATACACCCCTTGCATCATCCTTATTTTGATATGATCGTAATAACTTGACAAATAATCATTTTTCAATATACACACACCCATATGTTTTATTATGTTTCTTAAATGAAACACAACAAAACGATAATATATCAATACAAAGGAGGACTATATGAAACAAACTACAACCTTAACAATAATGATATTCAGGAAAAGTTTCGGTATTGATTCAAAAAGGCTTGGACTAACACAACAATAAACAAAGGTGTATGTTTTCCAAAGTGATAATAACCATACACAAACACCATATTTGATATTATTAATTTCAAAAAGAGGTTCGGATGAAAAAAATACAACAAAAGACTAAATACAATAGAAACAAACTGATACTGGCGTTAAACTTGCTGGCAATAATATTGCTATACTCAATAGCTGATTCCCACGTGAATACAGGAGGCAGCGCAACAACCGGAGACCACTCAAAACAGATTGTCGGCTATATAACCAATTGGGATGCATGGAAAAGTACTAACGCAGGCGTACCGGCCCAGGGAGCTCTCACCCATTTAAACATCGATTATAATAAATATACCATATTAAATTACTCTTTTTTCGGTGTTGCCAGTGACGGATCACTTCATAGTGGTGATCTTAGGAATAAAGACATCTGGCAATCAGATGAGAATCAAGAACCAGCAGATCTGCTGTATACTGATATATACAGCAGCTGGGATCTTCATATTCTTTTCGGAGAAATTGAACCCATACATTATATAAACGACACCATAAAACTTCGGTGCGAAGCCCAGGGATTTAAAGTTGAAACAGGAGGCAGCTCATGGACACATCCCACATGGGGCCTTTCAGGATCTCTTCCAGTCCCCCTTCACAAAGAAGGAGGTGCCCCCGGCTTGCTGGAATTGGCCCATGAAAAAGGCGTAAAGGTAATGGCATCCATCGGCGGCTGGAGCATGAGCAAACATTTTCATGAAATGGCCGGCGACCCCGCAAAACGTCAGCGGTTTATTGATGACTGCAAAAAACTTATGAAAATAGGATTTGATGGTATTGATCTGGACTGGGAATACCCCGGTCCATTCGAGGGCATGAACTTTACAGGAACCCAGGCAGACTACGATAATTTTCTGACACTGGTCAAAGAGATAAGAGCAGCCATCGGACAGAATAAATTGATCACTGCTGCTTTTTCAGTTTCCCCTGCCAAACTTCAAGGGTTTGACTGGCAAGAACTCAATTACTATATGGACCATTTTAATTTTATGACATATGATTTTAATGGAGGATTCTCGGATATTACAGGATTCAATTCAAATATTTATGATTATAATGGCTCTGAATCTCCGGGGTTCAACTGGGAAACCCTTTACAAGTTCATTGCAAATCAATCCATCCCCCTTGAAAAAGTAAATTTCGGCCTACCTTTTTATGGCCGGGGAATGATAACCAAAAACACTGCCGAACTTAACGGTCAAACAATAAAAACATCCCATTTCATCCAACCGGACGGCCAAATCAAAACATCGGCTGATTATACAAATTGGCCCAAAGACGTGTATGACGGCACTCCCAATTATTTTTTCATTAAACAAACAGCGATTGACAACAACTGCCCATGGAATTATCACTGGAACGATGAAGCCAAAGTTCCATATCTGACCAAGGGAAACTATTTTTTAACCTATGATGATGTTGATTCAATTGGCATCAAATCCCAATTTATCATGGATCATAACCTGGGAGGGGCAATCGTCTGGACGGTATACGGTGATCTTGAATTAAGCGGAACCGTCACCTCCTTTGGAGCCAAACTCAAACAATGGTCCGATGTAAAATCTCCCTTGATAAATAAGACAAATGAAGTGTTTGCAAGCGATAACAGCTTGAGAGCAAATACGGGCGGGCCATATACAGGTGTTATCGAAACAGCACTCCAGCTTACTGCACAAGCCCATGGCGGTGATGAACCCTACACTTATTCATGGGATTTTGGAGACAACACATCCGATTCCGGGAAAACCGTCTCCCATATCTACGATTTGGAGGGATCATACACCGCAACTCTCACCGTTACCGACAGCGCCAATAACATGGTCACCGATTCTACGACGGTCAATATCACAGGGATTACCCCGTTGACCTGCAATATCGGCGGCCCATACAGCGGAACCATTAATACCGGCATAACCATTACGGGTCAAGCGTCCGGCGGAACTCCTCCATATAATTTTGTCTGGAATTTTGGGGACGGTTCTGATGGCTTGGGGGCTGACACCACCCATACCTATGATTTGCAAAATACATATACATTAACCCTTACAGTCACAGACAGTTCCAACACAGAGTCCACCGATTCCACCACGGTCACCGTTATACCCGGAATATCATGTGATGCACCGGCCTGGGACGCCGCCAAAACCTACCTAGGTGAAAATGAAGTGTCTTATAACGGGCATCTTTATAGAGCAAAATGGTGGACAAAGGGAGACGAACCAGGAAACACAGGACCATGGGGAGTGTGGGAAGATTTAGGTTTGTGCGGCAGCACTGAAGGCCCGCCTTCCGTGGCCATAACTTCTCCCCATGACGGAGCTGTCCTGGAGGCAGGATCTCCTCTTATGATTCAGGCTGAAGCTGACGACAACGGCAGTGTAACCCAGGTGGAATTCTTCCAAAACGATATATCCATCGGAATCGATACAAACTCACCCTACAGTGTATCTTTGCCTTTGATTTCAAAAGGAGAATATTCTTTCAAGGCTATTGCAACGGATAATGACGGATTGACAACAACTTCCAAAGAAATTTCCATTACTGTTTTAGAACAGGACGGCGAATGTCCCAATCTATGGCAAAGCAACGAGATATACAAAGAAAACAATACCGTTTCACATAATGATCATACCTGGAAAGCAAAATGGTGGACAAAGGGTGATGAACCCGGAACAACAGGCCAATGGGGAGTGTGGGAAGATTTAGGCCTTTGCGGCGACGGGGGCAATGAAGCTCCAAATGTAAATATCGATTCACCGGAACAAGGAGATAGCTTTTCCGAGAACGTTGACATCCTCATCACTGCGACGGCAACTGACAACGACGGCAGTATCGTCAAGGTGGAATTTTTTACAGGCTCCAAGTCCCTGGGTATCGCCACATCACCGCCATATGGTATAACCTGGTCAAATGTCGACCCAGGCCGATATACACTCACTGCTATTGCAAAAGATAACGAGGGTGCGGTTACCACATCTTCCGAAGTATC
The DNA here is from genome assembly GCA_024226935.1 of Desulfobacteraceae bacterium. Taxonomy (GTDB): domain Bacteria; phylum Desulfobacterota; class Desulfobacteria; order Desulfobacterales; family Desulfobacteraceae; genus NBML01. The sequence goes on from JAAELK010000509.1 coordinate 83,696, forward strand.
CATTTGTGTAGGAGAATGCACCGGGACCGTCGATAACAAAAAATTAGTTATCGGATACTGGCATAACTGGAACGATTATTCGGCTCCTTATATCAGGTTGATTGATCTTCCAAATTACTACGATGTCATTTGCATTGCATTTGCCGAACCTATTTCCCATGACAATATGACACTTCGTTTTATCCCTGATTTTATTTCGGTGGAGCAATTTAAAAACGATGTTAAAACTCTCCAGAACGAAGGTAAAAAAGTCCTTATTTCCATTGGCGGCGCCAATGCCCATGTGAGCCTTGACACCACCGCCGATAAAGAAAATTTTATCAGCTCGTTGAAAACTATTATCGATGAATACGGTTTTGACGGCTTTGACATCGATCTTGAAGGCTCCTCGCTTCTTTTGCAAAGTGGCGATACAGATTTTAAAAACCCCACAACCCCCCGGGTCATCAATTTCATCGATGCATGCAAAACAATATACGATTCATATGGAAATGATTTCATGCTGACGGCAGCTCCGGAAACAGCCAATGTCCAGGGAGCATATTCAAGTTATTCAGGTGTGTACGGCTCATATCTTCCATTAATATATGCATTAAAAGATAGGCTTTCCTATGTCCATGTACAGCATTACAACACCGGCTCCATGTACGGCCTTGACGGACAAATCTATAACTCAGCTACTGCAGATTTCCATGTGGCCATGGCGGAAATGCTCTTGAAAGGCTTTCCGGTAGCGCTTGATAATAACAACTTGTTTCCGGCATTGAGATCCGACCAGGTCGCCATCGGCCTGCCCATGTCATCACAGGCTGCAGGATCAGGATTTACAATGGAAACTGAAGTAAAAAAAGCACTGGATTATCTTATTAGCGGAAAATCCTTCGGCGGAAATTATCAACTCCAGAATCCAGATGGATACTGCAGCATGAAAGGTATTATGGGTTGGTCAGTAAACTGGGATGCAACCCGCAGTTATACCTTTGGAAACTTTTATTCAGGACTGCTGGAAACCTATCCTGAATGTTCCGAGAATTAACAAAAAATTTATCAGGATATTGAAATTTCAGGGCAGCCCTTGTGGCTGCCCTGTTTCATTTCTGCCGGAACAAGGTTCAGGATATAAAGGAAACTATATTGACATGGAAGGAAAAAAATAATACTTGTACATACAATATAAAAGGAGAAAATAATGAATATGGAAACCCCAAAACACAATTTTCTTGATACATGTCTATTTTTTAATACCAACGCATTTTACCGGCAATTGCTCAAACTGGCCGAAGTTGAGTTTAAACCCTTAAAACTGTCTCCTGCCCACGCTTCCTTATTATTATTGGTTTTTGAGACACCGGGAATCGGACCAAAAGAGCTGAGCCGCCTATTACAGCTCACCCCCTCCACCATCACCCGTTTCATCGATTCCCTGGTTAAAAAAAAACTGGTTCGACGTAAATCCAAAGGTAAAACGGTTTTTATCTTTCCGACACAAAAAAGCATGGATATGCAAACACCCATTGCTTTAGCCTATAAAAAGTTGTACTTAACCTACTCTCAAATTTTAGGCACAACCAAAGCCATGGAACTCTCCCATAATATTGCCACGGCCAATAAACAAGTAATTGAAACCATAAGCACCCTGGAAAAGCATGAAACACAATTTTAAACTGGTCATTGAATATGACGGCACCTCGTTTTTTGGCTGGCAGCGACAAAAAAAGGAAAAGACTATCCAGGGGGAATTGGAATCTGCCCTGGGCCATATTTTAAACCAGAAAATACATATCCGCGGCTCCGGACGCACAGATGCCGGCGTTCACGCTCTGGGCCAGGTTGCCCATTTCCATGCCAACACCCAATTAGATCCCATGTCTTTAAAAAAAGGACTAAATTCCCTGATAAAAGATCCCATCGTAATCCGTGAATGTTCAATTACAGATGAGACATTTCATGCCCAATATCATACAAAGTCCAAGGAATATAACTATTATATTCTAAACAGGACTGACCCCTGTGCCATTGGTGCCTCCTACCTATGGCAGATAAAAAAGCCCCTGGATATTGCCCGAATGAATCAATGCTGTGATCTAATCACAGGAGTCCACGACTTTAAATCCTTTGAAAATACCGGCAGCCCCAGAACTTCCTCCATACGAGAAGTCTTTTTTGCCGTCATGGAACCCCGTAAAAACACCGGCCCCATGGAAGATGATATGCTTATTTTTAAAATATCAGCCTCGGGATTTTTAAAAAATATGGTACGAAATATTGTGGGAACTTTAGTGGATGTGGGATTAAAAAAAATTAATCCAAAGGAATTTGAAACAATTCTTATGGCAAGGGACAGAGCCCTTGCCGGCAACACAGCTCCGGCAAGGGGATTATTTTTAAAACAGGTAAATTATTCCTAAAGACCCCGTTTCTTTGACATAATCATTATCCTTGATCACTAATATTTTTAACATAACTATTATAGTAAGAGATTATATCCCGCCTGTAAATTAATCCCAGGAAGATCCCGGGAGCATCCTCCTTAACAACGGGCAAGGCATCAATATTTTTCTGGGTCAGCTTTAAGAGTACCGTATTTAAATCCTCGGATGGAGTGGTGGTAATAATATTTGAGATCATAATATCCTTCATTACCACAAGGTTTTCAGGGTAACTTGTGAAAATCACCTCCCGGATATCCGTGGATGAAAAAATCCCAGAAAGCTCTCCGCTACCGTCCATGACGGGAAAATAATGCTGTTTGGTGGTCTGAAAAATTTTTTTAAATTCACTGAAGGGCATCTCTTCATTCACACACCTCACATTTTTAACCATGGATGTTAAATTTTCCAACTTAATGGTCTGAAGAATATCCATCATGAACTCACCGGCATGGGCCGGGGAATCAACCCTTGATTTGACCTGATTTTCAAAAATAGTCCATCGTTGGGCCAACAGATAACAAAGAGAACAAACCAACAGACTTGGCAGCAATAGATGATAGGAATTGGTCATTTCACTGACAAAAATAATGGTGGAGATGGGGGTATTGGAAACCGCCGTAAAAAAACCGGCCATACCTACGATAACAAAGGCTCCAGGCTGGGTTACAATAGCGGGAATAAACATGTGAAAAATTTTACCAACAGCACCACCAACGGCACCGCCTATGACAATGGAAGGACCAAAAACCCCTCCACTGCCGCCGGATCCGATTGAAAAAGAGGTGGTGAATATCTTACCGATGGCAAGAGCTATCAAGGTGGGAATAGCCACCTTATTAAAGATAGCATTCTGGGCTATTCCATACCCGAAGGCAAGGGTATAGGGAAGATAAAACCCGACCATGCCGGTTAAAAGCCCGCCAATGGCAGGTTTTATATGGTCGGGAACTTTTAGTTTTTTAAAAATATCTCTCACCCCATAAAATACTTTTATATACAGGGCACCTATCACCACAAGAACACCGGCAAGGACCGTGTAAGGCCCAAGCTCCAGAGGGTTTTGAAATATAAAATCAGGCGCACTGAACAATGACCCCCAACCCAATACCAGACAAAACAGGCAATAAGCTACCACGGAGGAAATTCCAGCGGGAATGATAACCTCCGATTCAAAATCAGGGTCACGGTAAAGAACTTCAGCAGCAAACAAGGCTCCTGCCAGAGGGGCACGAAAGATACTGCCCACACCAGCACCAATACCGGCCGCCATCATGATTCGCCGCTCCCGCTCGGACAACTTCAGCCTGGTGGCCAAAAAAGATCCAAATCCAGCTCCTATCTGGGCAATGGGCCCTTCCCTGCCGCCGGATCCCCCCGTGGTCAAGGTAAGGGTGGAGGCAATGGTTTTCACAAATGGAACCCTGCTTCGAACTCGCCCACCTTTATAGTGATAGGCATCAATGGCGGCATCGGTCCCATGTCCTTCTGCTTCAGGGGCGAATGTATAAACCATCCACCCCGACACAATACCGCCCAGAGCAGGTACGATTAACAATATCCAACGATTGAACGGCGTCTGTGTCTGGGGCAACAGCAGATGTTCCCCTGCAGCTCCTCCGGGCCTGTACCCTGCCATTAAATCCAGAAAATAATGCATCCCAAGGTCGCACAAATAATGGAAAAGGATGGCTCCAGCCCCGGCAATGAGACCAATAAGGACAAAATAGAAAAGCCATTTTCCTGCCCTGGCAAACTCAGCAGCCTTAGCACTCTTACTGATATTCATCGGTTAACCTTTTCGAAGGTCGTTAATACCACTCAAAATAATATCAAACAAATTTTTCACATCTTTTTCTTCCAGACATGAAAAAGCCACCCGGATATTTTTTTCACCAATGGATATTAACCCGACACCATAATTTCCAAGCAAATGAAGCCGTAATTGTTCAGCATTGACCTCTTTTAAGCGAACACACATGAAATAACCGGAATTAAAGGGATAGACATCAAAAGCATCGTCATATTTCGGATCTTTTAATACTCTTTTTATCTCCAGGGCCCGGTGTTTTAACAGGTTGAATTTTTCCTGTTTTAAGAGATCATAATTATCATCACACATGGATTTGAGCAAGATGGTCTGGCCCAAATGAGAGCAATTGGAAATATTACCCCGGATACATCCGGCAGTTTTTTGTTCCAATGCCCCAAGTGCAGGAATAATATCCTTATCACCGCCAATTGCGTAGGTGACAAATCCAATCCGAAAACCCCAGACATAATCCTCTTTTGTTGCCCCATCCAGCTTTACCGCCAACAGCCGTTTATCTTTGCCGGCTATTTTTGCAAAGAGGGACTCTTTACTGGTTTCTTCTTCAAAGAAAAGACCAAAATATGCATCATCACATACGGCTACGACATTGGTGCCCTTCCGGGCAACATCAATCAAAATAGCTGCAACCCTCCGGGCCTCTGATTTACTCAGAGTATAGCCACTGGGATTGTGGGGAAAATTTAATACTGTAATAATTTTTTTGTTTTCTTCAGCCTGGTGACGAATAACAGATTCAAAAGAATCTATATTAAATTTTGTTAAATTTTCATCATAGGATTTATAATGGACAATTCTGGCTGAATTACGTACGCAAAAAGTCATATTGTAATTGCCCCACATCATATCGGGCAACACAATGACATCCCCTTTATTCACCCACATATCCGATACCAGACTAACCCCATGGGTAATGCCCGAGGTAACAACCGGAAGACTTACCCCCAGATTGTCAAGGGAGGGGTTTTTTTCATACAAATTTGTTTTCCATTTTTCCCTCAGGGCCGGGACGCCAAAAGAAGAAGCGTAGGGCAGATAATCATCTGGTTCAATATCTTTGATATACCGAGTAATGGAAGACAGACTCAGAACAGAGTCTCCTTCTTTGGCAATGCCTATGGTTGCATTAATTTTATCGGCTTTTACCTTGGCTTCAGCACTCTGGCTTAAAATACCCTTGGGAAAAAACAACGCTTTTCCCATATCCGACAACATTTCATAAATATGGGGATTCGATCCTTTGATGGTTTTATTTAGTTCTTCTACAATTGCATTCATAATTTATTTTTTCTCTCGGGATAATTGTTTAATAACAATACAACGGGTAAAATTCTGCTGAAAAATAGGCCTATCCGTAAAAAAACAAAAAACTCTGTAGCTTTGCATCTCAACCAAAACCACAGAGTTTATATAAACTACAACTAAATAGAAAATTATCTTCTCTTGGACGCCTTGATTGGATTGATTTTCTGTTTTTTAGCAGATTCAGCAATCTTAACATGGGTTGCAACATTGCAATTTCCATTTTTCCATTTAAGTGAGGGATCTGGAGCTGCGGCACAATAGGTGCCAGTCTTTAACTCAGAAGCTCTCTGACATCCCTTACATTGATCGACTATCGGCAGGCAATGGCCTTCATTATAACCGCAACCCTTTGCTGTCATCAATACACACTCATCGCCTTCTCTTACTGTTGTACAAATCATAATAAAAAATCCTGTTATTTTGAATTTATAAAATCAAAGATACCAAAGCGTTTCTTTGGCACCATTATTTATTTTTTTTACCTTGAATTCAAGGACTATAAACCTTGAACAAGTATCACAAGATAGAGATTGTGTCAATCAATGTTTTATTCAGGAGAAAAATTCCATAACCATGCTCTCCAAAAAAAACAAAAAATTTATTTTGATTCAAGAAGTTCACTTATGGGACAGTTATCATTTGTGAAACAAAAAATTTTAGTTTCCAGATTTTTATAAAATGGATTAAAAGTTCCCCGGCGCAGGTAATCATAATTCAAGTGAAGACTGTCTTTGAGACCATTAACATTTTTTTCTCCAAAAATATTATTGTTTTTGTTTGTCTGGCAGCCATTAAATTCTTGAACCGTTTTGTTTTTATCATAGGCCTTACAATTATGATATTTTCCATAAACACCGTAGTGTGGATCTTCCGGACTCATGGATACAGCTATATGGGACAGATTCAGGGTTTTAAAACCAGGCTTAATATCAGCAAGCCCAACCTCTATAATATTATCACACATCAGCCCTGGGGTATCCTTTGGGTTTATCCCGGAATTTACAGTCGGATCAATGGATTGGTACCAGATCAGGACACGCCGTTTAACATCGGTCGGATAACAAAAAAATTTTCTTGCCGCCTCGGCATCGATGGTTGCATCATCAGCGCTCACAGCCATCAACACAGGAACATCAAGGGCATATTCAGGACCGTCCATGCCCTGGGTCAATTCATAAAATTGTGCCCCTGCATTAAAAGAAAAGGATTCATAACGGGCCGCATCCCTTTCTTTAAATTTTGTCGCCCAGTCCATAACCCACGCAACCATCGGCGCCAGGCCAGCTACAGCGGATTTAGCTTTCACTGCCACAGACAACAAAACCAACCCCTTGATTTTATCTTCCCGCAATTTCCCGCTTTCCACAGGAGTTTTTTTCATATAATTTATAATAAGAGATGTTCCAGTGGAAAAACCCACCAGATACAGATCCGATATTGATTTATCCTTCCTAAAACTATTTACCCCATAATCAACGATGCGTTCCCAGTCCTTGTATCTCATTTTCAGTGAATCTCCTGGAATGGTACCATGACCTGGCAGCAAAACAGCCCGAATAAGTGCGCATGGATATTCACGGCTCAACGAATCACTAATACTACGCATCAGATAAGGAGAATCTGTCAAACCGTGAATAAGAAGAAAACCCTTCCCAGCTCCCCTTGAAACATCCAAACATCTGTCACTATCAAATTCAGGCACTTGAAACGGACTACGCATCGCTGCCGCTTCTTGATCTGTATAACCACCCAGGTATGATCGTTTTTCCAACCCGGGACGCAATTTATTCAGTATCTGCTCAATATTTTCACGGCTTTTTCTCACATATTGTGTAAATTCCACACCAGTTTCCGGAACAAAAGCGGCTCTACCCGTCGGTCTTAACAAAGGATCGGTATTAGAACATGCACTTAAAACAAAAAAAACACACCCAACACATAAAATTATTTTTATTTTTGATATAACCATTAAATTATCTCCCTTATTACTTGTAACTGCAATCTATAGAAAACCAACAATTTTTAACTTCTGCATATTCAGCGGTCTCCCTTTTGAAAAATATTATGGGAAATATTTACTTATATTATTACGAAGTTGTCAAGAACTGAGGTATCCATTAATTTTTAAATATTTGATGTATAGGCCCATATATATTATTGTAATACAATAACCAACAAAAAAGGACCACCATGGGAACATCATTTCAAGATCAGCTCCTTAAATCAGGGCTTGTTAATAAAAAACAGGTTAAAAAGGCTAAACATCAAAAACTTACCAATCGCAAAAAAAATCAAGGACAAAAACTTTCCCCCGAAATAAATAAAACATTACAAGACAAACTGGCCAAAGAAAAACTTAACCAGGAGCTCAACAAAAAACTCAACAAAGAAAAACAAAGACTTGAAAACCTGGCACAAGTGAGACAATTCATTGTAACAAACCGTTTGGATCTGGATAATTGCGATGACCCATACTACTTTGCCCAAGGCAAAAAAATCAAAAAATTGTTTGTTAATGAAATTATAGCTAAAAAACTAAGTTGCGGGCAACTAGGGATTGTCAAGCTTGATGACTGTTTTGAGATTGTGCCGGCCAAAGTGGCCAATCAGATTGCCGACCGTGATCAGGAGGCCTTAATAATTCTACATAAACCAGAAAAATAACAAACATATATATTTTCACCCACTATACTTCCATTTTTCTATGGGAAAAAACCCTGGACTGGAGTATAATCACATCAAATAAATTAAATATAGAATGCCCATTAATTTTAACAATTAACGAAACGACATATTATGATCATTGAGAATGCTAAAGAAGTTTTAAAGACGGAAGCCGATAGCATCTTGAGTCTTATCGACAAAATAGATGGATCATTTGAAAAACTTATAAAAGATATTTGCCAATCCAGGGGAAGGGTCATCATCACAGGGATCGGAAAATCAGGGCACATCGGCAGAAAGATTGCCGCCACCCTGAGCAGCACCGGAACCAATGCATTATTTCTCCACCCGGTGGAAGCGGTTCACGGAGACTTAGGGATGGTAAGCCGTGACGATGTTGTCATTGCCATATCCAATAGTGGAGAAACCAATGAATTAAATCAATTGCTTCCAGTAATCCAGGATGTTGGTTGTCGACTGGCCGGATTCACAGGAAACCTGTCATCCACCATGGCAGGATTTTGCGATCTTGTCATTGATACGGGCGTCAAAAAAGAAGCCTGCCCCCTTAACATGGCCCCCACCTCCAGCACTACAGCACAGCTGGCCATGGGAGATGCCATGGCCGTGGCACTTATCCACGAAAAAAAATTCAAAAAAAGCGACTTTATGAAATCCCACCCGGGCGGGGCTCTGGGTCAAAGACTTTCCTGCAAAGTCGGAGAATTCATGTTTAAGGCGTCTACTATCCCCTATATAACAACGGGCTGCACCATGGATATGGCCGTTAAAGAAATGGATAAATTCAAATTGGGAGCTGTAATTGTCTTAAATAAAGATCAACAGCTTGTGGGCATTATTACAGATGGAGATATCCGGCATTGTGTTGCTGTCGGCACCCTGGAGTTTGGAAAAATTGCCGTGGAAAAGATCATGACAGGAACTCCCCATTGTTTAAACATCGATTCCTTTCTCTATGATGCACTGAACCTGATGGAAAAATACGAGATAACAGTTTTGCCTATTGTTAATCAAAACAACAAACTGGAAGGAATTTTACATTTACATGATATTCTTGGCAAAGGATCCTTTAAATTTAATGGAGGCAGTCAATGAACATCGATGATTTTGGCACAAAAATTTCAGTTCTTGGTGAAGCAAAAATTGATTCCCCCCTGAAAAGCCACGGCCTTCCGGGGGAAACAGGCACCAGGTTTATTACCGATGATTCAAGGGTTTCCGTAAATGTTCAGATAGAAACCCTGAAGGGTTTTATTGGGAAAAAACAACCCCCACCCAGCTTTGAACAGGCGGGACCCAGAGAAAAAATTTATTTTGATCCCAGCAAACTTAAATGTGCTATCAGCACCTGTGGAGGACTTTGCCCCGGACTCAATGATATTATCCGTTCCATTGTCCTTGAACTCTATCACATCTACCGTGTGACAAATATATACGGTATCCGTCATGGCCTCCAGGGTTTTGTTCCCGATTATGGCCATGATATCATGGAACTGAACCCGAAAAGTGTTTCCGGTATCCAGGATAAAGGCGGATCCATCCTGGGATCTTCCCGGGGCACCCAGGACATCGACACGGTGGTGGACTGCCTCGAGAGAATGAATGTGGGAATTTTATTCATGGTAGGAGGAGACGGCACCCTGATGGCATCCAAAAGGATAGCCGATGAAATTCTGAAAAGAGGATTAAAAATATCAGTAATCTGCATACCCAAAACCATTGATAATGATATCTTTTTAGTCTCCCGTTCATTTGGGTTTGATACAGCCGTTGATGTGGCAACTCTAGCCATTAAAGGAGCCCATAATGAGGCGGCGGCTTACCCCAATGGTATCGGCCTGATAAAGCTTATGGGAAGACACTCGGGATTTTTAGCAGCAACGGCCGCCCTTGCCCAGCAGGACGCCAATTTTGTACTGATTCCGGAAGTGGACATTTTTCTCGATGGAAAAACAGGATTTTTACAGGCCCTTGAAAACAGAATCAAACAAAGAAAACATGCGGTGATCATCGTGGCAGAAGGAGCCGGTCAAAATTTTTTCGATGACCAGGAAGACCAGTATGATGCCTCGGGGAATGTGGTACTCAAAGATATAGGCATTTATTTAAAAGATAAGATTACCAAATATTTTAATGAAAAGGCTATCCCAATATCCCTTAAATACATCGATCCCAGCTATATCATCCGTAGCCTTCCTGCCAATGCCAATGACAGTGTTTTTTGCGGCTTTTTAGGAAGAGATGCCGTCCATGCCGGCATGGCAGGAAAAACAAACCTTTTGATCAGTTTCTGGAACAACCACTATATCCATGTACCCATGGAAGCCTCGGCCGGCAAGCGCAAAAAACTGGATACCAGGGGAAGATTATGGCAATCTGTCCTGGAGACCACCGGTCAAAACACGTTTTTTAATGACTGATCTCCTTGAATTTTCCTTTTTTAACGGTGAGCAAAAACAGTTCCTTATGGGGGCTGCCGGTCTTATCAAAAATTGTATTCCCGGTTGCGCCTTCAAAGATCCGGGTTCCCTGGAGTACATTTTTCAGGCTTTGTCTTGAGTCGACATCATCACCCATGGCAGCCTTAAATAGAATGTTAACTGTGTCATAGGCAATGGCCTCAAGAAACCCTGGGCGGGTTCCGTAGAGCTCATTAAATTTTTTTTCGAATCTGGCTGTGATCGGATTTTTACTGTTTCCGAAGTATCCATCGGTGATCACAGCCTTTTTATTATACCCTTTTGCGCCGGTCAGCAAACCTGGTTGGTGCCAGAGATTTGTACCGAGAAGCACCATACCCTTGGCATCATTAAAGGTAAGCTGGGGAAGAATCAGATTTATCCGTGACACGGAATCAGGGATAAAAAGAGCTTGAAAATCAATCCTATCTTTCGGTTCAATGGGAATAGCCGACCCCCGGGTAATATCATTTTGTAATTTTTTATTTTGTTCCAGGGCAACTTGCCTTCCTCCAGATATTTCCGGTATTAAAAAATTGGGGACATGATAATATTCTCCGGTAAGCTTCTTGATAGGGGTAGCAAAATCTGTGTTTTTTCCATCATAGGATTCAACCCCGACAATCTCCCCGTTAAATTTATTCACAGCATCCCAGAACAACTCCATATACCGCTTACCATACCGTTCATTGGGATATAAAATAGCAACTTTTTTTATGCCAAGCTTTGTAAAAATATAAGATGCCAACGCCTGAACTTGCATTTCGGGGGTAATAAAATTAGAAAAAAGATAATCTCCCTGGAGGGGAAAATCAGTTTTCTGTGTCAAAGCTATCATAGGGATACCAAGACTTTGAGCCCTACTTCCAGCCTGCTGGATTGCCAATATCGGGCCTAAAATACCCACTACCTTTTCCTGGTTCAATTCATCAACGCATTCGGCGGCTCTTTCCGGGTTTGACTGGGTATCTTTTATGATAACATGAAAATTTTGGCCATAGGTTTTTGATAATTCCTGTACGGCCAATTGGATACCCTCCAGGGCTCTTTGTCCGAAAACATGGTATTTTCCCGACAATGGCAATAAACATCCGATGGTATTTTTTTTAAATCCTACCAATTTCATGGAAGCCAATAAATCCTGAGCATCTTCAACATAAGCATGATCAGGGTAGGTGGTAACAAAAAGATCCAGTGTCTTTTCAGCTTCGAGATAATTATTTTGTGCTGCATAGTCCAATCCCAGCCAATAAAGCAAAAGAGCCCGGGGAATACTCAAGTTTTTAATCTGGATAAATTCTTCAATAACCTGGGGTTTGGTTTTGGTCAGCACCTTTTCAATACCAGACAAAATTTTCCCCCTGTCCCCGGGCTCTGCCAGGGCCAGGGCCTGATTATAGACAAACAAAGCATCCTGATTATTGCCCTGGGCAGAAAACTTAGCAGCTTCCGCCATGAGAATCTGATGCAATGAAACATATTTTTCCAGGGATTTGTCTCCTTGAACAAAAGAGTTATCATAGAGATGTTTTACGGGAGCCTTTGCGCATCCCCACAAGCCGATAACAATAGTAATGATCAGAAGGTAACAGATTTGATTCAAGATAACCGTTAATTTTTTATTCATTTTTTTTCGCAAATATTATTATATTAATAGGTACAATATATAATGAAAGCCATACATCCAGGCTTTTAAGTGTCCAACTATATGTAAAATTATAAGTTATGTCAAAAATTCTTTTATCAGGGAAATTGCATTATCTATCTGTGAGGATTCAAGCCAGATCAAATCCGGTTCTTTGTTAAACCAGGTAAATTGTCTTTTGGCATAACGACGGGTATCCCTTTTCAAAAGCCCAATTGCTTCATCAAAATCAACTTCCCCTTTTAGAAACATGCCCATGTGTCGGTACCCGATAGATTGCATGGGTTTAAGATCCAGTGAATACCCTTTATCAACCAGGCAATTAACCTCATTGAGCAACCCCTGGTTGATCATAATATCAACCCGCTGGTTAATTCTTTCATATAATTTTTTCCGGTCCATATAAAGCCCTATGGTCAGACTTTTATATCTGGATTCTTCAAAATTATGAACCTTTTGTTTGGCAGAAATAGTCTGACCCGTTGTTATAAAAACTTCAAGAGCCCGAATCAGCCTGAAACTATCATTGGGATGAATTTTTTCAGCTGCACCAGGGTCACATATTTTTAATTGATCATGGAGAAATAAGTTGCCTTTTTCTTTATGAATACGAGTCAAATCAACCAGAGTTTTTTCACACACCGGCTGGGCCCTGAAGAGCCCATGGAGCAAAGCCCGAATGTAAAGACCGGTACCTCCGGCAATTATGGGAAGCTTATCCTTTTTGAAAAGAGACTCAATTGCCCGATCTGCCTTAGTGGCATAAAGGCCCGCATCAAACTCCTCTTTAGGATCCAGAAAACCGATCAGATGATGGGGAGCCATTTTTAATTCATCCGAATTGGGTTTGGCCGTGCCAATATCCATATGTTTATATATCTGCATGGAATCAGCCCCAATTATTTCTCCATTAAAATGGCGGGCAATGGCAATGGCAAAATTGGTCTTGCCTATACCTGTGGGACCACAGATGGTTATGATTTTTTTCATGGGGAAAGTTGTGTTTAACCTTTTATTCAATAATAGTTGACAACATTTAACAGAAAGCTTTATAACATAGTTTTTTCATTAATAAAAATTAATAAAAGCTATGTTATACGCTACGTACAAAAATGATTATTATGAAAAACGCAATTTTAATTGATATAATTTGTTTTATGATTAGAAATAGGAGAGAATGACAATGAATTTTAAAAAAACCGGATCTGTAGTGGTGATTGGTGGCGGTATCTCCGGCATGCTTTCAGCTCTTGATCTCGCAAATTCCGGATTTTATGTTTATTTGGTGGAAAAAGGCCCTTCAATCGGCGGCGTGATGTCCCAGCTGGACAAGACTTTTCCGACAAATGACTGCGCAATGTGAATTATCTCACCTACACTGGTCGAGGTCGGCCGGCATTTAAACATCGAACTTTTAACCCTTTCTGAGGTTAAAAACGTCACAGGTGAAAAAGGTAATTTTCAAGTTGAAATCCTTAAAAAACCCCGGTATGTAAAAGAGGATTTATGCGTTGGCTGCGGGGTCTGCACTGAAAAGTGCCCCGGCAAATTTGAGGATCAATATAATGCTAATCTTGTCAAACGAACTGCCATTTATGTGGAGTATCCCCAGGCAGTTCCCCTCAAATACGGCATAAACCCCGAGGTCTGTCTAAAACTGACAAAAGACAAATGCGGGACCTGTGAAGAGGTCTGTCCTGCAAATGCCATTGATTACACCCAAACACAAGAAACAATCACTCTGGATGCCGGGGCTATTATTTTTTCCCCGGGCTTCAAGCCCTTTGATCCTTCTAAATTTGACAATTATCAATATGTCAATTATCCCAACGTGATCACCTCCATGGAATTTGAAAGAATTCTATCTGCATCTGGTCCCACCATGGGTCATGTCACCACCTTTCCAAAACTGCCCGCAAAACCCAAAAAGAAAAAAGATAAATTATTGGCCAAAAAACGGAAAAGTCCCAAAAGGATTGCCTGGTTTCAGTGCGTAGGCTCCAGGGATATGAACAAGTGTGACAATCCCTATTGTTCTTCTGTCTGCTGTATGTATGCGGTGAAAGAGGCCGTTATAGCTAAAGAACACGCCGGTGGAGACTTGGATTGTTCTATCTTTTTCATGGATATGCGAACTCCCGGCAAAGAGTTTGAAAAATACTACCAGAACGCCAAAGACAAACACGGGATTAACTTTATCCGCTCAAAGGTCCATTCGGTAACAGAAGATCTGGACACCCATGACCTTCAAATCAGGTATGTTGATGAGTTGGGACAAATTGTCACAGAAGTTTATGACATGATCGTTCTGTCAGTAGGCCTTGAGATAACACCTGAGACCAAAGAACTTGCCGATAAGCTTGGCATTGAAATGACCGCCAACGGCTTTTGTAAAACCGATTCCTTTGAACCGGTGGCAACTTCCAGGGATGGTATTTATGTATCCGGGGTATTCAACAATCCCAAGGATATCCCGGAATCCGTTCTGGATGCCAGTGCTGCAGCATCTGCTGCCGGGGATGCCCTAAGTGAAGTACGGGACACCATGACAAAGCAGGTTGCAACAATCCCCGAAACCAATGTGGTGGGTGAAAGACCCAATATCGGTGTCTTTATCTGCGACTGCGGCTCCAATATCAAAGGAGTGGTGGATTGTGCCCATGTTACCGAATACGCCAAAAGCCTTCCCTATGTCACCTTTGCCGATGAAAACATGTATGCCTGCAGCCAGGATGCCCAGGATAAAATGGTCGAGCAAATTAAAGAAAAAAAGCTCAACCGCATCGTGCTGGCTGCCTGTACCCCCAAGACCCATGAACCTTTGTTCCAGGAGACATTGAAAAATGCAGGGTTAAACAAATACCTGTTTGAAATGACCAATATAAGGAACCATAATTCCTGGGTTCATAAAAACAATCCGGAACTTGCCACTCAAAAGGCCAAAGATCTGGTCCGCATGGCTGTGGCCAAGGCCGCCCTTGCAGAACCCCTTAAAGAAGAAAAAATTGATGTAAACGCTTCTGTCATGGTAGTTGGAGGAGGCCTTGCCGGCTTAACGGCAGCAAAAAGCCTTGCCACACAAGGTTATGACACCCATATCATCGAGAAAAAAGACCAGCTTGGTGGAGAAGCATTAAAATTGTTTAAAACCGCCCAGGGCGAAGACGTGGGTGAAAAAGTAGCCGAGCTTATTGGTGCAATTGAAGCCAATGAAAAGATCACAGTTCACACCGATACCACCCTTGAAAAGGTGGAAGGATTTGTGGGCAATTTTAAATCTCTCCTTAAAACAGGAGATAAAACCTGCGAACTTGAACACGGGGTGGCTGTCCTTGCCACCGGGGCAAAATCTTCTGAACCAACCGAGTATGGATTTGGCCAGGATGACAGGATTATCACTGCCCTGGGCCTGGACAAACGACTCAAGGAAAATGACACCCAACTTGACGCAATTAACTCAGCAGTTTTCATCCAATGCGTCGGATCAAGAGAGACTGATCGCCCCTATTGCTCCAGGGTCTGTTGTACCCATTCTGTTGACAATGCCATTTTATTGAAGACAAGAAAACCTTCCATGGACGTGTTTATCCTTTACAGAGATATTCGGACCTATGGTGAACGTGAGTTATTATACAAAGAAGCAAGAGAACTCGGGGTCATTTTTATCCGATACGAAGTTGATAAAAAACCTGTGGTAGTCATCGAAAAAGACAAGATTAAAATTTCATTGAATGACCATGTTTTGAACCAGCCCGTCACTCTGGAAACTGATCTTTTAACACTGGCGGCTGCCATTGTTCCCAGAAAAGATGAGAAACTTGCCAATTTCTTTAAAGTACCCTTAAATGACGAGGGATTTTTTATTGAAAAACACGCAAAATTAGGTCCTGCCGAATTTGCAACTGCCGGGGTCTTTGTGGCAGGGGCCGGTCACTATCCTAAACCTGTCAATGAAGCAATTACCCAGGGAAGAGCTGCTGCCTCAAGGGCCGCAACCCTTCTTTCCAAAAAGGATAACCTGTTTACCAGTGGTACCATCGCCAATGTTAATGTAGAAAAATGCAGCACCTGTGGTGTCTGCATATCCATTTGCCCCTATTCGGCACCACGATTTATAACCGAGGGACGTTTTGAAGGAAAAGCAGACATCAACGCAGTTTTGTGTAAGGGTTGCGGACTTTGTGTGGCCTCCTGCCGTTCCGGTGCGCTGCATCTTAGAGGATTTGATACAAACCAGATTTTTTCACAAATATTTGCCCTGGGTGAAGTAGTCTAAAGGAGATACTTATATAATGGCTGATAACGATACAAAAATTGTAAGCTTTCTTTGTAACTGGTGCTCATACGGAGCAGCAGATCTTGCAGGAGTCAGCAGGATGGAGTACCCGGCAGATATCCGGGTTATCCGGATCCCGTGCACAGGCAGGATGAGTCCTAAATTTATTTTATCCGCTTTCAGGGAAGGTGCTGATGCAGTCTGGGTATCCGGCTGACATCCCGGCGAATGTCATTACCTGGATGGTAATTATTATGCACGCAGAAAATTTGCTTTAATGGGCAATCTCCTGGAACACATGGGAATTGAAAGAGATAGACTTCATTTTTCCTGGATCTCTTCGGCTGAAGCCACCAAGTTTGTGGATGTAGTCAAAGAGATTTCCGAGAAAGTGAGAGCGCTGGGCCCCAATAAAAAACTTGTAAAGGACTATAATTAAAAAGGTTATTTTTATGGATACCTGTATTAAAAAAATCAGGGAGCTTTCTGCCGAGCTCCTTGAAAAAGGTGAAGTACAAAAAGTGATTGGGTTTGCCCAAGGAACCATTCCCATGGCAACCAGCCCCATTGCAATTGAGTCAAAACAAGATACCGAAAAACTTGTTTTTAATTCAACATGCGGACTGAACCTTGCTAATTATGCTTCCAAACAAAAAGGCAAAGTAGCAATCATTGCCAAGGGTTGTGATTCTCGAAATATTGTCACCCATATTGTCGAAAATCAAATCCAACGGGACCAGATTTATATTATCGGGGTTCCCTGCACCGGCATGGTGGACAAGTCTAAAATTGCAACTCTTTTTGAAGATGAAATCACGGGATTTACAGAAGACGGTAACACCCTGAGAGTCACATCATCTTCAAGGGAAGAGATCTTAAAAAAACAGGATTATTTAAGGGAAAATTGTCTTTATTGCACCCATAAGAATCCAATACTCTATGATGTTCTGGCGACAGAGCTTGTGGAAGAACAAATGCTTGAAAAACCATTTCCCGACGTGGATAGGATTGAAGCCCTGGATACCGATGCCAAATGGCAGCATTTTGAAAATCTGACAAAAAATTGTATCCGGTGCTATGCCTGTAGAAATGCTTGTCCTCTGTGCTATTGTCCAACTTGTTTTGTGGACGAAGCCGGCCCCCAATGGGTAGGCAAAGGACAAAACAAAACAGATGTGAATACCTTTCACTATTTAAGAGCCTTCCATTGCGCCGGACGGTGTACCGATTGTGGCGCCTGTGTTGAAGCCTGCCCCATGGGGATCAATGTCAGGGATTTTACCCGAAAATTAAACAAAGATGCTTTGGAACTTTTTGGTTGGGAAGCCGGCCTTGACATCACCAAACGTCCTCCTCTGGATGCATATAGTCCGGAAGATCCTGATGATTTTATCAAGTAAATAAAAAGGGCATACAATGAAATTCATAACAATTGATAAAAAGAACTGGACCAAAGGCATTGATAAATCCCGTGGGACCTATCGGCTTTTTGGCCCGGTTAAAGATAAAAACTGGTGCATGATCAAAGAGCTTGATGGGGATATTTTGCCCGATATGGAATACAACGAGTCTGTCATGTCGGCAAAATCTGTTCTTTTCCCCCAGTCGGAAACCATTTTAAATACCAGCCTGAATGAATCGGTTGAAGACCACCATATCATGAAGCGGGCCAAAAACGATTATACAGCCCGGGCGGTTTTGGGTATCAGGCCCTATGATGCAAAAGCCATACAGCTTGTAAAAATGAACTTTGATACCAAGGAATATAAAGACCCTTATTGGTGTGATGCCTACGAAGCCACAACTTTTGTTGGTATGGCCATTACCAAACCTGGCCCCTTTGATTTTTCTACTTCTGTAGATTCCGGCCCCTTTTGTGAAGAAGGGTTAGATATTCTTTTAGCAGATCTTGACGATAGCTTTATAGCAAAGATTCTCACCCCCAAGGGTGAAAGCTTTGCCGCTGCCTGCGGATTTGACAGCACCATCGACGATAAGGAGAGCCAGGCATTATTTGATATTTTGAGAAAAGAAGCAGAAAAGAATATCAACTGCCGGGTGGAAACAGATAAGCTTAAGGAAAAAAATCTTCTGGACCTCCACGGAGCATCCTTCTGGGATGATCTGGCATTTTCCTGTATTAATTGCGGCACCTGTACCTATGTTTGCCCGACCTGCTGGTGTTTTGATATCCAGGATGAGGCTAAACTAAAGGAATCATCCAGATTCAGAAATTGGGACACCTGCATGTCTCCCTTGTTTACCCGGCATGCCACAGGACACAATCCAAGGGGCGTCAAAGTTCAACGGGTCCGGCAACGGTTCATGCATAAACTCAAATATTTTCTTGATAAATATGACCAGGGAATTATGTGCGTCGGATGCGGCCGTTGTGTAAAAAGTTGTCCGGTTAACATCGACATCCGCGAGGTCTGCCATACCATGAACACTTATGAGAAAAAAGATTAGCGAACAAAGGAGCTAAATACATGGAAAACCCCTATATGCCATATCCAGTTCGCATTGACGATATTGAAATTGCAACTGAAGACAAATCCCTTAAGACATTTAAATTTGTCTTTCTCAATGAAGGGGATGAAGAAAAATTTGCTTATCATGCCGGCCAATTTGCAGAACTGTCCATTCCAGGTGTGGGCGAAATCCCAATTGGCATTGCCTCATCCCCGGTTGAAAAAGGATTTGTAAAATTTACAGTTTTCAAAACCGGGGTGGTAACTTCCCACCTTCACAACATGAAGGTCGGAGATATCATGGGACTGCGTGGCCCTTTGGGCAACTGGTATCCCTGGGACAAACTTGAAAACAAGAATGTGGTCATCATTGGTGGTGGATTTGCATTTACCACTCTGCGATCTTCCATCATCTATATGCTGGACCCTGCCAACCGATCCAAATTCAAAAATATTGATGTAGTCTACGGAGCCAGATCCCCAGGCATGCTGCTTTATCGCGATGAGCTATTTGAATGGGAAAAACGAAATGACATCAACATGCATATTACCGTGGATAGCACCGATGATCCGTCTTGGAAATATCATACGGGCTTTGTTCCCCAGATAGTGGAACAAAACGCTCCCAAGGCCGACCAGGATACCTATGCCATCATTTGCGGTCCACCGATTATGATTAAATTCACCCAGCCCTCTTTGACCCAGTTGGGATATAAACCCCACCAGATTATCATGTCTTTAGAAAACAGGATGAAATGTGGAATAGGAATGTGCGGACGATGTAATATCGGAAAAGAACTGGTATGCAAAGATGGACCGGTCTTTACTCTTGATGAAATTAATCAAACCCCGAAAGAGTATTGAATTTAACTCTTTTGGGGAGAGTAATTTTTTTATACTTGTCTTATTCTTTGTTGACAAGTATCCGATGCTAAGATATGTTGAGATCTCGATTATTGCTATGAAGATTGAAGCCAAGACAGCATGTCTTAAAAATGATAGAACCAAAACTTTTTACTGGAGGAAATTTTAAATGGCAACAACTGAAGTTAATGGAAAAACATTCGAAATCGATGAAGACGGATTCCTTCTTGATTACAATCTTTATTGTGATGAGTGGGTAGAATATGTAAAAAGCCAGGAAGGAATCGAAGAACTGACAGACGAACATTGGCAGTTGATTAAAGTTCTTCAAGACTATTACGAAAAAAATGGTATTGCCCCCATGGTTCGTGTTTTGTCCAAACTCACCAAGTTCAAATTGAAACATATTTATGAATTGTTCCCTTCAGGACCTGGTAAAGGCGCCTGTAAAATGGCAGGGCTCCCTAAACCTACAGGATGTGTATAGTTTAATACATACCCTCACTTTTTTTAGTTTATAAAGGCTCTGTTTTTTTTTAACAGAGCCTTTATGATTTACTGCCCGGGAGGCAATTATGCCCTTACTTGACGAAACCAACAAAAAAATTCTCAACACGATTCAGCTTGATTTCCCCATTGATCCACGGCCATTTAAAAAAATTGCCAAAAAACTTGATCTTTCTGAAGATGAACTTCTAGACAGGATCAAAACCATGAAAGACGAGATGCTGATCCGAAGAATTGGTGGCAATTTTGTACCCGATCGGCTTGGATACCATTCAACCTTGTGTGCTGCCATGGTCGAGCAAGAAAAGATAGATCTGTTTACACAAACGGTTAACTCATATTCAGGGGTTACCCATAACTACCGGCGGGATCATAATTTTAATATTTGGTTTACCTTTATAGCCCCCTCCATGGAAATTATACAAAAAAGCCTTAAAGAAATTTCAGTAAAAACCGGTGTAAAGACCATATTAAACCTGCCAGCCACCCGGGTATTTAAAATCTCTGCCAACTTTAAGGTATGAAAGATCTCAGGGTGGCACTTGTGATTCAAAAGTGCATTCCAGGATCATTTGATAAAAACCTCTCTACAAGCTTAGAATTCATCTCCCATGCTGCCTCTCAAAAAACCGACATAGTGGTTTTTCCCGAAATGAACCTGACCGGGTATCATGCAGGCCCAAAAATCTCATCCATTGCAAGACCCATAGATCAGCAATTGATTCAATCCCTTTCCAGGGCCGCTGATAAATTTGACATATCAATTCTGGTAGGAATAGCAGAACAGGCGGAAAACAACCATTTATATGCCTCACACCTCATCTTTTCACCCCAGATGCCATGGGGACGATACCGAAAAATCCATAGGGCTCCCAATGAGAAAGAATATTTTTCACCGGGAAATAAAGTAAAAACTTTTAAACACAAGACCCTTCATTTTGGAATTCAACTTTGCTATGATGCGCATTTCCCTGAACTTTCCACTGCCATGGCCTTAAAAGGGGTGGATATCATTTTTATCCCCCATGCATCCCCCCGGGGCAACTCCAAGGAGAAATACCAATCATGGATGCGACATTTAACCGCCAGGGCTTTTGATAACGGGATTTTTATCGCAGCCGTAAACCAGACAGGCAATAATACCCAGGGACTGATTTTTCCGGGATTAGCTCTTTTGATAGGCCCCGACGGAAAAGTTATTGCAGACTTTCTTGATCCAAATGAAAAAATCCATTACGTCGACATTGACCTGACGGCCTTAGAAAGAGTCAGATCCCACAGGATGCGGTATTTTCTACCGAATCGACGACCCGATCTCTTCGGTTGATGAAACATAACTATCTTCCAATTTCGCTTCTACGATTTTGAATATAGGCATTTCTAATGGCCACATAGGGATCCAGAGACGCATTTTTTAACGCTTCGTAATCACCAATTCGAAAAGAGGTCCTATTAACTTTGTCGTAGGCATTTATGCCCAGGTTGGCCTCCCAGGGTTCCACATAATTGACAGGAGTAAGAAAGAAGTCTCCTGCCCTTCCCAGTGCATCCCGAAGGGTTGATGGACCAAGTATTGGTAATACCAGGTAAAACCCATCCCCAATGGAGTAGGACCCAAGGGTTTGTCCCAGGTCTTCGTCGGAAGTTTTCAAATCTAAATGTTTTTGAGCAAACTGATTAAATCCCAAAACTCCAACGGTAGAATTAACAAGAAAAACACCTATTTCATCGGAAGCCGCCTGGAGTTTACCCTGGAGAATATTATTTATGAATCTAACAGGAAACAAAAGATTATGAAAACAATTATTAACCCCCCGGCGCAGGACAGTAGGAGCAATAAATTTATACCCCTGGGCAACAGGTTTCAACGCATAAAAATAGAAAAAATCGTTGAATGAATACATGGCATAATTAAAATAATAAAGCGGATCAGCTACCATTTGTACATCTTCGGCCTGATTGTCATATTCATCAAAGAGATCCTGGTTAAGCATCTCTTCACTATCCACCCCACCGGCATTATCTTGATCTTTTTTTAAGCCCTCGTCCGTGATGGAAACAGGGGCAACAGCACCTTCTTTTTTCCCACCAGTATCAACCTGGATAATATCCGATTTAGAAAAAGCCTCCTTTGCACAACCTGTTAAGGCCATGAAAAAAATACCAATTAACAATGGGCAGAACAGGACAAAAACTGATTTTTTCATTTTTCAACCTTTTCCATGAGTTCCTTGATAATAGCTTCCGGAGTTTGGGATACATGCTGCCTGTATTGTTCTCTGTAATTAGCAGCCATACTTACCCCTGCTACTTTTATATCATAAATTTTCCAATTGGGTGTATTTTTTTTTATCAGCCGGTAAATTACCGGAATTTGTGTCTCTCCCTGGACAAGCAAGGTTGAAATATCTGTTCTAAAAATATTTTTTTTAGGTGCTAAAGGAGTATTCTTCAAATAACGCACATTGATATTTTGAACATCTTGTCCTGCAAGCTTAGCAAAATAGGTATGGCTGATTAATTTAGAAAAATAATGAATAAACAGATCCCTTTGATCGCTGGAAAAAGATCGATATTTATTACCAAGGGAAAGCATGGAAAAAGTTTTAAAATCAAATAGCTCCATGGCTTTATTATAAAGTATCTGCTCCTGTTCATTGGGAGCTTTTATTAATCTGGGATCCTGGATAGTTGCAAGAATTTCATCCACAGAAGTTTTTAAATAATTCTGGGCAGACTTTTCCAGGACACTTGTTTGACTTACCTGACCTACTTGACTCGCCAGGGCGATGGAAACCTGGGAAACACTTAAGAAAAGACCAAACAACAAAACAAACACTTTTAAACGCATAATCGTAACCTGTCTAGAATATATTTTAGGATTTATTACTATTAAAAATAAATTTTCTTACCAAAGATTCAATATCCAAAGAGGATTCTGTATTCGTTATTTCATCTCCATTGGTAAGCATCGTATCAGATCCACCCGGTGATATTTCTATATACTTTTGCCCTATTATACCAGAGGTTTTCACCGAGGCAATACTATCTTCAGATAATTTCATGTCATTATTGATGCTGAATACGGCTTTTGCCACAAGCCGTTTCTTATCTATACTGATTTTTGAAACATTTCCAATTTCAACACCGGCTACTTCCACCCGGGCTCCGTCTTTGAGCCCCGAAACGGAAGAAAAATAACCATAGACAGAATACCGGTTTTTAGGGAAAAAACTAATTTCTCCAATGGAGATGACCAAGTATCCCATGCTGATCAAGCCAACAATGACAAATAGGCCCACATATAATTCTAATTTTTTTCTATTCATATTTATCCTCTGGCTGATATTTGTCGGTATAGGAACTATTTCCTATTTCATCGCCCCTAATAAAGGCATTTACGGTATCGTTATGTGCGTCTAAGATGTCATCCTTGCTGCCTTCAAAAATAATTTTACCCTCATCAAGCATGGCAATATGCTGGGCAACATCAAAAATTTCTGGAATATCATGACTGACAATAACCGCAGTAAAACCAAATTGCTTCTGGTATTCTTCAATCATGGAATGAACCTTTTTTTTCCTCACAGGATCAAGCCCTGTGGTCGGCTCATCAAATAATACCACCTTGGGATCTGTGACAAGCGCCCTTGCAAGGGCAACCCTTTTTCGCATACCACCGGAAAGTTGGGCAGGAAATTTTTCACCAATGGGTCCCAGACCCAATTGTTCCATTCTTGTCTTTACTTTTTCTTCAATAATAAATTTTGTGTATTGGGATCTTTCTGCCAGGGGTAAGCCAATATTCTCAAAAACATTCATGGAATCAAATAAGGCATTTTCCTGGAACATATAACTAAGCTCTTCCCTGAAAAGAAAACTTTTTTTTTCAGACATTTTATGAAGAGGTTTTCCCTGGATGAGTATTTCTCCTGAATCTTGATGAATCAGTCCGATAATATGCTTGAGCAGAACAGATTTTCCGGTACCGCTCTTACCAATCACCGCCAAGATTTCACCTTTATGTATGGATAGGTTAACCCCTGTAAGAACCTGATGTGCACCAAAGCTTTTTTTTACATCTACAAGTTGAATTAATGGTGAAGTCATTTTGTTTAAACCAGAAAATAAGTAATGATATAATCTACAATCAGTATAAAAATACAAGACTGGACTACAGAGTTTGTAGTTGCCATGGATACCCCCTTGGCACCATAACCTTTTTCAGTAGTTAAATGGGTGTAATATCCACGATAGCAACAGATTGTGGTCACCACAATTGCAAATACAAACGACTTAAAAAAACCGCCAGCAATATCGACCGTTTGCACACTTGAAATCACCTTATCCATATAAACAGACTTGTTAATTCCCATCATTAAGGATCCCGTCAGATAACCGCCAAAAATTCCCACCACATCGAAAATAGCTGTTAAAAGAGGGAAACTGATAAGGGCAGCCACTATTCGTGGCGAAAACAAAAACCGAATGGGATCAATCTGCATGGTTTTCAGAGCATCAATCTGTTCTGATATCCGCATGACACCAATTTCAGCAGCCATGGCAGACCCGGCTCTTGCTGTAATCATAATAGCACAAAGAACAGGACCTAACTCTCTGATAATTGTCAAGGATACGGCTGAACCTAATGCAGCTTCAGAACCGAAGGTAACAAGAGTGTAATACCCCTGAAGCCCCAGAACCATACCGGTGAATAATCCGGTCAATACAATAACAAATAAAGATTTTGCCCCGATAAACCAAGTGTGATCAAGTACCTTGTCAAATTGAAATGGCCTGACAAAAATACTAACTACACCCGAAATAAAGAAAAGAACAATCCGGCCAATGGATTCGGTTGCACTCAAAGTTGATCCACCTATTTTTTCAATATATTTTGTACCCATAAGTCGCTTTATATAGGATTTATCAGTAAAACACAAGTTGCCTAGTATCAAATTATCCAACATATCAAATTATCCAAAAATGTGAATATCAATTGACACGTAGATAAAAAAATACTACGTACAATAGGATCTGCACATATATGCCATCAACTCATCCACCATTGACAGGAAATAACCATGGCCCAAAAAATAACATTAAGCATACCGGATTTGCTCCATAAAAAACTCAAAGAATGGAAAGATTCATTCAATTTTTCTAAAATGTTTCAGGAAGCGGTAACCGATGCTATTCAAAAGAAAGAAGAGTTTCAAAAACGCTTTTCTGAGGATTTTGATATGTCGGAAATCATTAAACGGCTTCGACAGGAAAAAATGATCTGGGAGAAACAATTTTTGAAATCCGGGAAAAATGAAGGGATGAAATGGGCGCGGTCTGCCAACTACGAAGATCTCTTATACGTAGTCAATTTTAAAGATACGTATAAATTAACCAATGACGCTAAATTTAAAGATTATTTTGATAAGATTCACAATACAAATGAACTGGGAAAATATGCCAGTGATGGTGCTGTTGATCACGAACTGATGTTTATGGACGGATGGTTTTGCGGAGTAAATGAGTTTTGGACCCAGATAAAGGAACAAATTTAAAATGAATTCTGAAAGAAAACAAAATATAGCAGTTATCGGTATTGATGTTGGATCTGTATCTGTCAGCATTGCAGCCTTAGACGACACCGGAAAAATTTTTCATTTAGCTACAGCCTATCACTACGGAGATGTTAAACCATGTCTTTCAAATCTTTTAGCAGAAGATGCCCTTAAAAACATCGGCTATATATCCAAGACCGCGTCAAGCCCTTCCTATATTTTTTCCCAGGCAGTTTTTGATGAACAGGTTTCGATCATCCGAACATCTAATCACCTCCATACAAATTCATTTGGCGGCATTTTACACATAGGAGGTGAAAAATTTTCCTTAAGCCTGTTTGACCAATTAGGCAATTACATCGGTGCTAAACATAACACCTCCTGTGCAGCTGGTACCGGTAGTTTTCTGGACCAACAAGCCGGGCGTCTCAATCTTGCAGGTTCCGAACAGATCAGCCAACAAGCGTTATCAAACAAAAAAAATCGGCCTGATATTGCAACCAGATGTGCAGTTTTCGCTAAAACCGATTTGATCCATGCCCAGCAGGAAGGCTATGATATTGAACAAATTTGTGATGGTCTTTGTTTTGGGCTTGCAAAAAATATTGCCAATACCCTGTTCAAACAAAAGACCTTGGTCAGACAGAACACCTTTGATTCAAAAATTTTATTCTGCGGCGGTGTATCCAAAAATATTTGCGTAAAAAACCACCTGGAATCCATCACCGGCATAAAATTTTTCATAGATGAGTACTCCCAGTTTTATGGCGCCATAGGAGCCGCCCTAAACCTTAAAGATCAATTAAACCAAGACATTCATGAATCCAAAAAATTTTCCTGCATTGATGACTATTTTAAAAAAAACAAGAAAAAAGAAAGCTATCGATATCCCCAATTGGAATTAAAACTATCTGATTACCCGGATTTTACCTGTTTTAAGTCCTATATCCTTGAAGGAGTGGAGATCGACATATACAAAGATCCTCAAACCTGCTTTATTACCCAAGGATTTTTGGGGCTGGATGTAGGCTCCACCAGTACCAAAGCCATTTTAATTGACCAAACTAGTCAACCAATTGCCGGATTTTATACCCAAACTGCATCAAGACCCGTTGAGGCAGTGAAAAAACTCTTCAAAACCTGTGATTCTTTTTTAAGTGATCACCATTTAAAAATCGAGATTAAAGGCTGTGGAACCACGGGTTCCGGCAGGCGGATAGCCGGCAAAATTATTGGAGCGGATATTGAGCCCGATGAAATTACAGCCCACGCAACTGCAGCCGTAAACCTGAACAATGAAGTGGATACCATTATTGAAATTGGTGGTCAGGATGCTAAATTTACTCTGATCAAGAATGGAATGGTAACCTCATCGGTCATGAACACAGTCTGCGCTGCCGGAACCGGTTCTTTCATAGAAGAACAGGCAAATAAACTGGATTGCCCCCTTTCAAACTATTCCGCAAGAACAGAAGGCGTAACTTCACCTGTATCAAGTGATCGATGTACAGTATTCATGGAGCGCGATATTAATTATTTTTTTGCCGAAGGATATGAGAAAAATGAAATCCTAGCTTCTGTACTCCATTCAGTACGAGATAACTACCTGACAAAGGTGGCCAATATAGGAAAAATCGGCAATACCATTCTTTTCCAGGGGGCTACCGCCAGAAATAAGGCTCTGGTTGCCGCCTTTGAACAAAAACTCAACAAGCCCATCCATGTATCCAAATTCTGCCACCTGACCGGGGCCCTAGGGGTTGCTCTTTTAGCTCTGGAACAAAAAAGAAACCAGAAAATTGAACAGACCAATTTCAGGGGATTTGATTTATGGACAAAAGATATTCCGGTTCGCCAGGAAACCTGTCTTTTGTGCACCAACCACTGTAAATTAACAATTGCCGATATTGAAGGATCTCCCCAAGCCTATGGTTTTTTATGCGGAAGAGATTATGAAACAAAAAAAATGGTGCCCCAAAAAAACCGCTATGATCTCCTTAGGTTAAGAAAACAACAAACCCGCATCAATTGTGACACACCGGTTAAACATGATTTTACCATTGGAATTCCTGCAGCACTTCATCTATTTGAAGATCTAGAATTCTGGCAACATTTTTTTTCAAACCTTGGGATACGAACCATTACAAGTAAAGGATTAAAAAATCCTGTCAAACAAGGACAAACAATTGCCAATGCTGAATTTTGTGCCCCTGTTGTCTCTTTACACGGACACGTGTCCCATTTGATGAAAAAAGCGGACTATGTATTTCTTCCCTTTTATTTTGAAGACAAATTAAGGGCAAAGGAAACCCGGCGCCAACATTGTTATTATACCCAATTTACCCCTTCCATCATTGCCTGCCTCCAGACAGCGGATAAAAAAAGGCTGATATCACCAATCATTCAATATTTATATACCAATTTTCATACCAAAATGGAGTTATATAAATCTTTAAAAACATTATCCTCTGAACTTTCTTTTTCTTTTTATGATCTTGTATTAGCCTATGACAGAGCAATTGAATTCAAACGCAAAACCCAGGAAAAATTAAAGGAACTATATCGACAAGAAAATCAAGCAACCCCAGGCATAAAAGCGCTTTTTCTAGGACGCCCCTATACAATTCTCGCAGAATCCATGAACAATAATATCCCGGAAATTTTTACAAATCTCGGAATAAAAACATTTTTTCAGGACATGATGGATAACAAAAATCATGATTTTTCAATGATCCAGCCACTGCTCAAAGAAATTCATTGGAAACATGCAGCCAAGATTTTGGAAGTCACCTATATTGCCGCCACCACCAAGGATCTTTACCCGGTATATATCTCTTCGTTCAAATGTGCACCAGATTCATTCGCGGTTGATTATTTTAAAGAGATCATGGAGCATTTTAATAAACCCTATCTAGTGCTTGAACTGGACGAACATGATTCAAGTGTAGGGTATGAAACAAGAATAGAAGCTGCTGTCCGCGCTTTTACAAATCATTATAATCAGGCCGATAATAAACCTGTTCTCCAGAACAAATCCTTTCAACCGTCCTATGCCACAGCCCTGAAACAAAAAACCATTATTTTTCCCAACTGGGATTCATTTACAGGTCAACTGCTTGTGGCTACACTAAAAAATGAGGGATATGATGCCTTATTAATGGAAGAAACCCAGCAAACTCTTAAACAGAGCATCTTAACCAATACGGGACAATGTATTCCCCTCAATGCCATTGGTGCAGGATTTATCCAAACAGTTAAAAACCACAATCTTAACCCTTCTAAGGCAGTTCTTTGGCTCAATCAGTCCGAGATTGCCTGTAACATAAAAATGTACCCATACCATATCAATAAAATTTTGGAACGGGAGAAAAATGGTTTTGAGCAGGCACAGATTTACAAGGGAGAGTTGTCATTATTTGACATCTCCTTTAAGGCATCCACAAATGCGTATTATGCCTATATGTTCGGTGGACTTTTTAGAAGTATAGGATGCAAAATACGACCCTATGAAGTCAACAAAGGAGAGACCGATCGAGTACTATCCTCGGCCCTATCCATAATTGGAGCGGCCTTTCTCACCGGCGGATCCAAGGAAAAGGCCTTAAAGGAAACCATTTCAATGCTTAGCAAAATTTCGATAAATAAAGGCAAAAAACGCCCTAAAGTAGCAATATTCGGAGATCTCTATGTCAGAGACAATGATACCATGAATCAGGATTTGGTTCATTTTATTGAGGAAAATGGTGGAGAAGTAGTCACCACACCCTATTATAAATATATCAAAATTATTGCCAATTCATATTTTAAAAAATGGTTCAAGGAAGGCAAATACCTGAGTCTGATTTCAAACAAGGCACTGCTTACAGCCATGCAGGCAATGGAGAAAAAGTATTATAAATATTTTGAAGTCATCTTAAATGAATCCGATTTTATTGTGACCGATTCCTATGAAAAACTTTTAGAACAATATGGAATCTTGCCTGAACACACGGGTGAATCCATGGATAATATTTTAAAAATTCACCACATCATCAACGAACACCCTGATTTAAGACTCCTGGTCCAGACCAACCCGGCATTTTGTTGTGCCGGACTTGTAACCGAAGCCATGGCAGCCAAAATAGAGGCGAAAACAAAGGTACCAATTGTCAGTATCACCTATGATGTATCAGGCGGTAATAAAAACAAGGTGATAATTCCCTTTCTCAAAGTCCGGCACAAATACACCTATTCCCATAACAAAAAAGTTTCGGTCTGACGTTTTCCGGGAAGATAGGGTTTGATATCCGGATATTTGAGCAAAAATTTATTTTGAAATTCAATCCTCTTGACATTAAACTTATTATGGGCATCAACAGCCCTGCGGTATCTAATATAATACTCATCATAATTTTTTAAAATATCTTTGCTTTTTAACTTTGTAATATTATAAAAATTGGTGTGGGTGTAGATGAGCAGGGCTTCAAAATTATCCAGATATGCCTTAAGACTTTTATAATGAATCAATACATTACGATTGGTATAAAACAATTGAATCTGGTAAACCCAATTGAGATCTTTCTTAACAAAATAGGATTTATAATCGCTGGTAAACTTGACAAGCTGCTTGATGGATGTCTGATTTTTAGCCATAATTACCCTGAGCTTTTCAATAAACTCAATGGTATGTTGCAACTCTTTGAGCCGTGATTCAACCTTTGAAATTATTTCAAGCCTCACCAGGGCTTTATCTAACTCAAGTGTAGTTTTCTTTACGGAATCACTCAACCGAATAATCTGGCGGGTGATGGGGGGAAGATGGGCAAATCTGTTTTTTTCCCTCATATCGATATATGTATAAAACTCATAGGCAGCCATCCCCGCAAAGCTAGCCAAAAATATCATAAATATGATCATTCCTTCGGTCTTCCGGGATTTAAAAATAAAATAAGGGGTGGTGATGGGAGCCATAAGAACCACGCCTGCCCACCACCTAGGATGCTTTTTTTTATGACATTCAAAAAGCATCAAACCTGCCAGAAGCAAAACATAGGGAAAATAGATATAGTACAAGCTTTTATCCACCTTTATGGGTTAAAATGTTGTAGACAATACCATCAGAGGATATGGTGACAGCACCATCAATATCTGTCCTGAATATCCCATATCCCATGTTGTTGTACCGTTTCAGGACATCTGGGTGTGGAAAACCATATTGATTACCAAAGCCACAAGATATTATTACACTTTCAGGGTTAACTTTATCAAGAAAAATTTTACTACTTGAGGTCAAACTGCCATGGTGGGGTGAAATAAGAAGGCTTGATTTGAGACCATGGACATACATATTTTGCCTGGCAAGTACCATTTCCCTTTCATTGAGTATGTCACCGGTAAAAAGCAGGGAAAATTTATTAAACCGAACCTGAAAAACCAATGAATTATTGTTCAGATTTTGACCGGACCCGGGAATATCCCGAAAAAAGATCAGACGGGTCCGATCAAAACCAAGGGTGGTATCACCAGTTGACGGGTGCCAGACCCTGATGGTGTTTTCACGGCACAAGGCCATTAAACCCTTATAGGCCCTGCTTGAAGCGGTGTCCCTATTTTTCACAACCAGATTGACCTTGAAATTTTCCAAAATATATAAAAGACCATTCATATGATCGGATTCCGGATGGGTCAAAATAACAGCATCCAGGCAAAAAATTTTCTGGGACCACAAAAAGGGTCCAACCACATAACGGCCAATATCAAAACTGGATCTGTCTGAAAATCCGCCGCCGTCCACCAGAATATTTTTCCCCTCAATGGTCTGAATTAAAGCTGAATTTCCCTGGCCCACATCCAAAATTGTAATTATCATTTTTTTTTGAAATAATTTTGTTTTAAGGCCAGTTGTAAAACTGAAAGAACCTGCCAAAACTGCAAGAATCACCAACACAAGACCTGTTTTTTTTTGATGAACAATATATAAAGCAACTCCAGCAAAAAAAAGATAGACCAATATCATCTCCGGGACATCAAAGGCGACAATTCGAGACCAGGATAATTTAAAACTGGTTAAAAATTGAATATAAGCGATGCAAAAAGAAAGTATTCCCTGGCAAAGATTGACCAGAAGTTCCGCCGGCACAGGGCATATAGGAAAAATTAAAAACACCATAAAACCTAGGGGCAGACAGATAAAACCCATCAAAGGGACAAGTACCAGATTTGATAATATTTGCACATATGAGATCAGGTTAAAATAATGGGCAATCAAAGGAAAGGTTCCAAGCCCTGCAAAAAATGTTACCAGGGCTGCACTGGTGACTATTGTGATGAGCTTTTTCTTTGGTATCCAACCCCGAATTTTGATGAGTGAAAATCCAATTAAAATAAAAAGCAATGCACCAAAAGATAATTGGAAAGATATGGAAAAAAGAGCGGCACTATCGTAGATAAGAATAACTATCGCTGCCAGGGCAAGGGTGTTCAATGGATTATTTTCTTTTTCACTCAAAAAAGAGATCATGAAAATACTGATCATAATAAAAGCGCGCTGGGTAGAAGGCGAAAAGCCTGAAAAGACTCCATAAAAGCACAAAGGGATCAAGGTTAAAATCCCAGCTGTTTTTTTAGCAATTCCCTTCATCAAAAACATGGGAACCCGGGCAAGAAGAAAATAAAAAAGACCAAAGAAACCCAGGGCGACGATGGAAAGATGAAGTCCTGAAATAGCAAGGAGATGAGAAGTCCCTGCCCTTGAAAACAGATCTTTTAATTTTAAGGGAATAGCTTCTTTTTTACCGGTAACCAGGGCCACCAGAATAGCTGCCGCATTCCTATTTTCCATTCCATCCATGACAAAATAAAAAAAGCGATTTCGAACCTGTTCAAGATTACGCATTATTTTGATGTGAAAATCTATTGGACGGGGTATCACCCTGATCTTATCAGCACCCACATAGGCTGATCCAAACACCCCGGAAAATTTCATAAGTTTTTCATAATCAAATCCATTGGGGTTTGAAAAATTACGAATGGGCTTTAAATAACTTGTAAATTGAATAAGATCTCCATATTGAAAGAGCTCCTTATTTTTATCATAAATATTTAAAATAATCCGGCCATGGACATTGACAGGCGGCATCCCCTTTTTTTCCACGCGATTACAAAATATAACAACTCTTTTTTTTCGGGAATAATCCTTTGAAAAAGAAACAATTTCTCCGGTAATGGTATACTTGGAAGAGTTAGAAAGCTGTGAAACAAGGTCCAGGGAAACATCAGGATTTAAAATCCTTGCAAGGGAAAAAAAACCCCAAACCATGGAGATAAAACTAATACCCATTACAAGGGGTTTTAATTTAAGAAAAAACCGGGAAACTGCGACAAGAAAAACCAATGCGACTGCAGCAAAAGCCCCCAACGGCAAACCAGGAAAACGATTACCAACCAAAATTCCTGTTATCAATGACAAGACCACAGGAATAAGCGGCGGAAAACCAAAATTTAGGATTTTTTTCACATATTCAAACCTATTAAAGATTTATTGAATACGCTGAACAAACAAGATTTAGATGCTCACACCTGCTAAAATCTTATTAAATACGCTGAATATCAGCCCCCAGGGATGAGAACTTTTTTTCTATGCCGTCATATCCCCTGTCCATATGATAGACCCGTGAAATCACAGTGGTGCCTTCGGCAATCAACCCGGCTATTACCAAAGAAGCGCTGGCTCGAAGGTCAGAAGCCATAACAGGAGCTGCCTGCAGTCTTTTAATTCCCCGGACCATGGCATAATTTCCCTTGGAAATGGTGATATCCGCCCCCATGCGCAACAACTCATTGGCATGCATGAACCTATTTTCAAAAATAGCCTCATGGATCATACTATTGCCCTTTGCAACCGTCATCATCGCCATGAACTGGGCTTGCATATCCGTCGGAAAACCTGGATATGGCTGGGTTTTAATATCGATACTCTTAATGATATCATTTCCCTGGACCCGGATCTGATTTTCACCAACTTCAAGAATGGTACCGGTGGCCCTGAGCTTGTTAATAATTCCACCAATTTGATCAGGAACGCAACCCTTTATCAGCACATCACCACGGGTTGCAGCTGCAGCCACCATGAAAGTGCCGGCTTCAATCCTGTCCGGAATAACATCTATCCTTGCCGGATGAAGGCTTTCCACACCCTCTATGGTGATAATGGCGGTTCCTGCACCTGAAATTTTAGCGCCCATTTCAATCAGAGCGTTAGCAAGACATACCACCTCAGGCTCCCTGGCTGCATTTCGTAATACCGAGGAACCCTTTGCCAGAACAGCAGCCATCATCAAATTTTCAGTCCCTGTAACCGTGGGGATATCAAAATAGATTTCATTACCAACCAACCGGTCGGCTTTTGCCTCTATATAACCATGATCAATGGTAATTTGAGCTCCCAGGGCTTCAAGCCCGGAAAGATGCATATTAACGGGACGTGCACCAATGGCACAGCCGCCTGGCATGGAAACTTTTGCATGACCGAATCTGGCAACCAAAGGTCCCAAGACAAGAATAGAAGCCCGCATTTTACGGACAAGCTCATATTCTGCTTCGATTTTATTGATACCGCCCCCATCCACCGTCAAGGTGTTGTTGTCAAAGGCACAACTTGCTCCTAAATCTTCCAGCAGCATCTGAATGCTGACGATATCCATGAGATTTGGAACATTTGTAAATGTTGATTTTCCATTAACCAATATACTGGAAGCGATAAGAGGCAAAGCCGCATTTTTAGCACCACTGATAGTGACTTCGCCCACAAGCCGCCTGCCGCCGTCAATCTGAATTTTATCCATAGGAAAGATTTGCTTTTCAATAATTTTAAAAAAGAAGGGTTTTGGTAAAAGATCAAAACCCTTTTCTTATCATAATGGTACCTGGGACGAGAATTGAACTCGTACAAGCAATATGCTCGAGGGATTTTAAGTCCCTTGCGTCTACCAGTTCCGCCACCCAGGCGCACACAATTGGAGGTTAAATATAACATTTATTTTGATTTTACAAGATAAAAATAATCTTTCTTTACACCAGAGCAAATAAATACCGGTGGATGATTGTAATTTTAAGATCATCCCAGATTAAAAAAATCATAAATTTCACTTATTACTGCGGTTGATGAAGTTGCCGCCCATACCCCAGTATCGACAGCATACCTCGTGGTATCTGTAGCCCATTGCATAGCATTTTTTGTTTTATTAACAGCCCATGTTGCATTTTCTTTAACCCTATAGATTGTTCTTATGGTATTGATAACATTATTTTCAAATACATCCCCGTGACCTTGGGAAACTTTTGCTTCCTCCAGAAGATATAATTGTTCGACCCCAACCTCCAATATCCTGAAAATTAAAAAGAAAAGCTTTTTTGTATCCTGGCTTATCCCCCTGGAATTTTTTGGCTTATAATTATCAAATATTAGATCTCGATCTTCTTCTCCCAGGGGAATGGCAGCAAATCTTTGCAATCCTATTCTTATATCTGTTGCAAAAAGGCTTATTATTTCTTCCTGGATGGAGCTTACAGTAACAAGGGATGATGTATCAATTCTATCAAGAAGTAACAACGCTGTCGCAAGAGCATCTTTCAAATTTCCTTCCATGGAGATACGCATTAAAAAAGTATAAATTAACTTTTCTATAGCAGCACTCCCCACTCCTCGTTGAATTTTATCTATTATACCTTGATATGAATCATCACGATCATCTGCACTTGCATTTGCGAGCATTTTTATGAGTCTGTAATATCTTGATCCAGGATCAAATTTTTTTTTAACTGATCCCCCCAAGATATTATAATACCTTAATATTCTTATATCTTGAGAAAGAATAAGCAAATTATTTTCCAGGGCAATTCCAACTGGATATTTATCATTATAGTTTTTAAGTTTATGCAAGGATATTGTCAGCAATCTGCCTGTATTATTAACATCGGAACTAATCAGATTATTTTCTGAATCATAATAAACTTCTACTCTTCCCCTTTTTGGATAAAACAAGGAAGGCTTTGATTTGCCCACATAGGCCAAATAAAGAATTTTTTCTAACCTCTTGTTTTTAAAAAGCTCTCTCTTATTAATGCCAAAAGCGTCATACACCCAGCTAAAAGATTTATACTTACCCATATTCATCGAACAATTTATTTCGGATATAAAATCATCAAATGCGTAGAGTTCTGTGAAATTAGTATTGGGTATAATCGTCTTTGCAATTTTCTGAATTATAATTATCCCGGAGCTTTTTTTCGTAACCTGTCCATGAAATTTTATTTGCAATTCCTTGACTTGGGTGTAACTATTTTGCAAAAACATTAACATTCTTTCATGGGTTAACAAATTTTCTTCCATTGAAAGAGTCATGCTGAACAATAGCTGGTGAAATATCTTTTTTTGTCCTCCATAATATCTTGAATTCGGACCAGTTTTTTTTTCCCGCGATTCACACAGCCTCGCACTGGACTTAATCATAGTTATAATTTTCATTGTTTGAGTTTGTGAGATGAGAACACTTTCCTGTAATAGCGGGGCAAGAATTGATATACATTTAGCAATCATCTTTCCCGCCCTGCTGCAACCATGTTTTATAAACCTATTATTTTTTTGTTCAGTGAGTGTTACTAATCTTGAACTTGCAACATTTACCTTGGTTATCATTCCTTCGATGGTAAGTTTTTTATCTCTGATACTTAAAAGAAGTAATTATGCAACTTGAGTCTTTTGAACAAACAATTTTTTATTATCAGTATATTTACATTTCCTTCTGATATATGCTGAACTAATTTTATTAAGACTTTGCTTTGTCGATTGCCCCAATAGTAATTTTCCCATAATCAAACCTTTAAAAAGTGAATATTCACATCAGTTATCTATTACTCATAAGTAGTAATCCATAACTAGTCATTATTCAACCCCCGAGTATGGAAGCATATCTCAGTTTTTTACCCAAACTTTAGTCGGATTAACTTGACATGAAGCATTCTTTTATTCTAATTAAGACCGATTTGAACTGGATTTAATTCATTCAAAATCCAGCAGAAAAACCGGCAAATCCAATAAAAGCTGGTTAGAATGGAAATTTTTGGGGTTGTTTTGCTATAAAACTCTACTTTAAACTAAGGAAAATGATGATGAAAAAAAGCATTCTCGGTATTTTTACATTAGTTGTACTGTCCAGTTGTGTGGCCAGAGAGCAGATAGTTGAAAAACAAGTATACACCTGTACCGTAAATCCAAAGGTAAGTTTAAAAATCAATGATGAATTGACCTATATCGGTAATTTTGGCGAAAATAAATCCGTAGCGGCACCGGATGCTTCCCATCCCCAAAGAACCGAAGCCTACCTATTCGCCAAATCGGACACATCCAACTCCATCGAAAAAGCACTTGTCATAACCTCCCAGAAAATTCTCCAAGAAGATGTTTATTATCAATTAAAATGCAGTTGGTTTAATGAAAAACATACTTTTGTAAACGAATATACAAAATTTTTAAACCATAGAAGCTGTAGAGTCGTGAGTGCCGCCGGACCTAACTTTTTTCAAACACTGGGTGTAGATCTGTCCGATTCAAAAGTGGATAAAGTAACGGGGAGCTATTATCTCGAATTTCATGAAATTATTGTAGGCGGGCAGCAAATCCACTACAACGTAGCTTATCTTCAAAAGATCAAAAATCCAATTTATTTTTCATCTTTTTCCAATGGCTTATCGGTTGAGGAACTGAATCCTAAACAAAAAAAAGAGTATGAACAATTTTTAGAAAACTCAAAGAATATATTTAAAACATTATAAATATACAAAACACTTTATTAAATAAAGTGTTTGATTTGCCCATTTTAGTTACTCAACTTTTGAAGTCAAAATAGGTGAGTTCAGGTGGGCATATCAAACATCCCATAAAGCATTTTTTGCATAGTATAAACTCCTTTGGTTACATTACCGGTAACATTGGATACCGTTTGCACAGTTCTGGAAATACTATTTACCCATGTATTTTTATTATTACCCGTGGTATTTCTTGCTACTTCTAAAGAATAAGCTTGCTCTAATCCAATCTCTAACACCCTGAAAATCAAAAAGAAAAGTTTTTTTGTCTCTTCGGTTATCCCCCTTGCCACTTCAGGCTTATAAGTTTCAAACACTTCATCTCTCTCCTTTTGTGACAAAGGTATAGCTGCATATTTCTGAAATTTTATATATACATCTGACCTAAGAAGCTTTACCATCTCGTCAAAGATTGTTTGTGTTGTAACTAGACAAAATTCATCAAGCCTGTCAAAAAGTTCAAGGGTAGTCATGATGATATCTTTTCCTAAGTCCTCTGTACCAATACGCAACAAAAAACCATAGATCATTCTTTCCATTACAGCCCCGCCACGTCTTCTCTGAACTTCATCAACCTGAGCAAGATTTTGATCTGGAGATTTGCGCGACAACTCCTTTAAAAGTTTATAAAATTTTGGCCCAAAGCCAAACTTTTTCCTTTCAATTGAGTCTTCACCTATCTTGTAACACTCCAGTATTTTGATTCCCTGGGAGACAATAAGCAAGTTCTTATCTAGACCAACACCCACAGGATGATTTGGGTTATAGTTCTTGATTCTATCCACATGGATTCTTACCAGACGCCCTCCGTAATTGGCATTGGAACTCACCATATTTTTGTCCAAAACACAATAAATTTTTACCTCCCCCCTATCTGGACGGAACAAAGAAGGTTTGACTTTTCCCACATAAATCAAATAAAGAATTTTTTCCAATCGATGATTTTTAAAGATCTCCCTTTTATTAATATTAAAAGCATTATATGCCCAAGCAAAAGGTTTATAACGCCCCATGGAACCCATTTCTGTTATAAAATCATCGAAATTATAAAGATCCACAAAATTAGTATTAGGTACAACCATCCTTACTAATTGACGTATTTTAGTAATCCCGGTGCTATTAGTATTCTCATTTCTATAACACTCTAATTGCAATTGCTTAAGTTGAGTATAACTATGCTGCAAAAATATCAGCATCATCTTATACGTCAAAGAAAAAGCGTCCATACTGAGAAGTAACAGGTCAAATATCTCTTTTTGTTTTGCATAATAAGATGAGACTAATGGACCAACGCCCCATATTTTTGCACGAAATTTACACCGATCTCTGTTGGATTTTATGATACCCATCATTTTGATTTTTTGGGTTTCAGGAATACGAACACTTGCCTGCAAGAGAGGAGAGAGAATTGATATACATTCAGTGATCATCTTTGCAGCACGTCCATGACCATGCTTCACAACCCAATTACTTTTTGCATCGGTAAGTGCTGCAAATCGCCAACTTACCGAATTGATATTAGCTACCATCTCTTCAACAGTAAGTGCTTCATTTTCAAGTTCTGAACGAAGCGCCACAGCAATTTGAGTTTTTTGAGAAAAAAGTTTTTTGTTATCTCTATATCTACGATTTCTTCCGATGTACGCAAAAATAATACTGTCGAGACTTTGCTTTGTCGAACTCCTCAATAATAACTTTGTCATAATTAAATCTCTAAAAATATGTTAACAGCAATTATATGCAATTATACTCCGAAAAATACAATTTTCAATAAAAAAAACCTCCATGTATCACCGAATACTTCAAATAGGAATATTTTGCTGTCCATTGTCATATATTCTCTTTTCTGATAAAAAGAGCCCATGAATAAAATGAACCAACTAAATAAAATAATCCAAAAGCCCATGATTCTGGCATCCAAATCTCCCAGACGAAAAGAGTTATTGGGCCAGACAGGCCTCTGTTTCAAGACTTTGGCTGCAGATATTGATGAAAAATCTTTCCCACTGGAAAATCCCAAAGACTATGTCAGAAGCTTGTCCCAGATAAAAGCCGATCACATTGCAAAAATTTATCCCGACCACTGGGTGATCGGTGCAGATACCATTGTGGTGGTGGATGATCTTATCCTTGGAAAACCCAGGACCCAAGATGATGCCATCCATATGCTAAATACCTTGAATAACAGACAGCATTGCGTTTTTACAGGATTTACAATTTGCTGCCATGCAAAAAAAGAATCCATAACAAAATCCATTGAAACCAAGGTTTTTTTCAAGCAACTGTCCCAAAGTCAAATTCAATGGTATGCAGCCACGGATGAACCCTATGACAAGGCTGGTGGCTATGGAATCCAGGGGATAGGTGCATTTTTGGTACGCAAAATTAACGGTTCCTATTCAAATGTAGTGGGTTTACCCGTATGTGAAGTTATGGAAACCCTGTTAACCCTGGGCATTATCCAATTTCAAGGAAAGCAAAAATGACAAATATAAACGAAAATATTGACGCAATACAAAAACAGATAAACAAAACTGCCCTAGCTTGCGGCAGGGACCCTGAAACCATCACACTTATCGGGGTAAGCAAACGTAAAAGCGCCGAAACAGTTTTGGCGGCTCTCGAAGCCGGAAGCACCCATCTGGGTGAAAATTATATCCAGGAGGCCGTGGATAAAATTGATACCCTGGGCAAAGATCTGGCATGCTGGCATTTTATTGGCCATCTCCAGTCAAACAAGGCCAAATTTGCCGTCCAATATTTTGATTATATCCATACCGTTGATAAAGTAAAATTAGCCCGGGAAATTAATAAACAGGCCGCTAAAATCGGAAAAATACAAAAAATTTTCCTCCAGATCAATATTGCACAAGAAGATACCAAGTCCGGAGCTTGCGCCCAACAAGCTGTTTTCCTTGCCCGGCAATTCAGCCAGTTTGAAAATTTATCCCTGGACGGACTCATGTGTATGCCTCCCTATTTTAGTGATCCCAAAAATGCCAGAATCTATTTTAAAAAATTAGCCCGGATTCAAGGGGAAATACGAGCTGCGGGCATGGATAATCTTACCCACCTGTCCATGGGTATGAGCAATGATTTTAAGGTGGCCATCGAAGAAGGCTCCACCATGGTCCGGGTGGGAACTGCTATTTTCGGAGGCCGGGATTGAAACTACTGCTACATACCTGCTGCGGCCCCTGCTCTATTTACCCCCTCAAGGTACTTAAAGAAAAAAATATTGATGTTATGGGATTTTTTTTCCGCCATAATATTCACCCTTTTACCGAGTGCATGAAACGTGAAGAGACTCTGGAACAATATGCCCATAAGATCGGATTAAAGATGATCTGGCAGCAGGGGTATGAGCTGGAAAAATTTATTCAGTCCGTGGTCTTCCGGGAAAAAGATCGATGCCGGTATTGTTACCATGCCCGCCTTAAGGCCACAGCCATGGTGGCTAAAAAAGGAAAATTTGACGCCTTTTCCACCACCCTGCTCTATAGCAAGTTTCAAAATCACCAGCAAATTATTGAAACAGGACAGGCCCTTGCAAAAGAATATGGACTTAAGTTTTTTTACCATGATTTCAGGCAAGGTTGGCAAGAAGGCATTAAAACTTCAAAAAACTTAGATATGTACCGGCAGCAATATTGCGGGTGCATTTACAGCGAAAAAGACCGATATCACAAGAAAGAAAACAAAGCTTAACCGGGGGGGGCTTTTCTTCGGATCTGGTTATGAATATTTACAAGTTTTGTATCTGTCTGGTGAAGCCTTTCTGCAAGCACGGAAAAAAGATGTTTGGCCACCTCCGGATATTTTTCAATGATCTCCCCCAGTTTATCCCCGGGAAACCGCTTTACCTTGGATCTTCCCTTTGAAATAATTGAGGCCGATCTGACATCTTTGGTGATAGCTGCCATTTCCCCAAAATAATCTCCAGGTTCAGTGATTTCAGCAATTTTCTTGCCGCCTTTAACCACATGGAGGGCGCCCTGTTCCAATTTGAAAAAATCGATATCGGAATTTCCCTCCCGGATGATCACATCCTTATCCTCGTATTGTTCAATATCCGGATTTATGAGATAAGCCGGTAAGGCTTCCTTGGTAATGGTGGTTTTTTTCAAGACTTCTTCCAAGGAAGTTTCTCCGGACCTGATCTTTACAAGCCCTGCATCCCTTAGAGTGATCATGGCTTCCTGTATTGCTACTTTTCTAAGCTGATCTTCCGACACCTCGGCACTGATAGCCTTACCCACTTCATCGGTCACTTCCATAAGCTCATAAAGTCCCACCCTGCCCTTATATCCTGTTCCATTGCAATTGTTGCACCCAATAGGCCCATAAATTTTCAGATCCGGAATCTCCTCCTTTGAAAATCCATATAGTTCAAGATCCTTAGGGGCATGACCTGTAACAATCTGTTTGCACTGGGGACATAACCTTCTTGCCAGACGCTGGGATAAAACCATGGTAACCGAAGAAGCGAGCATAAAGGGTTGAATACCAATATCCACCAACCTGCCAATGGTGGAGGGACAGTCATTGGTATGAAGAGTGGCAAAGACCAAATGACCTGTCATGGCTGCCTTGATAGCAATTTCGGCCGTATCCATATCCCGGATTTCACCCACCATGATAATATCTGGGTCCTGGCGAAGAAATGCTTTTAAAGCAGCAGCATATGTCATGCCCACCGACTCTTTTACCGGAACCTGATTTATACCCTTGAAATTAAATTCCACAGGATCTTCTGCAGTGAGAATTTTGATATCATCATTATTAAGCCGATTTAGAACCGAATACAAGGTGGTGGTTTTTCCGCTGCCCGTGGGACCTGTAACCAGCAAAAGGCCGTAGGGCATTGAAATACACCGCTTTAGAGTTTCATAAGTGGAGGCTTCAAATCCAAGTTTTGTCAGATTAATACTCAAGGCACTCTGATCCAATATCCGCATGACAATGCTTTCTCCGAACAGGGTGGGCAGACTGGATACCCTGAAATCGATGGATTTTTTTTTCCCAAGCCTCAGCTTTATCCTGCCGTCCTGGGGAACTCTTCTTTCCGCAATATCCAGTTCCGCTAAAATTTTAATCCGTGAAATAACAGCATTTTTTATACTTACAGGCAAATTCATCGCCTTATACATGCCGCCATCAAG
Organism: Desulfobacteraceae bacterium; assembly: GCA_024226935.1. Lineage (GTDB taxonomy): Bacteria > Desulfobacterota > Desulfobacteria > Desulfobacterales > Desulfobacteraceae > NBML01. Next base: position 126,732 of record JAAELK010000509.1, read on the forward strand.
TCGGTATCTGACCTGGAAAGATTTTTCAAAGGGTTCGATATGAATATCTGAAACCCCATCTGTAATGGCCTTGGTCAGTATCCCGTTCACAAGCTTGATGATGGGAGCATCTGAGGCCATGAACTGATCCTGATCCTCCTCCATCTCGGCAAAACCTACTTCCACTTCTCCAGCTGCCTCGGAAACAAGGGAGCCAAAGTCTTCTACAGAAGTTACAGGATCATCATCCTCTAAATCCTCTTCAAAATGGAGAAATCCCTTATATTCTTCATCACTGATCTTATAATAATCACGGTAGGCCTGGATAATATCATTTTCAGTGGATACAAAAGCCTTGATATTTTTTTTAGTTTTTTTGGCAAGGTCCTCAACAACAGTAGTATCTGTCGGTTCCGCCATGGCAACAGACAGATCATCCCCCACAAGTTTTAGAGGAAACACCAGATGCTTCTTGACACTTTCAAAGGGAAGGAGTTTTAAAACTTTTGGATCCGGTTTGATATCACCAAAACGAATTATAGTATAATTATAAAGTCGACCCAAAACATTGATAATAGTATCCGGATCAATATAGCCTTTGTTCAAAAGAATGCTGCTCAACCGCTCATCGGTTTTTTTATGAACCTCCAAGGCCTCACTGAGCTGAATACTGGTGATCTGTCCTTCTTTGGAAAGGATTTCACCTATTTTGGTTTTGCCAGCACCAGACTGGTCTTTAATAGTGGATTTAAGACTTGAAACTGATTTTGCCATTCACTTTTTCCAATGGTCTGTTTCAATGGTTTATTTTAATAAAATTATGTTACTTTTTGTGATTTTTAAAAACCCTTATACCGCCTGCCAGAATTAAAAGTATACCAAGCACATAAAAACAAAATTTTACAAATATCAATTTTCCACTAAAAAAGTCTAGGGCGGCAACCCTGGGCATTATCTGGGGTATCCGATAAAAAACCCCCAACCCAACGGCAATCAGAACGATTCCATAATAAAATGTAAAAACCTTTTTGTCCATCTTAATTAACACCTTTCCAATGCATTAAGCTCTTTTTCAAAGCTCTTTTTTTTCAATTCCATTTCATCCATTTGTTTTTCAAGTTCTTCAAATAAAGATTCCACATCCTTTTCAAGGTCTGCCAATTCCTTTGCCAGAGTTTGAATACTAAGGCCATCCTGCTTCTGGGATGCAATAAGAAGTTGGTCATTCACCTTTTGGGTGTGGCTTTCTTTTTCTTCTATGGTATCTTCAATTCGGCTGATCACCTTTTGAATAGGATTAATTACCTTTGAGCGGCTGGCAATTATTTCAGATTTTTTCTGACGCAATTGCTTTTTAGACAGGGTGGCGGATACAGTTTTTTTAACCTCGATGGATTCCTGCTCTTCTTCCCACCCTTCTTTTTCCAGGAATTCCCGATAATTGCCTTCAAAAATCGAAATTCCTTCCTTTTTAAACACCACCAGACGGGTGGCCAGATCATGGAGAAACATTTCATTATGTGTTACCAGAATAACCGCCCCCTCAAAATAGTTTAAAGCCCCTACAAAAGCATCACAGGCTTCAATATCAAGATGGTTGGTGGGCTCATCTAAAAGCACCAGGTTTAAAGGACTGATAAGCAATTTTCCCAACATGACCCGTGATTTTTCCCCACCTGACAGGACAGATATTTTTTTGAGAGCTGCATCTTTTTCAAACATCATGGCCCCACAGATATTTCTGGCAGCCTGGCGGTCAAAATCCGGTTGAGAATGGATGAGTTCTTCTTCGATGGTAAAATTATCATTTAGTGATTTGACATTGGTCTGTTCAAAGTACCCCTTAGAAATACCGGGATTCACCATGACCTCACCCCTATCGGGATCAAGATTTTGGGACAGCATCTTCAGCAAGGTGGTTTTCCCCTTGCCATTTTTACCGATAATAGCAATTCGGTCATTGGGATAGATGGTCAGAGAAAAATTTTCTATCAAAGTTTTTTTCTTATCCCATGAAAAAAAAAGTTTGTCCGCCGTCAGAACCTGTTTCCCGGCAAAGGGTAAATAATTGAAGGAAAACGCCAGATTTTTTAACTGATCCAGTTTCTCCTTTGCCTGGTTTTTTTCCAGGGTCTTGAGTCTGGATTGAACCATGTTGGCAAGCCTTGCCTTAGCCCTGAACCGAGTAACAAAGAGTTCAATTTCTTTATTTTTTTTCTCTTCATTGAGTCGGGTTTTTTCATAAATTTCTTCATCCTGGGCCACCTGAAAATAATATTTACCGGTATTGCCCTTGATCTTTCTGATCTTCTGACGGTGAATACCCGCAATGTGGGTGACCACATTGTCCATAAACCCCCTGTCATGGGTAACCAGGAGTACTTCCCGGGGCCAGGAAATCAAAAACTTGGAAATCCACCGGATGGAGGTGATATCCAGATAGTTGGTAGGCTCATCCAAAATCAGAAGATCCGGCTGGGAAACTAATACTTTTGCCAGATTGAGACGAACCTGATAGCCACCCGAAAAAAGTTCCGGGTCCTTTTTCATATCCGATTGGGAAAACCCCAGACCTGCCAGAATTTTTTCTGCCTTCCAGGAATGATCTTTTTCATGGTCCAGAAGACCCAGCATAGCCTCTTCCAAAACATTGTTTTTTTCAAAAGATATTTTCTGGGACAATACCCCTATCTTGTAACCTGCCGGATAGGCAATTTTCCCGTCATCGGGATAATCGGTTTTAGCGATCATGTTCAACAGGGTGGTTTTTCCATGACCGTTTCTACCCACAAGCCCCACCCGTTCCCCGGGGTTAATCTGCAGGCCGGTATTATCTAAAAGGATCTGGCCTCCAAAACCCTTTGAAATGGACTCAATATTCAGCATTCAATCATCCGCAAAAAATGTCAAAAGAAATTACTTAAATTTACCTTAAATAACTACCATATCACTGCCCGGACAATTTTTAAACATAAGATTTTTCTTGACTTGAATTTTTAAGTTTTTAATAGTAGCTTTGTGATTTTTTTCTTATGTAAAAATAAAATTAGAGGGAAATATGACCAGATATATTTATGAATTCGGACCAGAAAAAACCGATGGAGATGCGACACTGACAAACCTTCTTGGCGGGAAAGGGGCCAATCTGGCTGAAATGGCAAAACTTGGGCTTCCAGTTCCCCCCGGCTTTACCATATCCACCGAGTGCTGCAACCATTATTTTGACCTTGATGGACAGTTTCCAGACACCCTCGAATCCGAAGTGATTCTAGCCATGGCAAATATTGAAAAGCAGATGAAAATGAAATTTGGGGATGCAAATAACCCCCTGTTGATTTCCTGTCGCTCCGGTGCCAGAAGCTCCATGCCGGGAATGATGGAGACCATTTTAAATGTCGGGCTCTGTTCCAAGACAATTGCTGGTCTTATTGCCAAAACCGGCAATGAATGGTTTGTCTACGACGCCTATAGAAGACTGATCATGATGTATTCCGATGTGGTTATGGAAAAAGCTGAACAGATCAAACCCGAAGACGGTATGGGCATCAGACTCAACCTTGAAATGATGATGAACAACCTGAAAAATGACAAAGGATATGAAAACGATACCGATATATCCACCGAAGATATGAAGGCTTTGTGCGAAAGGTTCAAAAAAAAGATCCACGAATCTCTGAATATCCAATTTCCAGATGACCCCAAAGAACAGCTCATGGGCGCCATTGGAGCCGTTTTTAAAAGCTGGAATGGGAAACGGGCGGTCTCTTACAGACGAATCGAACATATATCTGACAATTGGGGAACCGCCGTTAATGTCCAGAGCATGGTTTTTGGTAATATGGGAGAAACCTCTGCCACAGGAGTTGCTTTTTCAAGGGATCCTGCCACAGGCGTTGATAAATTTTACGGTGAATGGCTGATCAATGCCCAGGGAGAGGATGTGGTCGCCGGTATCAGAACCCCCAATCCCCTGAACAATGACACAAAAAATCATCACAACCAAGATCTTGCTTCCCTGGAAGATGTCATGCCAAGCCTTTATGCACAACTCTTTGATATCCGAAACACCCTGGAATCTCACTACAAAGACATGCAAGACATTGAGTTTACTATCCAGGAAGGTCATTTATACATGCTCCAATGCCGGGTGGGGAAAAGAACAGCCCAAGCCGCTCTTAACATGGCCATGGATATGCATGAACAAGGCATGATTGATGAAAAAACCATGGTCTGCCGCATGGATCCAAAAATACTGGATGACATGCTTCATCCCATTGTGGATCCGGCAGCAGAAGAGGCAGCTATACAAATAGCCCAGGGACTGCCGGCAGGACCGGGAGGTGCCTGGGGCCAGATTGTCTTTACCTCTGAAGATGCTGTATTGTGGGCAAAAACAGATAAAAAAGTTATCCTGGTTCGGGAAGAAACCAATCCTGAAGATATCGAAGGCATGCGAGCAGCTTGTGCTATTCTAACAGCCAGAGGCGGCATGACAAGCCACGCCGCCCTCGTAGCTAGAGGGTGGGGAAAATGCTGCATTGTCGGTGCTGCCGCCATGAAAATTAATACGACAAAAAAAGAGCTTTGGGTGGGAAATAAAGTTTTCCATGAAGGGGATTTTATCACCTTAAACGGCACCAAGGGAGTGGTTTACCAAGGCCAGGTAAAAATGAAGAATGCTTCGGAAAATCCCAGATTCCAAAAATTTATGTCCATTGCCGATTCCTACAGAACCATGGAAGTAAGGACCAATGTGGATACCCCGGAAGATGCGAAAATTGCATTGGCGTTTGGAGCACAGGGAATAGGACTATTCAGAACCGAGCACATGTTCTATGGATCCGATTCGAGCAAACCACTTTTTTTATTACAAAAAATGATCCTGAGTAAGTCAAAAGAAGAGCGACAAGCAGCTATAGATGAGTTATTTCCCTTCATAAAACAAGAAATTTCAAAAACCTTATCTGTCATGGATAATCTGCCGGTTACCCTAAGACTTTTGGACCCACCCTTACATGAGTTTATACCCCAATCAGAAGAAAGCCAAAAAGAGATTGCCAATGCCCTGGGTGTAGATCTGGAAGAGGTATTGAAAAGAAGCGCACTGCTCAAAGAATCCAACCCCATGATCGGCCACCGGGGGGTTCGTATAGGCATTACCTTTCCTGAAATTATCCATATGCAGGTAACAGCCATATTTCAAGCCTGCGCTGAGTTGATTCAAGCAGGCAAGCATCCAATACCTGAAATCATGGTACCAGTTACATGTAATGAAAAGGAATTGGAATTTACCAATAATATTGTCACTAGCTGCTATGATAAAACCATTGCAAAATATGAAATCCAAACCATTCCCTATCTGTTTGGTACCATGATCGAGATTCCAAGAGCGGCGTTGGTTGCCGATAAAATGGCAAAATATGCCCAATTTTTCTCCTTTGGCACCAATGATCTGACCCAGATGACCTTTGGTTTTTCACGGGATGATATAGGTTCATTTATGAATGACTATATAGATAATGCCATATTAAACTCCGATCCTTTTGAAACTCTCGATCAGGAAGCCGTAGGCAGTTTAATCGAAATTTCCATTGAACGAGGCCGGAAAACCCGGCCGGATATAAAACTTGGAATTTGCGGAGAACATGGAGGAGATCCGGCTTCGGTGGAATTTTGCCATAGGGCCGGCCTGACCTATGTATCGTGCTCACCTTACAGGATCCCCATCGCCCGGCTGGCAGCAGCCCAGGCAGCCATTTTAAACTAAAGGCAATTATAACTCTTAAATATAAAAACCCCATGCCCTATCGAAAAACAAGGCATGGGGTTTTTGTCTAACATTCTAGTCAGTATCCACCCAGTAGCGGGACCAGGGACATCGTTCCTTATAAGGAAACCGGATCAATCCGGTGACAAGGATGGAAAAATCCTTTTTCCGGATCGTATAATAGGACACTTTTTCTTTATCCAGAATGGCTTCAACCCCCAAAGCTGCATAAAGAACAAAATAGCGGCCCTCAACTGCACACCTGACAGCCCCGGTGAGAATGACCATACCCGATTCCCTTTGAATGGAAAATAGATCGATCATAGTGATTTTAAAAGCTTTCCCCTCAAAATGATTTATTGCACCGGTCCGGGTCAGTTCACAAGTAAGAAAATTTTTAAAACTCATTTCATATTTAGTAAATTCATCTCCCTGGGCAAAAAGAAAAGATGGTAACATCAGCAATAACCCAACCAGCATGGAATAGAAGTATTTCATAAATTCAGGCCTTTTCTTTAACCAATTTTTTAATTGTATTTTGAAGATCTTCCAATACAACAGATTTTAATACCACAGAATCGGTCTCTGAAAATTTAGCTATAAATTTATTTCTGATCTTTTGATTTTTGTATCCGGTTTCAACAAGGATAGGTATTTTATGATCAAGTTTTATGATACCATCCACAAAGACTTCTGTTTTCATTCCTGGAATTTGGTGATTGACTATAACCAGTTTAAACTTTTCAGGCTGTAACCTGAAGATATTGAGTGCCTGACCACCGTTTTCAAAGACCATTGCTGTAAATCCCATATTATTGACCACCGATGCAATCAATTGATTTCTTTTCCCATTAGTATCGATGATCAGAACATGCTCATTTCCTTCCAGAACTCCAACATCACCGGATATCGGAATATCAGACAGCCATTTATTACCATTTACAGGATGAACATTGATGACATCAATCTCATAGGCTTTGGAAGAGATAAACTTATCATTTTCATTATCCGGCACAGTGGTAATTAATTTTTTACTGACCGCAATATAATACCTGAGCCATTTACGATATTCCAAATTATCACCTACCAAAATCAGCAACTTAGAACCGGCCTGGGAATTGACCTGGATGGAATGGTAAATAAGAGGAACATTTGAATACGCCTTTACAGCCTCTTTATAATTTTCTTCAACAAATTCAACCATAAAATCTCTTGCCCCACAGGGAGAAGAGACTAAAATAATTATTAAAATGAACAAAACTACTTTTTTCATGGACCGTCCCTTTTCATAAAAATAATATTATGAAGAAAGTATCGGCAATCCTTTATAAATTCTTTATACCATCTACAAGAAAATAATATAAACAAAATAAAGAAGAAGATACAATAAACCAAGAACTATCAAAGGTTTTTTATGATCTGTTCTTCTCCTGCCCCGAAAACGACTCAACCCAAGCCCAAACACACTGACAATCAATCCAAAAATGATTGTATATGCAAGATAGTGTACAACTCTCATATCCCAGGTAGTTCTCAGATGCAATCCATAAAATTTATCAAAAAAGGTTTCAAATTCCGGTTGGGCTTTATTAAACACCAACATAGAAATAAAAAGCACCCCCCATGCAAAAAAATTGATCACAATGAAAAGACGTGCCCACAAATCTTTGTTCTTTCGTCTATCAACCTTTCGCCTGTCAGACTTTCGTCTCTCAAAGGATTTTTCTGTGGGTTTAATGATATTCTCCTTATCTTTTTTGTTTACATTCATTCTAATAATATATTATTATTTTCCTATGAATTCCATAGTTCTTTCCAAAAAACAATTCAATGATCTTAAAACCATGATTTACAAAGCGTCTGGTATCAATCTCCATGAAGGCAAACTTGAACTATTAAAATCAAAAATTGCCAAGCGAATGCGAATAACTAAAAAATCATTTGATCAATATTTGAGTTTTTTATATAAAAACGAACAGGAAGTGATAGAGTTTATTGACACAGTGACTACCAACCATTCATTTTTTTTCAGAGAAAATAAGAGTATCAAATATATAATTGATCAATTCAATAATCATCCCCAAAAACAATCCAAGGAATTTAAAATATGGTGCGCCGCCTGCTCAACGGGGGATGAACCATATACCGTTGCCGTTCAACTCAAAACACTGGGGCTTTCTTTTTCCATACAGGCAACCGATCTTTCCCATTCAGTCCTGGCCACGGCAACCCGGGGAATCTACAGGAACGATAAATTAAGAAATGTGCCCCTGCCCTTATTACATCGTTTCTTTCAGCGGGGCAACGGAAAATTTACAGGATTTGTAAAAGTTAAAAAAGAAGTGATGCAACATGTATATTTCCAAGAATTCAACCTGATTACAGATACCCCCATTAAAGAACAATATGATGCCGTTTTATGCCGGAATGTCATGATCTATTTTGACCCGCCAACAAGTGAAAAAGTAACCAACAAGCTCTACGACAGTGTTGTTACCGGAGGATATTTTGCCATTGGCAATGCCGAAAGCCTTATGAACCTGAACCATAAATTTAAATCAGCCCCCGCGGTACCCAGCCTCTATATCAAATAACGGCCATGGGCCGCCCAGGATATTTTATCCCGGATTTGCCCACAACAAAACATGAAAGAACTTCAGGAGTTTGACTGATTCTTTCATATAAAGAAAGTTAATTGTTCAGATGAGCATTTGCCATGAATCGTCTGGTAATCATTTCAATAATTTCCTCGGCACTGGTTTCGATGGGCTTATTACTCACGTTAATCATGGAAAATCCCCTTGTAATATAATATTTTTGGGCAGTCTGTATTTCACCTTCAATCTCTTGTTTTGAGACATAGGAATAAATATCAGAGGTTCCCAGACTTTCCTGTCTCATCTTCCGGTGGGCACGAAGCTGCTCCACATTAATATTCAGAGCAATAATCCGTCTTCTGTCTATCTTGTCAATAATTTCAGGCATGGGAACCTTTGGAACATAGGGTATATTGGCTACCTTCCATCCCATGACGGCCATGTACATGGACAAAGGTGTTTTCCCGGCCCGGGACAATCCCACCAGGATGATTTCTGCGTTCATCAATGTATCAGGATTCAAGCCATCATCATGGGCAAGAGCAAAATCGATGGCTGACACCTGTTTAAGATTTATCTTATGACTTTCCCTATAAAGTCCTGGTATTTCCAGGGGAGCCTTGCTCAAAAAAGCCTGAATCTTAGACAGAATGGGTCCCATCAGATCGATGGTAACAATTTGATTTTTAATTCCCTTCCGGGTCAGGTATTTTCGAAGACCTGCATTCACCATGGTATGAACTATGAGACTTTCAATATCCTTAACCTTATCAATGAGTTCATCCACCTGATTTTCAGAACGGATATGGGGCACCTTGACAACGGAAATCTGACTATTTGGAAACTGGACTAGGGTTGATTCAACCAGATTGAAGGCATTAATGCCTTCCCCACAAGATGCAATGTAAATCATTTGAAAACTATTGGAAGCAATTTCATCTATCATAAAAAACTATATCCTTTATCTCGACATTTATTTAGGTTATAAAAAGACTCATACCCTAACCATTAATCGGAGTCAAACAAGAAGAGGAGCCATGGGCAACCACAATAAGAGACATTACGCAGATAAACACCAGGGAAAAATTATCGATGATACCATTGCCGATAAAATCAATTTATTGGCAGACAACAACCATTTAACCTGTGCCGCTGCACATAAAATTGCTAAAGATCTTGATCTTTTACCATCGGAGGTTGGGGTTCAGATTGATCTTATGGAATACAAAATCGATCAATGCCAGTTAGGTCTTTTCGGATATTCTCCCCAAAAAAAGAAATTAAATCCAGATATTGAGATATCAAAAGATCTCATTGATGCCTTGAATAAGACAAAATTCAATGGGACAAATACCCATGACCAAATTTCTTGTACTCAATGTTGGCAGATTGCAAATATCTTAAAAATTAAAAGACTGGATCTGGGCTCTGCCTGTGAAAAACAAGGCATCAGGATCAAACCCTGCCAATTGGGAGCCTTTTAAAGCTCTTACACAAAAAAAATTTATGATCGTAGATACAGGCATCATCAATTTTTAGAACTGGGTTTTAGGATTGGGTTTTAGGATTGGGTTTTAGGATTCAATTTTACCCGGGTTCTTTTTTTCCGTCTTTGTTTTTGTTTTTTTATTTTCGCTGATTGTTCTGTTTTCTGGTCATTTTGCCCCATCATTCCGGCTTCAATTTTTTCAACAAGAAGTCTTAATGCAAGAAAGCGGTTTAAATGTTGGGACCTGTGTTTACCGAACTTTACACCAAGCCCTGTTTTCCCATGGCTCACAAAAACAGCAGAGCAAGTTTTATTTACTTTTTGCCCACCCCGACCCGGGGCTTTAATAAATTTTTCCTTGATATCTTCCCTTTGAATCCCCAAATCTGCCATTTTTTTTTCCAGGGCCTCAATTTTTTTTTTGTCCGGTCCCATTATACTCCTTATTCAAATCCATAAATATAAGATCATATTACCACATCCTTATCATGTTTTTATACAAGATTATGCTTTGACACAGGGATCAATTAAAACTATCCAGTGACAAAACTGAATAAACCCTTTAAAAAGGAATAATTAAACAACCATCCTTGGAACCACAATAAATATTGATTCAATAATCAAAGACCAACAAAGGAAATTGCCATGGACATTAATAATATTAAAACAATTGCCGTTATAGGTGCCGGGGACATGGGGCACGGAATTGCCCAATTAGCTTTAATGGCCGGATACAAGGTTTATCTCAGGGATATATCCCAAAAGATGATAGATAAAGGGGTCGCCAGAATAAACAAAAGCCTCGAAAAACTTGAGTCAAAAAAAAAGATTACAAAGGCAGGTATTAAAAAAATAAACTCGGATCTACTGGTCCCATGTATTAACCTGGCCAAAGCGGTCTCTTGCGCAGATCTTGTCATCGAAGCCATTCCTGAAATCATGGAACTCAAAGAAGAAACCTTTAAAATAATGGATGACGCGGCCCCTGAACACACTCTTTTTGCATCCAATACATCTACCATGAGTATCAGCAGAATAGCCATGGCAACCCGGCGGCCGGAAAAAGTTTTTGGGCTACATTATTTTAATCCAGCCGTAATTATGAAATTGGTTGAAGTAATTCGTGGCGAAAAAACATCCGATGAAACCCTTCAAATCGGATATGATTTTGCTCTCAAAACTAAGAAAATCCCCGTCAGGGTTCAAAAAGATATTCCCGGATTTATTGTCAACCGGATACAGGCCGCAGGCAAAGTGCTGTTAAATAGTCTTTTAGATAAAAAAATCATTGCACCCGGGTCCACAGATGCTGTTTTTCGAAAAACAGGCTTTCCCATGGGCCCCTTTGAAACCATGGATTATACCGGCCTTGATGTTAATTGCCATACCCATAAATACCTCGCAAAATCCGTTCATCCCGACTTTAAATTAGGTTCATTTCTTACCAAGAAAATAAAAGCGGGACATCTGGGCAAAAAAACCGGCAAAGGTATTTTTGACTGGTCCAAAGGCCGGCCTGAAATTGATCTTGAAAAAGCAGATAATACCTTTGACCCTCTTGATTTAGTTGCTGTACATGTAAATGAAGCCACCAAGATAATTGAGGCCGGCGCATGTACCATTAAAGATATTGATCCTGCCATCCAAAATGGCATGGGTACGCCCCAGGGACCTGTGATAAGAGTACAACAAATCCCCCCAAAAGACCTTGTTGCCCGCCTTGAACGACTGGCAACTCAATTTAACAAAGAGATATTTAAACCGTCTCCCATGATTAAAAGAGGGGAATATATCCTTGAATCACCCAAAAATATCCTTGTGAAAACAAAAGAGCATATCGCCGTTGTAACCATAGATCATCCCCCGGCCAATGCCTGGAACCTGACCACCATGATCCAGTTTGAAAAAGCCATGGATCTTCTTGAAAAAAACAAAAAAATCCGGGTCATCCTTTTAACCGGGGCGGGTGGAAAATGCTTTTCAGCAGGCTTTGATATCAATGATGCGACCAATGCCGAATCGATCAGCTCCAAGGGGCGTATACTCTGGCAAAAAATTGATCGATTTACCAAACCTGTGATCGCCGTCATAAACGGATTTGCCATGGGAGGTGGACTGGAATTGGCCATGTGTTGTCATTTTAGAATTATGTCGGATCACCCCAAAAATAAAATCGGACTCACAGAACTTAATCTGGGTATTATCCCAGGTTGGGGTGGCACCCAGAATCTTGCCCGACTGGTGGGCAAACCAATGGCATTGGATATGATTCTTTTTGGCAAACGCATCGATGCCAAAAAGGCTCTTAAAATAGGCCTGGTTAACCGGATATTCCCTCCTGAAACACTCATGGACGAGGCCATGGTCTTTGCACGCAATTTAGCCCTGCGGCCACCCCTGGCGGTTAAGGCAGTCCTGTGTGCCATGGAGGCAGGAGACTATGATGGTCTTAAAAAAGGGTGGGAAGTTGAAGAGCAACAAAGCAAAATAACAGCCCAATCCGCCGATGCCCGGGAGGGATTTACGGCATTCATTGAAAAACGCCCCCCCATATTTAAAGGTGAAAATTAATGTGCAAAATTTGATTAAACAGGTGACCTGAACAAGATTTAATAGTATAAGAACAGGTTAGTAAATTTATAGATTTGCATTAAAAGGAGATTTAAATATGGAATGGATGAGTGATCCCAATGCATGGATAGCACTGGGTACTCTTACTGCGCTTGAAATTGTTCTTGGAATAGACAATATCATCTTTATTTCAATTCTTGTGGAAAGAGTTGAAAAAGCAAAACGCAACAAAGCCAGAGTCATCGGGCTTGCACTTGCCATGATCACCAGAATCGCCCTGTTGTTGTCTCTTGCCTGGGTGATGGGACTGACAACTAATCTTTTCACGATCTTTAATCTTGATATATCGGGCCGGGATTTGATTATGATTTCCGGCGGACTTTTTCTTCTCTGGAAAAGTACCCATGAGATACACACAAGTTGTGAAGGAGAACACGAAACAACATATTCCAAAGGATCAAAGGCCTTTGGTACCATATTGGTTCAAATAGCATTAATCGATATCGTTTTTTCCCTGGATTCAGTTATCACCGCTGTTGGGATGGCCTCGGATATTGAGGTTATGATTATAGCTGTTGTTATAGCTGTCGGCATCATGATGCTTTCTGCCAAAGCCATTGGTAATTTTGTTGAAAAAAACCCTACCATTAAAATTTTGGCCTTAAGTTTTTTAATCATGGTGGGGGTTGCACTTATTGCAGAAGGTTTTGATTTTCATATACCCAAAGGATATATTTATTTTTCCATGGCCTTTTCCATCATGGTGGAAGTCTTGAATATGAGAATGAGAAAAAAACGACGGAGAATCATTGATTTTTGATCGGACCAACAACAAGATTAAAGTTAAAAAATGGAAGATGTGATGATTGAATTAGATGGTGTTACAAAAAAATTTGGTAATCTGAAGGCTGTTGATAACGTTTCATACCAAATTAAAAAAGGTGAATCTTTTGCCTTGCTTGGACCAAATGGAGCCGGCAAAACAACCATTATCAAAATGCTGTTGGGATTTATTTCACCAACTTCAGGTAGAATCACAATCAAAGGGATCCCCTCTTTTGAAACAAAAACAAGGAACAATATTGGGTATATAGCAGAACAGCATAGGATACCTCCATACCTTTCAGGTTTTCAATATCTGCATCGCCATGCATCTCTAAGCGGATTATCCGGGAAAAAAGCACAACTTGAAGTTGAAAGGGTTCTAGAGATTGTATCGATGTCAGGAAGAGAAAAGGAAAAAAGCGCAGGCTATTCCAAGGGAATGAAACAACGAATCGGGGTTGCCGGCGCTCTGATAGGAACACCTGAACTGTTAATACTCGATGAACCGGTTTCAGGCCTGGATCCCATGGGTATCAGAGATATTAGAAATATTATTGATACCCTCAAAAGTCATGAAATAACAATTGTTTTAAACTCGCACTTACTATCAGAGGTGGAAAAAACTTGTGATACAGCAGCGATTATACACAAAGGCAAAATACTCGTAAAAGATTCAATTAATTCCATAATGGCCCATGGGGAAAGTCTTGAAGATATTTTTGTTAAATATATAACCCGGAATAATAAATAAAGATAAAATGAAAATGTTTATTAAAATTGCACGTTATACCATTATAGACCAAATGAGAGCCAAGAGTTTTTATATTCTTATGGCCATGGGAATAGGATTTCTTTTTCTAATGCGGGGGTGTTATTCCGCAGATTATGTAGTCAATGGGCAGCAGATTCAGGGGCTTCAAAGTGTTTCCCGGATCATTTTCCAGATAATAGTCATGGGAATGCTCCTCATGGCATCCTTGATGTCGATGCGAATTTTCACCAGGGATCAAAACGATGGTTCTATGCAGATGTTTCTTTCAAGGCCGGTTAAACGGTGGGAATATGTGCTTGGCAGAATAATCGGGACATGGTTGCTCTCTTCAGCCTTTATGCTGGTTTTACATTTGACGATGTTTTCAATTGTGTGGTCCCATACAGGAGAGGTAAACTTGGGATATATTCAAGCTTCTCTTGTTTGTTCGGCAAATCTTCTTTTTGTCATAGCGGCAGTGTGTTTATTTTCCTTGTTTATGCCGGATTTCATCAGTGCCTTGTTTGCAATTGGACTTGTGTGTACAGGATTTGCTTCCGATGGTGGATACCGGTTATTAAACAGTGAAATGTTTTCAACCATGGCGCCTTCAATCCCAAAGTCTGCCCCCGCACTATGGCGTATTTTTTACCCAAAACTTTTTATGGTACAGGCCTGGGCCGACTCATTAATTTCCCAGGATACTTTTATTGGTCTTGGACCGGTGCATCCATTAATAAATGTCCTGGCTTTTATTATTCTCCTCATATCCCTGACACTATTGATTTTTAATAAAAGATCGATTTAACCGATCCCTCTTTTCAAATATTGTTTAATCTAATGTACAAAACCCTGGCCCCCAGGGTTTTGTACTCCGGCTTTGAAAATTTTTATCCAAGCACTTCACGTATCTTTTGGGAAAGATCTTTCAGGACAACCGGTTTTAATATAAACCCCTTAATACCCAGGGACATAGCTTTTTCTTCGGATATTTTTTTACTAAATCCCGTGCAAAGCAGTATTGGGATATCAGAACGTATTTTAAATAATTGAGCTGACAGCTTATCTCCAGGTATATTCGGCATTCCCATATCGGTGATAATAAGATCAAATTTATCAGGTGCTGCACGGAAAGCTTCAAGAGCTTCAAGGCTGCTGGCATATGAAGTAACCTGATATCCCAGGCGCTTGAGCATCTTTTTTTCCATTGTAAGAATCGCTTTTTCATCATCTATAAGCAAAATTTTCTCAGTGCCGTATTGGATAGGTTCTTCAATCTGGATATTCTTTTTTTCAGAAAAACTTTTTACTATGGGGAAATAAATGTAAAATTGCGTTCCAAAACCTAGTTCACTATAAACCTGGATAGTTCCCCCTACACTTTCAACAATACCGTGAACAACCGACAATCCCATTCCAGTACCCTGGCCTTTGCCCTTGGTGGTAAAAAAAGGGTCAAAGATTTTTTGCGTTAAATTTTTATCAATCCCCTTGCCTGTATCAGCTATCATTAAACAAGCATAAGCTCCGGGCATCATATCAATGGTTATTATATCGGACTCACCCAATTGTACTTCTTTGAGACTTACTTTCAATTGGCCGCCCGCATCCTCCATGGCATGGTAAGCATTGGTTATAAGATTCATTACAACCTGATGAATCTGTGTGGGATCGGCCTTGATTTTCCCGCAGTCTTTCTGGATATCGTGTTTAATTTCAATTGTAGCCGAAATTGAAGATCGGATAAGTTTTAATGCCTCCTTGATAATAGGTTGTATCTTCATCAGTATAAATTCTCTATTTTCTTGACGTGAAAATGTAAGAATCTGTTGTATCAGATCTTTAGCTCTCAGGGTGCCAGAATAAATTTTCTTCAGGCTATCCTGGAATGGACTGTCTTCAGCAATATCTTGCATCAGCATCTCCGTATGACCCATGACAGGAAAGAGGATATTGTTAAAATCATGGGCTATACCTCCTGCAAGTGTACCAATAGTTTCCATCTTCTGGGCCTGCTGGAGTTGGATTCTAAGTTTTTCTTTTTCGTTTTTTGTCTGTATACTGGCGGTTATGTCTTCAATTATACCAATACCTCCTTCAACAACCCCTGTCCTGGAAAAAACCGGATTAAATACCAATCTTACCTGTGAAACTTTATTTGCCGTCACGGACTTGTATTCACCATCAAATTTGGCAGTACTGCCTTTAAGGGCTTTTTCCAAAGCATGAACGATATTTATTTCAGGAAGATCAAGCATATTCAATCCCAGCAATAATTTTTTGGATGAACCGATAATATCAACAAAATTATCATTACAAGCCGTGATAACCCCATTATTATCGAAATGGAGAATCCCAAGTGGAGCATGTTCAAAAATTAATCTAAATTTATTTTCACTTTCCCGCAATGCCTTTTCATTTTCACTAAGTTCGTCAGTACGTATTTTGACCTGGTTCCGAAGCACCCTCATCCAAATAAATAAAAAAATTAAAATTGCCGCTGCCGTTGATACAATTATTGCCAATAATTTATAGGGCAATTTAAAATTTACCTTGATATCACCAAGCCACTTATTCAATAGATCATAATATATGGAATGATGATCTTTTCGCCATTTGGACAAATGCAAATCAATTTTGTCCAACAAATGACGGTTATAGTTTTCAGGTGCCGCAAAAACCGCATTACCGGGAGTAAAGATGATTGGAGTGGGATAAATGTTATATCTTCTTTTAAGAAACTCCCCGTTTATGTTGTTGATCACACCGGCATCGGCTTTGCCGGCTAAAATCAGCTGACAGACACCATCGTAAGTTTTGGCGTTGATAAAATCAGATTTTATATTAAACTCACGAGTTAACCACTTGAACCGTTCGGCATTTATATCCTTTTCCATTACGGCAAGCGTTTTTCCTTCCAGATCAAGAATATTAACGATGCCCGAATCCTGCCTTGTATATACCTGTCCCCATGCTGTTACCACCGGTTCTTTTGAAAAATCAAAAATTTTATCCCGCTCTTTAGAATAGATAATACTGACCATCAAATCGATGTCTCCGTCCCTGAGACGCTCAAGATTTCCTGACCAGGTGTCCAGAACAAATTTAAGATTCCAATTTTCAACTTTAGCTATTTCTCGAATAATATCCGGGTATATTCCCTGGGCAACACCCTGGTCATCAACGTAACTGAGCGGCGCATTCTGGAATATGCCCACACGAATCACCGGCTTTTTCTGGATCGCAAAAAGCCATTCTTGTTGAAACAAAAAAAATAATAGTATAAGGAAAATACTTTTATATAAAAACGAGATATGGGGAAAAGTCATAGTTTTCATGGTATTCTAATAACCTTGTGTCCCACGTATTAAATTTATTAAACTATCAATATCTTTATTTAATTTATTAAACTGTAATTGCATTTCATTAGAAACAGAAGATGCCTTTTTCGAATCTTCCACATTATTTTGAGTCAACTGACCAAGTTCACTGACAGCCGTTGATAATTTGGAAATATCAGCAGATTGATCCTTTGATGCCGAAGCAATTTGATTTATCAATGTAACTGCTTTACCGGTTTTTTCTTCCGAAATAGTAAATGATTCACTTGCTTTTTGCACAAATTCAACACCCGTGGAAACCCTGGCATTTGAACCTTCCAACAACAGGGTTATATTATTAGCGGCTTCCGAAGCTCTCAGGGCTAAATTCCTGACTTCATCGGCCACAACGGCAAAACCAGCTCCTGCTTCACCAGCCCTGGCGGCTTCTACAGCCGCATTCAGTGCCAACAGATTTGTTTGAAAGGCAATTGCTTCTATGAGTTTAAGGGTCGATGCTGTTTCCTTATTGGTCTCTTCAATTTTCTCCATTGCATTTTTAAGGCCATTCATGGTTGTATTTGAGGCGATCATCACCTTATTGGTTTCACACATGATATCATCGGCCGAGGCTGCACTGGCTGTATTCATATTGGTCATACCATCCAGTTTTTCCAATGATGCCGATGTTTTTTCCAAGGAAGATGCCGCAAGAGCTGCATTATCAGACAGGGATTCACTGCTTGATGCGGATAAAGAAGCCGCCCTTCCAACACTCTTTGCACTGGAACTTAAGTTGTTGATGACTTGATTAACAGGATTGCTTACCATTTTTCGCATAACCAATAATATGATGCAACTAATGATAATTAAGAGAATAAAAGAACCACCGGATGTAAAATACTTCAGGCGTGTGATTACACTATTGAGTGAATCCAGATTATATGCCAGTGACAAAACCCCTCCAATATCTCCATTTTCCCACTTGGGATGGCAGCGGATGCAATCTGGCACCACCCATTGAGGTCCATATATTGTCAGGCTTGAATCGGTTTCAAAAATAATTGGTTCCTTTGACTGGCGTATAAAATTAAGTAGTTGCTCGGACAGGGCAGGCACACCGATAACATCATTAGAAGACAGGTTAACCTCACCTTGTTTATCATAGAGATTAACCCCTATCACACCTCTGATCTCTTTTTGGTGATGTAATAATTTTTGAAAGTTTTTCATCTGCCCTCTTTCAAGAGAGCCTTTAACTCCGTCTTCAAATGAATTAAAAAGGGTTTGAACCGAGTCTGCATAGGTAGAACGCATTTGCCTTCCAACAAAACCGTTCAACAATACAACGGCTGCTACCAGAGAAAGAAACAGCACAAAAAGAACGACAAAGATTACTCTGTAGGTTACCGAAAATCGAGTAAAAAATTTTTGATTCATTTATTACCCTCCGAAGTTCTTAAAACTGCCTTTTCAAAAGATCTATAAAATGGAAAATTCTTTTTTGATGCAAACATGGGGGATGCACAACCGATACAAGGAGCATTTGCACCTATACACCATGTTTGCCCGCCGTTCCACCATCTGGTAGGACAGTCTGCATGGGTATCCGGACCAAGACAGCCTAATTTAAAAAGGCATCCTTTTTGACCCAGGCTCTGGGCAAATATTTCTTGTTGAAAGTCATGATATCTCGGACAAATTTCATGGACCTTGCGGTGGAAAAATGATTTAGGCCGGCCATTGATCAGTTCGGGTAATCCAACCTGAACCAGGTGGATGATGGTTTTCCATACCCAATCAGGATGAACTGAACATCCCGGGATATCAATCAGCAGGGGATTTAACTTTTTTCGCTTATAAAATTCTTTTAAACTGACGGCATCGGTCAAATTACCTTCTGCGGCCGGTATACCGCCATAGGTAGCACAAGTACCGATGGCAACGGCACCGCTCATGGTCTTGGCGGCAGCTGTTAAATAATGGTCCAGGGGTCTTTTCCCGATGACACAGGCCTCGGGCATTCCCCATGGTATGGCTCCCTCAAAGGCAAGAAAGTACTCCCCGGCCCGACCTGCAATATATTCTTCAATGAGATTAAGGGCCTGTTTTCCCGATGTGGCGGAAAGATCTGCGTGGAAAGATAATTTTGAATACCGAGTGATCATGGAAACCGCATTGGGAGACTCTGCCTGGAGCAATGAGATAGAACAACCGGTACATGATTGCCCCTGCAGATAAATCAGCCTGGGAACCGTTTTATAATCAATTTTTTTTAAGGCGGCACTTATAACAGTGGGAAAATTTGAAATACCAAAGGAAACACTTAAACATGCAGCCATTTTCAAAAATTCACGTCTATCAATCATAAATTTACTCCCAACAAAAAAAATTAAAGTTTCAATTCTAAATAAAGCGCTTTATTTGCTAATGAACTGCACACCCCAGACACGGATCAAAAGAATGTACAATTCTGTTGGATTCAATCTGTTCTTCGGGGTTTGCAACCCTGGTGCCTATCAATGCCGATTCAAGTGCCCCCGACTGGTCCTTATCGTCCATGGGGGAGCAGTTCCAGGTGGTGGGAACCACGCATTCATATTTTTCTATTTTATAATTTTCAACCCTGATATAATGAAGTAATGCCCCACGGGATGCTTCCGTGGCTCCGAATCCTTCCCCTGATCTGGGAAGATCGTATTGGGCCATATATAGTCCCCCGATATCTATGCGTTCAATTTCATCAAGCAAAAAATCAGCAACCACCACGGCAGTTATGGCCCGGCACAAATGTCTTCCCAGAACTGAATTCAAATTATCGGCCTGGATGCCCGCCATCCCGGCAAATTTATCCACCAATTTTCTAACTTGAACATTATTGTTTTGAAGGTAATCCACAAGTATTCTAGCTGTGGGGCCAACCTCCATCACTTTTCCCTGATATCTTGGTGCCTTTACCCATGAATATGCGTTGGACTTGTGGACAGAAGGAATCAATTCCCCATCTTTTACTTTCAGGCCCGACGGCGATGAATACCTGGAATATTTTACATCTTCCCGGATGGCATCAAAATCAACCTGAGCCATCCTTTTTCCTGACAACACTCCAGATGCAAACAATCGTTTGCTGTCAAGTTCAGGCCCAAGGGGCATGAGCCCGAAGGAAAGAAAACCGCCACGGCTTTGACCAATACTCCAATATTTGGGAAAAGCTGCCGCCACGGCCAAAATATCAGGAATATACTTTTTGTGAATAAAGTCGCGAACTTCCAAAATCAATGACCTGTAGGAAGCAAGGTAATCCATGGTTGGCTCCTGGGTACACCCCCCGGGAAAAATCGCCGTGGCATGGGGAAACTTCCCCCCGAAGATGGCCGATGCCTTATTGGCTTTCTTTTGAATTTCCAAAGACTCAATATAATGTTTCAAGGCACCAATATTTATCTCATCATCGGAAATATACCGGCCCGACAGCCTTGGTAAAAATGGGGCTGCAGGAAAAGACGATTTCGAGGCGAGCTCTGCTTTTACCCAATCTTTAAGAGTGACTAAATCGGAATCCGAACCTTTATACTTAAGAATTGCAGTCACATCAACAAAATCAAGACCACAAAGTTGATAAAAGTGCAGCAGATAATCATAAAGATGATTTGCCCCCTGGATCAGATTATGCAGAATACGACCATTGGGAGGAACTTTCAGCCCGTATGCATTCTCCTGGGCATAGGAAGATGCAATGCCGTGGGCGTAGGGACATACACCACAAATTCGCTGGGTGATCTGCTGGGCATCCAAAGGGTCCCTGCCCCGGAGCAAAACCTCGAAGCCTCTAAACATTTCGCCCACACTTTTCGCGTTTGTAATAACATTGTTTTCAACCGTCGTATGAATGCTAAGATGTCCCTCCAGCCGGGTTACAGGACCAATGTCAACTTTCATAGAACTCCTTATTTATTGAATAATCACAAATTATAGTTAGACAATTCCGATTCGACGCCTCCTTTCACCAAATAAACTTCCGGGTTCCGACAACCAGAACTTATCGGCCGGAGAACGCATTCCCAATGCATCTAAAGTTTCGCAACTTTCGTAACAACAATTTCGTAGGTAAATTCCATAAACGCTTAAATCATTTACTGGATCAGGAGGTATTATCTCCATAAGATTAATTTATTTTATCAGTCCATGTCAATGTAAATTTGATAATGCTCCATGGGTATGACCCCGGCAAAAAGAAAAGGGGTTGATCTTCGAGCAATCGGGAAGGTATTGCCATCAAAAAAAGATACAAAATGGTTCTTTGACGGTGCTTACATGTCAACTGATGCCGATACCGGTTTATCAGAGTCATCAGTGCGATCTCTTGATGGAAAAAGTTATCTCAAGTGGGTAACACCCTATGTCAAAGCAGGTATTTTTTATTAGCCTCGCTCTCTTCAATCCCCAGATATTTTCTTTCCACCAGTTAAATATGAGATAAAATTGAAACCGAAGCAAAGCAACTCAAAACACCAATAATTAAAACACCGATATTAAATTTTGTCCGTTGCTCAACGTTTTTGATTAATATCCAGCCCATTATGATACTTCCAATTGTATCAAAACCCACCATAACTATGAATGAGACAAAAAAGCCCAATGCGAATGTATACGCAGATCCATAAACATTGTCAGATGGGATATTTGGATCTATTGTATAAAAAAAGATTAAATACCATAATACGGGAATTACGAAACTGATTAAAACTAGAGATCTTGCAAATTTCAATATTTTTATCCTTTTTTCTTATAAAAAATGTGACAGCTAATATAAGTGGCTATTTTTAGCCAGGGGGTTAAAGCACCCTTGATACTATCAACATCAAAGATACTTTTTCATTTTGCCTAAGTTTTTTTCACTTTTTTATAGTTCATATTTTTAAAATTCCAAACTTTCAAATAATCCAACAAATCCTTTTTCACAGTCTGGTTTGTATTCTTTAGCGTGGATTTTCTTCCGGGGCAGTATCAATTACATTCACTCTTTTTAAGTCCAAATTGTTTACCAAACTTAAATCTTCTGGGAAAAGAGACTTCGGGTTTAAATTTTAAAACCCGTATGGGTATTTCACTTCCAACTTCTATTTGGTTATAAAATTTTTCATACTCAATATAGAATTCCGATTCATAGTTGTTTTCAAATTCATACCCATATCCTATGATATAGTGAAACTCTTCAACATATATTCCCTCGGAACCCCTTTTTTCCATATAGGAATGATCTTCAACCCGTTTGTCGGTAACAATGGCTGATAAATTGAACCCATATTTTTGAGCAAGCTTTTTTTCATAATAATAGGAAACGCTTGAAGGCAGGGTGGCTGCCATAACAAAAGTAGAAAAAGCAAAAAACACACCACCAATTAAATACAACCCCCATGCCTTGTCCATCTGTGATGTCCAGGCCAAATAAATAGTCAATAAACCCACTAATTGAAAGGGAAGTAAGATGCATATGTCTGGCAGGTGCTCTTGAAGGGCTGCCCCAAAAAACTTGAGCTTCTCATCAAAGGGAATATCTATGATTTTTCTCTTTTTTTTCATTTTACTTCACCAGAACAGGTTTTTTCTTGTTTAAGACGCATCTGAATCCCATACTCATAGCTGGCAATTTAAAATATTTAAGTTTTTTATAATAATAAATTTCACGGGAGCTTCTTGTATAAACTGTATTAAAAACCTTGGTATTAGAAAGAGCCCCCCCCCTAAGCACCTTTTGACTTCCTGTTTCAGGGCCTTTAGGGTTTTTTACGGGAGAATTTTTATAATAATCATAGCTATACCAGTCCCACACCCACTCCTGGACATTGGTTGTCATATCGTAGAGCCCCAGGGGATTAGGATCATAACTTCCCACGGGCAGAGTATCGGATAAACCTGAATTTTTTTTCTCATATCTGCCGCTGGGGGTTGCAAAAACAACATTTTGCCCCCGACTCCTGGCTGCATACTCCCACTGGGCCTCGGTGGGCAAAGAAAATGACTCTCCTGTAATGGAAGAAAGCCAGTCACAATAATCCTGGGCCTGCTGCCAGTCCGCCCCCGCAGGATAATTCGGACCTCTTATTTCATACCCATCAAAATCCTGCTGTATCCGTTTTTTCTTTGTAAGGGAGGTATAAAAATCATAGTCAGCATAGGTTACCTCATATTTTTGAATGCTGTAGCTGTCCAGCTCCACCCTGTGGGTAAAACTTACTTCCGGGGATGTGGACCAGTAACCCTTCTCCTTGTTGCCGTTTTCATCCACTGCAACGGAGGGTTTTTCCCCCATTTCAAAACTGCCCCCCTTTACAAAGACAAGGTTTTTATAGACAGACTGGATAAACTTTTCTTTTGCAAGTTCCAATTTTTGTTTGTTTCTATCTGCCTGGCATCCGCCTTGAAGTAGAATCAAGACGAGGATGAGCCCTGGCAAAAGCAGTGCTTTTTTATAATTCATATGTTTCAAATCCTATGCTATTTTTGTTATTGTAACAGGAGAATTAATGGAGGCAGTTGCCTGGTAGATATCTACTATAATATCATCGCTTTCCACGCTGGTATTAAAATTATTTTTCTTTAATAAATCGATGTACAACTGCATATATTTTATCTTCTGGGAACCGTCCAATAACCAGGCAAGGCGTTTTTTACCCTCAATTCTTTCACATCTTGAGCCGTCCTTTGTCATATGCTCCATCACCTTGTAATAATCCTTGAGGGTTTGTATGCGTTCAAGGATTTTAATGGTTGCATCCTCCTGGGCCTCTTCAAAGGAATCAAAAAATGTTTCAGACAAAGTATAAAGCATCACACCCTTGGCCTCGGGGGTGGTGAATTTTAATAGTTCGGGATCTTTATTGATTTTTTCCGCAAGGTTTTCAGCAATGGCTTTAGTTTCGTTTCTTTTTTTCCACCATCTCTCTACCTCTATATAGGAAGAACCCACAAGCTCTTTAACATCCGCACCAAACTCGATCACGGTAACCAGAAATTTTGTTAACTCCCTGAAGGCTGCCTCCTCGATAAAATCCAGGTAGGTAAAATTTGAATCCTTAAGTTTATGGTAGACAAATTGGATAAATTCATAGATTGAACCTGCATCAACCTCACCCAGAATAGCACCGCTTCCGCCAGCAGCTAAAACTGCCCCGGCTCTAGCCCTGAATGCAAAATGACCATCCTTGAACCCGATCTTAAGTTCACCTGTCAAACCAACTCCAAAGGAGCCTGTGACACCAAAACCTATTTTTAAAAACACCTTCCACTGATCATTTTCTGGATTTTTCCACTCGGTACTTCCGTCCAGATCTCCACCTGCTTCCAACCCCGCAAAAAACTGGCCGGAAGCGGTGAATGGTGCCTCCTTATCCTGGTCCTTTAAGTCTGCCCCTGTAAATTTTAATCCGGCAATGGCCCGACTTTTATTTTTTAGGTCTGATTTTTCAGTTTCTATTTTTATGGCAAGGGATCCTGCTGCACTGGCCCCTACAAACCCCGTGGCCATGAAATTCAGGGATGTCCTTATGGCACCAAGATTGATTTTTTTGTTTTTGACTGTAAATTTAAGATCGTGTCCTGCCTTATCGGGCCAATAGGCACTGGATTTTAACATTCCTTCTGCAAGTGATATTTTAGAAGATACTGCCAACTCCACACCAATCTTTCCCTCGGAGGGCTTGTAACCAAAATCCAGGGAGGCCCCTCCATAATAACGCATAAGCTGGGCTCCTGCTGAACCGTCAAAATTAACGGTGGCAGGATCTTTGTCATGATTCCAAGAACCCTGAAAACTATCATTTATCTTATTTACAAAATCATCAAAATCCGTACCACCTGAAATGGTCCCGCCCATATCATCTTGATAAATACTTTTCTTTATTTTTTTCTCTATGGGAGCAAATTGTTTTTTGATTTTTTTTATCGACAGCCTGCCTTTTTTATCCCGCAAATCAACCAGGCGCTTTGAATCATCATAACCGCGGCGATGATTTTTCATTTTTTCAGAACGTACATAAACCCATTTTTTACCGGCCAGGCTGTAGCCTTCGATGAAACCATCGGTTAAATTCCAGGCTCCGTTTGCCCTGTTGCTCCCGTGTTTATTGATATGAACCTGGCCCTGTAACGCTTCGGCAATATCTGATTTAGCCAGGGTTAATTCATCCTTGGTTTTTGCCTGTTGAAGACTTACAACAAATTGTTCCCAATAATTATGATCTTCCATCAATTCCCTGTATTTATCTTCTTCAAAGACAAGGGTCTGACCTGTTTCAGGCAGATACACCAGGGATACGTTCATGGGCTTTTTTGTCTGAGATTCATCTTTTTTGGTATTTTCAGGAGTTGCTGATGCACCAGGGGGAACGGCAACAGCTTTTTGAACATCAACAGGCTGTTCAGGCACACTTTCTTTGGGCTTTTCTGTTATTTTATTCTGCTCTTTTTTCAATGAGCAAATACCGCAGGTAGGTTCACTTCCCGGTGGTTCACCACCACCAGAATCTCCCACAAATACATTATTGCTTCCTCCTATAAGTTTTCCCTTTCCGCCGCAATGAACGGTTTTATCCCCCATTCTATGGGCCGGTTTGCCATTGATAAATACAGTGGCACTGCCGGAACCTGCCGTCCATTTTTCTGACCCGCAGCAGGAATTATGAACCCCAGTGTCATCAACCCTCAAGGCAGGTTTACCGTTTACCATCACATCCGGTGATCCTGTCACAGCAGGCCCTTTTACAGAATGGGCGCAATCCTTACAATCATGGCGATCTTCCGGGCAGTGAGCTTTATCCCCGACTCTACCCTGTGGTTTCATATCGATCTCCTAGGACTTGTATAAATATTGATGCAAGACAGTCCTCTTTTTCTACTTTATATTCTATACCCATTTTTCATATTCCATGATTATTAATTGTATGTTTTTGCAAGGTTTTTGAGTAATTACTTGATCAAATCCATGATATGTTTGGTTCTTGGTCATTGAGGTTACTTGTTTTCCTTATTATTTTTTGGACGGCCACTTGTAAGAGGGGATCAAAAGAGGATGGTTAACTGGTTTTGATATTGCCTGAAAAGTATGTAATTTCGATAGTTTGTCATCAGTTAGTACCCTCATAAATGGATACTCCACGGAAGGGTTTACAATATAGTATTGCCAATTCTTTTTCTGCTAAAACTCTAACCAATTTATTGCTCATATTTCCGTTATTATTCCCCAAAATTAAAGTAATAATTACTATTCGGGTCCTTTTAACATACTTGTGATAATCTTGGCATCTTTTTCTTTTGGAATATGGGACTTCAATTTTTAATAGGAAAATTGAGTTTTAAATGTTTTTCTTTTAGTGTCCGGCAACAGAAATCACAGATTGACTTATTGCCTGGATCGTGATGATACCATAGAGAATCATCTAAAATTTGAAATTACAAAAAACTTGGATACAAGATATACTGCAAAAGAACTCGCTGGTGGCCGCTTAAAAATTATAGCAGAAACACCATGTTTATATCTTTAAATAAGTGATTTCAAAAGCCTTACAGGTTCTATACTGCTGAAGACGATTGCCCAGGGAAAACGAGTCATTCATCTCATAATGCTGGAAGATATCCAAGCCCCGGTCTAAAAGAATTTTCCATCCATGGTCAGTAAAAATATGCCGTGCATGGAGGGTCTGGTCAAACTCCCAGGAAAATTGAACCCCGGCTATGGCACAATTTTCCTGGATCTTTATGAAATATTCTACCTGCTGTGGGCCTTTAAATTCATCTTCTACCGTTATCAGGTGGACTTCAACTTCATCGTCTTTGGGTTTGATCTTGGCTATGGTTTCAAGAAATTCCATGAAGTTTCTGATCTGGTAGAAAAGACGGATGTATGAATCGGTCACCGTTATCTTTTTGGCATCCTGGAGATACTGACTGAACAGTTTATCATACGTTACACCACGCTGATTTTCCTTGACAATAATCTGTCTTCCTTTGAGTTCGGATGATTTTTTCTTAGCGACATTTTGAGCCTGGAGCGGCCCTGGTTGTTGCAGATCAATTCCAGTTTTTTCATCTGCAAACGAACCAAAATACTGGGGATATTCTTCTTCTTCAAGGCTTTTCACATGGATAATTTGCCCATCATCATTGCAGGTGTACGCAAATCTGACAGCAGCATAGGTGGAATCAATCTTCATCAGTTGATCTTTAACTCTTTTCCTGCCCTCCATGGCAAATTGCAGCATCTCTTCTATCTCTTGTTTTGTTGCTTCTTGATGGGGAAAAAGAATCTTCATCATACCGGAAAATGTTTTGTTGATACCATCTTTATCTCTGGTCGAGATATCACTTACCAGATTAAAGTATTTGGCATACTGGTCTGAATAATCATGGTTTCTAAGTGACCTTAAAATTTCAGCAAGATAATCCACTACAAATCCATATCCTTGAGAAAACATTTCTCCACGGATAATGTCCACTTCCCAGCCAGGTAGATAGAAATGGAGTCTATCCAGGAATGCTGAATCGTAATACTGCGGCGGCAGTTCATCAAAGAGATCTGTGTGCTTGAGCATATAGGGCAAATTATGCCTGGTGTTTCCAACAAAAACCATGGATGCTTCAGCGCCGATGGTCTCCACCCCCCGGGAAAAAGTTTTGTTGGCCATATAATTTTTCATGATATCAACAAGTGCGTTGTTTGCCTTTTTTTTCTTGCCGGCAAATTCATCAAAGGCAACGGTATCCCAGAATCCTACAAGACCGATTTTACCTGTATTGTTGTTCACAAACAGCTTGGGTACTGAGATCTCTCCGCCTGATATCAAAATGCCGTGGGGAGAAAAATCGGAAAAGATATGTGACTTGCCGGTTCCTTTGGGGCCAAGCTCAATCAAATTGTAATTGCGCTCACAAAAAGGTATCAACCGGACCAATTGCAGCAGCTTGCTTCTTTTTCCCAGTTTTTCAGGATTAAAGCCGATACTTTGAACCAGAAGATCTATCCATTCATCCGTGGTGAACTGTTTTCTTGCAGCAAGATAATTGTCATAATCAAAGTATGAAAGCTGGATGGGTTTGAGCTTATTAATGATCCAGGGGGAAAGTGAGTTATCTTCAAAATGCTCATACTCAAGATCCACAATTGTCCAGACACCGCTCACAAGAAGTTTGGGATGTTTTTTAACTGTATCCGAATCAACTAAAACCTTTTTAATTCCCAAATTAGCAAAGGAGGCTTCATATACATCCTTTGTATCATTGAGCGCAACGCTGACCTTATCAATAACCTTATGATGGCCTTTTTCCCTGATAACAGACTTGATCAACCCTGATTCATTCCGGTGGACATAGTGCTTTCTTAATACATCTTTAACGGTATCAATACCGGTCTTTATGCTTTCTTCATCTGATGTGGCGCAGTACTGCCCCAGTAAATATTCAAGAACATAAGATGGGACAATGGCATTGCCCTTAACTGTTTTAACCAGGTCTTTTCGGACAACCAGCCCTGCAAAATGATCATTTATCTTGTCATCAAGTGCCGTCATAATTATTATCCCTAAAAGTCAAAATCGCTGGTAAAGGATCTTCTTATCACATACCGTTCCGATTTATACTCTTTAAAGTAAGAGGTTCCAGGTTCTTGTTCTTCAAGGCGCAGATAGACCTCCTGCTCGTTCAGATCATCCGCCTTGTGGGTCAGTACAAATCGTAGTTTCAATTCTCTTTCCCTCGGATTTTCAGAAGCAAATTCAAAGTTCAGGTTATGACTGTCTGAAACAAGCTTGTCATCTTTTGAATAGATCCCGGCCCGCAGTAATCTTGAGTGAACTTTATCTGTAACCGGCTGAGCCTGATAAAACGAAACCGAAAACTGGCCGGTGGTGATAAATGATGTAGATCTGCGAAGGATATCAATACCAACCTTGGAGATATCACTTTTCCGTTTCTTATGGATCTTGATGACAGGCACAACCACTTCTTGTAATGAAGCTCCCCCATGGACAAACCTTGCACCGGACCCTTTTAATCGCAATCTATTAATGGATTTAGGTATCTGGATATCCATATCCCCTTCAATGCCTGCTTGTTTTGCAGTAAAAGATTTCATTCCGGTATTCTCTGGTAAGTCTTTACCAAGGAGAAAGCGCCTGTCACGATGCAATGCGTCTATGTCGGAGATATCAGCACCGAGAAAATCACTGTCTTCAAGAACCTTATCCTGATAGATAAACCCATGATCTGAAGTTACCAAAAGATTGGTGGCATTGGCTGCAACCAATTTCTTTATAATTTTTATTAACTCTTCAAGGGTATCTTCAACCGCATCAAAAACCCTAGCTTCTGATTCTTTTTTATCTCCTGTGGCATCAATCTGGTTATGGTAGACATAAACCACATCATGCTCCCGAAACAGCTGTCTACATTCGGTCTTGTTCATTCCCAAAAGCTCATCAGCTCTCATGGCTCTGGCAGGGCCTTTTACAGCATCCTGGAGGATCTTTGATCTGTTTTCAGTACCTTGGGTACTTTTCCCATCCACAAAAATAGTTGTTGCATGGGTTCCTGAAAATTGAATCTTCTTGTTGGGTAACAAAGATGCCATACCCAGCTGGGTAAAGCTTGGAAGTGTGGTCAGCATGGAAGAAATTTTTGCGTCAAACCGATCTTCTTGTCTGATGCGGCTGTGAAGTTCATGGCCAATTTCATACCGCAGGGCATCTGAGATAATAACAAACACTTTTTTTTTGTCTTTAAGGAAGGGGGCCACCTGCCGCCTGAAAAAATCTCTTTGAAACTCTAAATTGGTTTTGCCCCAGCTGCCACATTGATCAACCTGATTCTGCCAATTGTTATTAACCGTCAGCAGATAGTTGTTGGAATACAGATTTTCAACCTTATCTGACAGGGCCTTTAACATCGATATCTGTCCGGATTGTCTGGTATGAAAAATATATTTACGATAAAGCTGATCAAGCATATACCAATAGTTGGTATATTTGGTTAGCCCATCGTCTATGGATTCTATGGAAAGCTCAGCCTCTTCCAAAAATTTAATAAACCGTGCGCCATAATCGATGGCCTGGTAGAGATCTTCGTAACTCTTGTACCAATAGCCTAATTTTCTCTGTCTGATTAAGCTTGCCCGGTCATTGGATGAAATTGTCTGCTCCACCACATTTTTGGCCAGATCACTTAATATTTTTCGATCCACCAGTTCAAAACAATCGATCTCTTCAAGAGATGAGATATCTCTTTTCTGAAGATCTTTTTCCATGGTCAGAATATCAGCACATTCCGCCGACAGGGTTTCAAAAGCATCCTGGTGTTTAACACTGTCCTTCCATCGTTTCAAAAACACCAGGGCATCAGGGTTAAGCGCAGAATCATTTCCCAGGCCCATGTCATAGCATGATTTAAACAACTGAATAATAAAATCTTTAATCCCGGGAAAATCTGACCCATATCCAAAACTTAACTTCAGCCGGTCCCACAAAAAATTTTCAAGACCGCTGTTTTCAATAAGGTTTACTTTCTCATTTTTTTTGATGGCAGATTCAGTAAGAAGGTTTTCAAGAATATCTTCAATGCGTGGATCTGATGCCGCACATACAGCAAGCATCTTTATTTTGACAGCATTTTGGGTGTCATCTGACCTAAGCATTTTTTTGAGTTTTTCTCTTCTAACGGCTGCATTAAAAAAAACAGCATGATCATTGATGATATCGGTGAATTCAACGCCTAGGCCAAGTTCATTCAACCAGATGCCAGACTGGTCTGTTCTGAATTCATCAGATGCCAGTTGAACATCTAAAAGCCAGTTATCAAGATCTGAAGGGGCCTCTCCTTCATGGTATAAAAGAAACTTTTGATCCGGCTCTTCCCGAAGGATTCTATGCTTGACCTGAAACTGGTTATTGTTCAGTTCAATTTTTTCAATATCTGAAAATTTGAGGGACTCATAATCTTTGCGCAACTCTTTTTTCGAGTCGTACCAGAAAACGATTCTGTGTTTTTTAAAAAGATCGGCTAATGCAGAAAATAATTTATTGGTCATGATTCAATTTACGCTCCAAACAGTGATTTTATTGTCATATAAAACTCACATAAAAAACCATCGGAATCCGGTTTAAGATATTGGGTTACAAAAATCTTGAATTCATCTTCATCTAAAGTCTCATCTATAAACGGCTCTATTATTTTTTTGCGTAGGTCATTCAATTTAGGAATATCTAAACCAAGTTCTTTTATGGTTGTATCTGTAGCAGCATCATTTAGCTTTCTTGATTTTATTTTTCCATCTGCCATAAAAGAAAATTTATTTTCACATTCCGGATCAAATGGAGATATCAATAGTTCAGAATCAAACCAGTCATCTTTCAGATTGCCACAATGACGGGGTTCACCCTTTTTCAGCCTGTTTTGACACGAACACAGCATATTAGAATAATCAAGGGGATCTACCTCATCATTACTTTGGGGATTAAAATGCTCAATATGGGAGTCGTTCAAGTCAAGACGTCTTTCACAATAACAGCATAAACATCCTTGCTCCCGTGTTAGTGATTTTTTGACGATAGTTTTTAATTTACCACCCATTAAACCATATTCTGGTTGCCAATTGTCATTTGCAAGGGATTTCCATTCAGTCAGCTTTTGTGGTTCAAATCCTTTTTGAATATATTTCATTTACCCAAAATCTCGTGTCGTTTGATAAGTACCATGGCTTTTGCAATCTCCGAATCTTCCCCGATCATATCTCTCAAATAAGCAGCTTGTTTTCGGGCTGCATCTAATTTGCCATCACTGATAGTTTCATAAAGTTTTGTCAATAACTTATTAACCACATCAGGACGAGTCGTTTCAAGTCCCATCAGATCTTCAAGAACTCTATCCACGTTTTTACCATAAGATTCTAATGGTTTAGCAAAAACGATACCCTGGTCCATCATACTAAGAAGATAGGTAGCTTCAGGTTGAACATGGGTAATAACATGGGGAGAATGAGTTGATACAATAAATTGTATATTTATAAATACATTGCCCAAAGTTGAAATAATTCTCCGCTGCCATTTCGGGTGTAAGTGAAGGTCAATTTCATCAATAATGACAATACCTCTTCCTTCCAACGGGTTTTTTCTTTTTGGATTTGCAATGGCAAGCCTTCTTGCAAGATCACCCACTATGGCGATCAAACACTTCTCTCCATCAGAAAGTTGGGCAACGGACAGGGTTTTTCCCTTTTTATTGATCTCCATTCTTAATGGATTACGCCGAACTGTAAGATTATTAAATTCGGGTAAAAATTCATCTAAAGCCCTTCGAACGGTTTCAAGTTGAGTATCCGGAAATTGGAAATCATCTGGTTTAAATAAAGCATTCTTGTATTTTCTGTTTTCATTTTCCAGGTCCTCCCGTTCACGAAACCATTCAAAAAATGTTCTGAAATTGGCCCCGCTTGTTAATGCATCATCATAGGAAGCAAACAGATTGAACTTATGTTTTTTTCTTATCCTGAGAGGGATGTCTAAAACAGATCTATTGACCGGGTAATATGCACATAAAGGAAGATTTAAGTTTTCCTGCCTTTCTTCAATCATGGATTGCATCTGTTTTGTATGGTTATTTAAAGCAGAAAAATCACTTTTCTCTTTAATTTTCATATAACTTTTTCTACGCCGAACCAATTTCCAGGCAACCCTTTGACCATTATCAATACAATCAAGCTCAATAGATGATGTGGAAGTTCCATTTGTAATATCATTTTCTGTAATCGGACGCCCAGAAGTCCCGGAATGTTTCAAGCGACTTACAAACCATGAAAGCATTATGGCCGAAGCATCCAATATGGTTGATTTGCCTGCCCCATTAACCCCCATGAACACATTCATTGTTTTATTAAGTTCAAGATCAAGACTTCTCGCACCACGGTAATTGGATAAAGAAATTTTTTTAATTATCATTTTGCTACCCCATCAGCTTAAATAAACAAATTGTCATCGATTTTTTTAATCACTATTAACTCAATCCTGCAACTTTCTTAAGTGCTTTTCCAAATTTAGGATAGTTCACCTTTACCCCATCATCAAGGTCAATCTCTATTTGTTTTGTTGCCAGGGGATAGAGGATTTCACGCTCATATTCATTCACTTCATCCACCACCTTTTTTATCTTTTCGATCTCTTTTAGAGCCTTTTGATCCTTCTTTGAAAGTGTAGACACAAAATCATGCTGCATTCTCGTATGATTTCACCATACATCTGTTCTCAAAAACCTGGGGACTTTCAAGCCCAAGGTAAGAATGCCTCCTTTTACGATTATAAAATACTTCAATA
>JAAELK010000510.1 GCA_024226935.1 Desulfobacteraceae bacterium
ACGCATAATTGTGATTGTGAAACCCAGACACGGGGGCCTTGGTTTTTTCATTCATTCTGTTTCGGCATTTTTTCAGGTAATTGGTATGCTTAGTTTAATTACTTGAAAATTTGATAGCGCTGAACCAGCCAGTGCATCGGACGGCAAAAAGCCGTCGCCGGTGACCGGTACGTTAAACCGTAACCGTTCACGCCGTTTAGAATTTTAAAAAAAAATCTTGCATCCTGCACAATAAAACGCTATGGTACGAAAATATGAAACAAGAAATAACATTTCATGCAAGGAAGAGTGTCGGCTATGAGACTGATGTATCTCAGTGTCGCTATTAAAGACGTATTGTCAACAAGAGGTTGTTTATTTGTCACAGTAAACCTCCGGGGCTATCTACGCCATGTTGACTAAAGAAGACGCTGAAAAAATATACCAGGCAGGCCAGGACGTTGTGGTCAAAACGATATGTGATCTCTCTAACATAATAGACAGTCTCGAAAAGAGAATTGATAAATTGGAAAAACAGGTTGCCAAGCTTTCGAAGAACTCGTCCAATTCTGGCAAACGTCCCTCGTCCGATGATATTACAAAACGCAAAAAAAAGGCCCGTAAAGGTAAAAAAAGGAGAATCGGCGCTCAACCCGGACATAAACCTCATTTTCGTACTCCTTTCAGTAAAGATGAAATCGACAATTTTGTCGATTACATTTTTACTGAGTGTCCAATATGTGATGGTGCAGTCTCTCTTATGGATGGCCCGCCTCGAATAATTCAGCAAATTGAAATACCTGAACAACCCATTATCAAGTATGAACATAGTTCCTATCCAGTATGGTGCAGTAACTGCGAGACAGTTCATTATATGCCTTTTCCTGAAGATGTCATCAATGAAGGGTTGATAAAATCACGTCTGACAGCAATGATTGCTTATAAAAAACATGTCTGCCACGCATCGTTTTCCACAATCAGAAAATTTGTTCGAGATGTTCTTGGAGAAAAGATTTCCAGAGGACAATTGAGAAAGATAATCGAAAAAGTAAGCATGTCTCTGGAAATGCCATACATGGAGCTGCTCAATCTTCTGCCCTTTGAGGACAAATTGAATGTCGACGAAACCGGTCACAAAGAGAATAGAAAAAAACTCTGGACATGGGTTTTTAGAGCGGATTTGTTTGTATTGTTTAAAATCGATGAATCTCGAGGGTCAAAAGTTTTGATCGACGTTTTGGGAAAAGAATTTAACGGTGTATTAGGCTGTGATTACTTTTCGGCATATCAAAAATATATGAAGGATTTTGACGTCACAGTGCAGTTTTGTATAGCTCATCTAATTCGCGATATTAGATTTTTGAAGTCTCTACCTGATGAGAAAACAAAAGCATATGGGAAAAAGCTTCTAAATGAAGTTAAGAAAATGTTCAAAATAATTCATGAGCGTGACGAAAATATGTCTGAGAAAGATTTCTTAAAGTCCCTTATAAAAATCAAAGAAAAAATAATTGCCACAGCATTGGCTGCTCCAAGTCAACAGGACAAAGATGGAAAAGAAACAAAACGGGAGGCCCAAAACATGGCAAACCGTTTTCGCAAGCATGGTAAGGAATATTTCGAGTTTATAACAACCCCTGGAGTCGAGCCTACCAATAATTTAGCGGAACAGGCCATTCGATTTATAATAATAGATCGATATGTAACGCAAGGTACACGAAGCGAAAAAGGTCGGCAAAGCAGCGAGCGAATATGGACGGTTATAGCAACATGTGCATTGCAGGGAAAATCAGCATTTGATTTTATATTAAAAGCTGTTCGAGCATATTTCACCGGTTCACCAGCGCCATCCCTAATACCAAATACATCATAAAACTTTTTTTTTCTAACGATCATTTTTTAACTCTGTCTGAATATCAATTCTGAATCTTATTTTGTCTTTAGACGAACTCTGATGCTTGATTACCAACACAATAGATTGAGTTGTTTTGGTGGAGTTAAAAATAAGATTGCGATATATGCAGAACAATTAGAGTAAGGATATACGATTAGGGTATAGCGGACAGATATTGAAAGATGGGTTGAGCAAGCATGTCACTTTTTCAAAGTAATGCTAACACCCGTCATTCCTCAAGTTCGAAATAATCGAAATGCCTATTGAATCGCGGATGGGGATGCGTTGAGATCAAAAAGATATCGAAACATTATTGATTTAAACGCACTATTTTAAAAAAATAGCCAAGACTAATTGGCGTGAACGGTTACACATTTATTTAACTTAAAATCTAAAAACAGGAGGAAAAATGCTTAATCTAAAAAATAAGCACCATATGCATACATATTGGTTTGTTTGGATATAGATACAGCATTTGCAAAATCAGGCTCGTTATAACGAATTGGAATACTTTTAAAGATTTCAAGACCTCTTTTGGCTTCTTCAAGATCCAACCTGTTCCTTTTAAACATTGCCGAGAATGCATTTCCAATCTCCCAAGG
>JAAELK010000511.1 GCA_024226935.1 Desulfobacteraceae bacterium
ATCACCATGGACCATCTTAAAGAACTTGACGCCGCAAGATTTTCAGTGCCCCAGTGGTATCCAGATTACCCGGGGAAGTATTGGGGGGACTGCAATATGCTGGATGTGCCCGGGGGTGATTTTCAGGTGGTGGAAAACCTGCGGGTAGTACAAAAGGCCATGCGCAAAGTGTATCCCCTCACCGTTGCCAGGATCGGAGACCGGCGGTTAAACTCCACCCCTGTTTCCATTGCAGAAAACAAGTCATATTTTATGCGGCCGTTATTTACCATGGCAAAGAGTGTGACAATTATGGGTTTAACATTTCCAGGAGAGATCCACCCGCCCGATGATAAAGCCATTGAGATTGTCTGGATGGATAAGAACACCGTGGTAATTTATATCATGGTCCGGCCCTATAATTGTCCCAAGGACATCACCGTTAATCTTGCCCTGGATCTTTCAACTAATTAAAAGGCCAAGAAAGGAGATAAACAAAAAATGAAAAGAATCAGTAACAACAGTTTCTCATTTTCCCTGGGGGATTTTAAACTTAAAGCGGAAAAAGCCTCCCTTTCCATTGATGATGCAAGAAAAGCCGTCAAGGACGACGGAATCCCCAACGGTTATGTGGATGGAGAGGTGAGTGCGTCCGGAGATATAGAAATTGATGCCGCCTCCATGGCAATTTTGGGAGAATCAGCAAAAGCCAAGGGGTCATGGCAGGAAATTGAGCCGGTGGATCTGCTTTTTTACGCAAAAACCGCAAAAGAAGAGGAAAAGGTGGAGGCCTTCGGCTGCCTGCTCAACCTTTCCGATATTGTGGAATATGATCCCACCGCCGATAAAAAAGCCATCACTAAAATTTCCTTTGAAGTGACAAGCCCCAATTTTGTCCGGATCAATGGCATACCCTATCTTGCAAAAGAGCGCACGGAAGGACTGGTATAAGCCGTGGTAGATTTTCTGGACAGAGCGCAAAAGCTTGAAAAACTGGAACGGACAATAGCTATTGCCACGGCCCGGGCGGCTATTTGCACCGGCCCCGGCAGGTCAAATTGTCAAAATTGTGAAAAACCGATTTCACCTGCCCGGCGCAAGGTGGTTCCGGGCTGTAGATTTTGTATTAAATGTCAAAGGGAGCTGGAAGAAAGGAGATAAAAGGAAAATGACCGACGGCCTGACCCAAACTCAAACAAAAATTTTAACATGGGTTGTTTACGCTCTTTTGTTGATTTTAACCGGAGTTGTGGCCTGGCTTGCGGTTTCCTTTGCGGATTTATCAAGCCAATATGTCAGACTGGAACGGTATAAAAGCGATAGAACAACCATGCAGGACACTTTGACAGAGATCAGGACCGATACCCGGGATACCCGGATGTTACTTGAAAAAATTTATATAAATAAAGGATGACCATGGACGCTACTATCATAAGATTAGAGCAATCCGACCAGGGCACCATCGGGGTTTTACGTCTTGACGGCCAGGCCTTTGCCTGTACCCTTGAACCCCCGGACAATGGCAATCAAAAAAATATATCCTGTATCCCTCCAGGAGTTTATACAGCACTAAGGGTGGTCAGTCCCAAATACGGAGACACCTTTGAAATAACAAAGGTTCCCAACCGCTCCCATGTGCTTTTTCATGCGGGCAACGTAGTCAAACACACCAAGGGTTGTGTTTTGGTCGGGCAATACTTTGGAAAACTCAAAGGAAACCGGGCGGTGCTGAACAGCGGTAAAACCTTTGCGTCATTTTTGGCAAAGATTGGCCCTCTCAGTGCTTTTACCCTGGAAATAAAGGAAGCTTTTTAAAATGGCCTGGTACAGCACCCTGACAAATATTTTCAGCGGGGCCGTGGATATTATAAAAGAACCTGTCAAAGGCTGGCAGGAAAGAAAAACCATTAAAGCCAAGTCTCAAGTTGATATTGCCAAGCTTAACGCCCAGGCAGGGGTTGAAAAAGCCAAAGCCATAGTTGAAATGGCTAAAACCGGTCAAAAAATTGAAGCAGACTGGGACGCCAAAGCCCAGGAGCAGGCAAAATTTTCATGGAAGGATGAAGCCTTGATGCTGTTGCTATTTTCTCCAGTGTTCTTTCTGTTTTTATCCGCTTTTTTACCGGCTGAATATCAAGCAAAAATAATCGGGGCCGTCAATGCTTTGAATGAGTTCCCCACCTGGTATGTTGTCATGCTCCTGGGGATCGTGGCTTCTGTTTTTGGCCTGCGCTGGCTGATAGGGCCTTTAGTCCGAAAAATGACAAACAAATAAAAATTTTATTGATGAATAACAAAATAATTTAAATAACAAAGGAGAAAAAATCATGGATGAAAAAGTCACTCTGAAAATCAACGGCGCCGCAATTAATTTTAATGTCACAGCCGACATCCACGAACGCCTCATTGATGAGATGAATCCAGCCAACAAGATAGCCCCCATGCACAATTTTCTTATCCGGGCTGTGGAATCAGAATCCAAGGAGGCCCTGGACCCTTTCTTG
>JAAELK010000512.1 GCA_024226935.1 Desulfobacteraceae bacterium
ATCACCATGGACCATCTTAAAGAACTTGACGCCGCAAGATTTTCAGTGCCCCAGTGGTATCCAGATTACCCGGGGAAGTATTGGGGGGACTGCAATATGCTGGATGTGCCCGGGGGTGATTTTCAGGTGGTGGAAAACCTGAGGGTGGTACAAAAGGCCATGCGCAAAGTGTATCCCCTCACAGTTGCCAGGATCGGGGACCGGCGATTAAACTCCACCCCTGTTTCCATTGCCGAAAACAAATCGTATTTTACACGGCCTTTATTTACCATGGCAAAGAGTGTGACAATCATGGGTTTAACATTTCCAGGGGAGATCCACCCACCCGATGATAAGGCCATTGAGATTGTCTGGATGGATAAAAACACCGTGGTAATTTACATCATGGTCCGGCCCTATAATTGTCCCAAGGACATCACCGTTAATCTTGCCCTGGATCTTTCGACAAATTAAAGGATCAAATTAAAAGGCCAAGAAAGGAGATAAACAAAAAATGAAAAGAATCAGTAACAATAGTTTCTCATTTTCCCTGGGGGATTTTAAATTAAAAGCGGAAAAAGCCTCCCTGTCCATTGAAGATAACCGCAAGGCTGTCAAGGACGGAGGTATCCCCAACGGTTATGTGGACGGAGAGGTGAGTGCCTCCGGAGATATAGAAATTGATGCCGCCTCCATGGCTATTTTAGGTGAATCAGCAAAAGCCAAAGGTTCATGGCAGGAGATTGAGCCGGTGGACCTGCTTTTTTATGCAAAAACAGCAAAAGAAGAGGAAAAGATAAAAGCCTTTGGATGCCTTTTAAATTTTTCCGATATTGTGGAATATGATCCCACCAGCGACAAAAAGGCCATCACAAAAATTTCCTTTGAAGTAACAAGCCCCAACTTTGTCCGGATCAACGGCATACCTTATCTTGCAAAAGAGCGCACGGAAGGACTGGTATAAGCCGTGGTAGATTTTCTGGACAGAGCGCAAGAACTTGAAAATTTGCATCGGACAACAGCCATTGCCAGCATCCGGGCATCGGTACCCAATGGCCCCGGCAGGTCAAATTGCCTAAATTGTGAAGAACCGATTTCACCTGCCCGGCGTCGGGCAGTTCCGGGGTGCAGGTTTTGTATTGAATGTCAAAGAGAGCTGGAAAAATAAGCCTATACTTTATAAAGGGTAAGTTTCCAATGGATATCAAAGAGATATGTAAAACTTTTAAAGTTGAAGATTTCAGCATGATCAGTATCACTGCCACCGTTACTTTAATAGGAAAGTTATGCGCCGGATTAATTCCGTTTCTTGCTCTTGCCGTTGTTGTTTATCAGTTAAAAATACAAAAAGCCCGGCTGGAAACCGAACGGCTGAAACTTAAAGAAGCTGAACGCAATGATAAAAAATTAGGAGGTGCCAAATGAAACCCAATAGCATTAAAATTAAAGATTCCAATGTCCTTGAAGGGCTTATGTTAAACCGCTTTGATCCCATGTTGACCACCATCATAATTTGGGTAGCTGTCACCTTTGGTTTGGTGATGACTGAATCTTTCCGGAACAAAACCCATGCCAATGATCTGCATGGGGAAAAGCCGGGCCGGGCAATTGACCTGCGGACCTGGTGTTATCCGGAAGATCTTGCATACAAAATTAGAGATAAAATTAATCAAAAATGGATTTATGACCCTAACCGCCCGGAAAAACAGGTGGCCATCATTCATGATGTAGGTAAGGGGCTTCATTTTCATATACAAACACATCCTAGCACCGTAAGGAGGGTTTGATAATGGCATGGCCATGGGTAAAGGCAATTTCTAAAACAATTGATGGGGTATTCAGTCTTGTCAAAGAACCGATCAAAGGCTGGCAGGAAAGAAAAACCATTAAAGTGCAAGCAGATACGGAAGTTGCCAAACTCCATGCCAAAGCAAGTGTGGCAAAGGCCAATGCAATTGTGACAATGGCTCAAAATGGTCAAGTTATCGAGGCAGACTGGGATTCAAAAGCCCAGGAGCAGGCAAAGTTTTCCTGGAAGGATGAAGCCTTGATGTTGTTACTCTTTTCCCCGGTGTTCTTTCTGTTTTTATCCGCTTTTTTACCAGCTGAATATCAAACAAAAATAATCGGGGCCGTTAATGCTCTTAATGAGTTCCCCACTTGGTATGTTGTCATGCTTCTTGGGATAGTGGCTTCCGTGTTCGGCCTGCGCTGGCTCATAGGGCCTTTAGTTCGAAAAATGACAAACAAGTAAAATTTTTATTAATGGATAACAAAATAATTTAACAATCTAAGGAGAAAAAATCATGAATGAAAAAATCACTCTGAAAATCAACGGCGATGCAATTAATTTTAATGTCACAGCCGACATCCACGAACGCCTCATTGATGAGATGAATCCAGCCAACAAGATAGCCCCCATGCACAATTTTCTTATCCGGGCTGTGGAATCAGAATCCAAGGAGGCCCTGGACCCTTTCTTG
>JAAELK010000513.1 GCA_024226935.1 Desulfobacteraceae bacterium
CTCTCGATGGGTGATCAGGTTGAGATCATCACTCAGAAAGAGCCAAATCCTTCACGTGATTGGTTAAACCCAACCACTGGTTTTGTTCACTCTGGTCGTGCCCGCGCCAAGATTAACGCTTGGTTCCGTGCACAAAGTCGTGAGAAAAACCTCGAAGCAGGTCGTGACATTCTAGAGAGTGAGCTGCACAAGATTGGCGCGACGCTCAAAGACGCCGACCAATATGCCTTGAAGCGTTTCAACGTGAATACGCCAGATGAGCTGTATGCGGGTATCGGTAGCGGTGATTTGCGAATCAACCAAGTGATCAACCACATCAATGCATTGGTGAATAAGCCAACTGCGGAAGAGGAAGATCAAAAGGCACTAGAGAAGCTACTTGAGTCAGAAAACAAGCCTGCTCAACAGAGCCGTCCTAAGAAAGATGCGGTTGTGGTTGAAGGTGTCGATAACCTGATGACGCACCTTGCACGCTGTTGTCAGCCAATCCCAGGTGACAGCATCAAGGGTTACATCACTCAAGGTCGTGGTATCTC
>JAAELK010000514.1 GCA_024226935.1 Desulfobacteraceae bacterium
AGGGATTTCATTTTGGGAATATCTCATAGATCGTATTGAAAACAAGAACCAAATACCGCTATTGCCAAATCTGATAAAAATGAAGATGGAAGGCCAATTTTCAATATAGTTCCTTCCCTGCACTTATTGAGAAGTTGCAAATATTGGGTTTGCTCGTATATTGAAACCTTTCTAAATCTTTTCAGGGTTTTTGGAGGATTGTCATAATCCAACCTGTTTACTGTCTTTTGGAATGAAAAAAAAGTCTTACCAATTGAAATTTCGTGGTATTTTACAGGATCAAGTTCATTGCTTACTTTGTCTTCTTTGGGGTAATCTGAAAGTCCACTCTTGTCCTTTGCCTCCACCAATGCGGCCCCCGGATGCCAGATTTTATGTTTTCCTCCTCGATTTTTTGATGATTTCTTTGGAAAATTACGCTGGGCATTAACTCTTTTGTCTGATAAATCTGTTTGGTGGAGGCGGTAGTTGATGACATCTGCAAAATTTTCCATATGTGGCAAAGAGGTGCGGTGCTCGATTGCAGCAAATCCATATTTCTTTACGCAGGGGTGTCGGACAATTGCAGATAATGCATTACGATTACTTCTGAGTTGTTCTTTGCAAATTGTACATATGAACATGGTATTATCCTTTTGTGAATCGGGTTAAAACCGGTATCCAGATTATCTTGGATTAACAGTACAAATAATTTGCGCAAAATTATGGTGGTAGTAAAAGTTATTTTATGTTTTTTGTAAAGAGTCTAACTGTGTTTTCTTTTAGTTAAATTGTATTTGTTTTTTAACAAAATATTTTTTTGAAAAGTTATGTTTAATCCTTATGTTGTATTCGTGTTACAGTCACAAAGTTTTTTCTTGGATCTTGATTGATTTACCGGTTGGATCATATTTCGTATAAAATTAAAAAGGAGGTTGATCTGCGTTGAATAGTGTATATTTATTTTGTTGAGATTCAGGATTTTTCTCCCGGTTGGGTTTTAAAATGATTGACAGGGAGAATAGTTGAGCTATATTAAGAAGTTTTAGGTTAATGATATATACAGGAGATATTAAATGAAACAGAAAATCAGGTTTGAAAAGAATTTTAAGGATGACATTCTTACTGTTTTGGAATTTAGTGAGGTTGATCCGGGTGTTGTTATGCTGCTCCATGAAGAAGAATACAGTCTTGCGGAGTTGACCCTGGCGTCCAAAGAAGGAGTGGATGCATTTTTGCCTTTGTTTAGAAGGCGAAGTTTTTTTCCTGCCATGGACATGGCTGTAAAGCTTTTTGAAGGCAGTGTTGCTTTCTTTAAGAATAAGGCCGAGGAAAAGCTTGTTATTGAATATAATGATATTGAGGCTTTCCCCGGAGAAGATGAGTTTCGTTTGGATGATGATGTTGAGCTGGATGCCTTGCTGGATGAAGATGGTGATTCAAAAGAAGATGAGATGAGAGAAATTGATTCCGAGGATGATACCCCGGTATTTACTCCAGAAGATACCTCTGAGCACGAGAATTAAAACGGATATGAAAACTAAAATTAAACTTATTGTCCTGGCGGCCGCCCAGAAAGCTTTTGAGAAGGGGTTGCTGCCTTCTGATCAGATTCCTGACATGGAGATAGAAGAGCCTAAACATAATTTGCAGGGAGATTTTTCAAGCAATTTTGCCATGGTGTCGGCCGGTCTCCAGAAAATGGCGCCCAGAAAAATTGCCGAAAATATAGTTTCAAATATAGAACCCCAGGATTATATTGAAAAAATTGAAGTGGCAGGGCCTGGCTTTATTAATTTTTTTCTTTCCAATTGCGCATGGTATCCTGTGGTGGATCAAGTTCTTGAGCAGGATAAAAGTTTTGGGGCTTCCAACATGGGAGCTGGGCAAAAAGTTCAGGTGGAATTTGTCAGCGCCAATCCCACAGGTCCTCTCCATGTAGGTCATGGAAGGGGGGCAGCTGTTGGTGATGCGGTGGGTAATATTCTTTCCTTTGCAGGGTTTGATGTTCAAAAAGAATATTATATCAATGATTCCGGGCGGCAGATCAGGACCCTTGGTACCTCGGTGTGGCTCAGGCTTCTGGAGATGGAAGGCAAAGAAATTATATTCCCGGAAGATTGTTATAAAGGGGCTTATATAAAGGATCTTGCCAGAAATTTGATCGAAAAAGAGGGTAAAAACTTTTCCAATCAGGATGAAGAAACTGCTATTTCCTTGTGTGCAAAGTTTGCTGCCGATAAAATACTGGGCGGTATAAAATCCGATCTTTCAGAATTTGGTGTTACTTTTGATAATTGGTTCAGTGAACAAAGTCTCTATGATTCAAATCGTGTCCAAAAGGCCATTGAAGATTTTACGGCCCGGGACTTGATTTATGAAGAAGAGGGTGCTTTATGGTTCAGGACCGAAGATTTCGGTGATGAAAAAAACAGGGTGGTTGTCAGAAATAATGGGCTGACCACTTATTTTGCCTCTGATATTGCCTATCATGGGCATAAGTATGAGCGGGGTTTTGATCGGGTGATTGATGTCTGGGGGGCAGATCACCATGGATATATTAAAAGAATTGATGCCGCTGTGGTTGCCTCGGGTACAAAAAGCGAACAATTTGAGGTGATTCTTGTTCAGTTGGTTAACCTGCTGCGGGGTGGAAAGCCTGTCCAGATGTCCACACGATCCGGGGAATTTGTTACCCTGAAAGATATTGTTGATGAAGTGGGGATGGATGCGGCAAGATTTATGTTTTTGAGCCGCAGCTATGATTCCGGCCTGGAATTTGATCTTGAATTAGCCAAACAAAAAAATTCCGATAACCCGGTGTATTATGTGCAATATGTCCATGCCAGGATTACGGGGATTCTTTTAAAGGCCAGGGACGAGGGACTGGTTGAACAAATTGAGTTTCAAAAGGGAGAACAGCTTGAGATGTTGACAGCCCCCGAGGAAATTAAACTTATCAAGCTTTTGGCAGGATTTGGTGAACAGGTTG
The DNA here is from genome assembly GCA_024226935.1 of Desulfobacteraceae bacterium. Classification (GTDB taxonomy): domain Bacteria; phylum Desulfobacterota; class Desulfobacteria; order Desulfobacterales; family Desulfobacteraceae; genus NBML01. The sequence continues at coordinate 2,972 of JAAELK010000514.1, forward strand.
AAAAAAGTGCCGATACCCTTCATCCCCATGTCATATTTACCTATTTGATGTCCCTTGCTTCGGCATTCCATGGATATTATAATAAATATAAGGTTATAACAGACGATAAAGCGGTTTCCAAGGCCAGGCTCTCTCTGGTTTTAGCGGTTAAAAAAGTTATCCGGAATGGTCTTTATCTTCTGGGTGTTTCAGCCCCGGAAAGAATGTAACCCCATGTTGTCCTTCAAGTGGATTTTGAGGAACTCACTTTATCTGTTTATTGGAGGATGGATGTTTTTTTTGGGTATCATGGTCGGCCGGGGATCATCGCCGGTAACATTTGATACCCAAAAGTTTCAAAAGCGTCTGGGAGTTATTGTTGAGCAATTAGAAAAAAAGGATGGTCCTGAAAAAAAAGTGGACCTTCAGTTCTATGATGTTCTTGATGAGCCTTTCCTCCAGGAAGTGGCAGGAAAACAAAACAATCCCGATGAGATTATCCCCAAAAAGCAAACCCAGGTTGTACCCTCCGGGGTCCCGGTAAAAACCAGCCGGAAAAAAGTCACATGGCACAAGGCCTTTTTAAATAAAAGGCTGTCCAGGGACACCCCCGGCGAGGATGATGGGCCAGGTTCAAATTTGCGGGCCAAAAGCCAAGTGCCGGCAACGGACCTTCACAAGTTGGCTTCAAAAAAAATAATTGAGAAAAAATCCCCTGCTTTTTCAAAAGATTCGGAAAAAGCAGGGGATTTTCTTGATGGGGAGCAGCTACCATCGGGTGTGTACACTGTTCAAATTGCGGCCTACAAATCGTTTGCCGATGCTGTCACCCAGATGGCTGTTTTGAGAAAAAAAGGATTTGTTCCCTACCGAACCCTGGGAAAAAGTCAGGGTGTTACCTGGTACCGGGTGCGGATGGGTGCTTTTGCCACCCGGGATGCCGCCGCCCGGTATGTTGAAAAATTAAAACAAGCTAAAATTAAGGCAATGATCATAAAAAAGGAATAATGATGAAAATATCAAAGGACGAAGTTGAAAAGATCGCCCACCTCGCCCGGTTGGATATTGATGATTCTGTAAAAGAGATGTTGTCCGGGCAATTAAGTCATATCCTGGATTATATAGATAAGCTTAAGGATGTTGATGTGGAAGGGGTCACTCCTTCCCATGGATCAGCGTTTTTAAATAATGTATTAAGAGAAGATATCCTTGGGGTATCTCCCGGACCCGATGTGACTCTGGCCAATGCGCCGGAGCGGGACGAAGATTTTTATATGGTGCCAAGGATTGTAAAATAATTTCTGATTTTATCTCTTGCATCCAGACATAAGGAAAAATTGAATGGATTTACATACACTTACCATGGCACAGGCCCAAGATCTTTTGTCCCGGGGGGAAATTTGCTCCGTTGAGTTGACCCAGGCCCTGCTTGACCGGATCGACTTATATGATGATCGCATCGGAGCTTTCATCACCGTGGACAAATCCTGTGCCCTGGCCCAGGCCAAAGCGGCTGATGAGCGGATCGCCAAAGGGGATAATGCTCCTTTTACCGGTATTCCCATCGCTTTGAAAGATCTTTTGTGCACCAAGGGAATAAAAACCACCTGTGGTTCAAAAATACTGGGTGACTTTGTTCCCCAATATGATGCCACCGTGGTGGCAAAATTAAAAAAAGATAATGCCGTTGTGCTTGGCAAGACCAATCTGGATGAATTTGGCATGGGTTCTTCCACTGAAAATTCTGCTTTCAAAATTACCAGAAACCCCTGGAGTGAAGATCATGTGCCCGGTGGGTCCAGTGGAGGATCTGCAGCAGCTGTTGCCGCCCAGTTTTGTTGCGGTGCCCTGGGAACCGATACAGGTGGGTCCATACGCCAACCTGCTTCTCATTGCGGGGTGGTGGGGTTAAAACCTACCTATGGCAGGGTTTCGCGTTTTGGGCTTGTCTCCTATGCATCTTCTCTGGATCAGATTGGTCCCATCACAAGGGATGTTAGGGATGCGGCCATGATGATGAATCTGATTTGCAGCCATGATCCGAAGGATTCCACCAGTGCCGGGGTTCAAGTGCCTGATTTTACCAAGGCTCTTAAGGAAAATCAGTCCCTTGAAGGAATGAAGGCCGGTATTCCTAGGGAATATCTTGAAGTGGAAGGGATCGATCCTGGGGTGAGATCTATCTTTGAACAGGCCAGAAAGGTCCTTGAAAACCTGGGGGTTGAAATTGTGGAGATATCTTTGCCACATACTCAATATGCGGTGGCAGCTTACTATATCCTGGCTCCTTGTGAAGCCAGTTCAAATCTTGCCCGGTTTGACGGGGTGAGGTATGGGGCCCGGGACAGTGATTCACAGGACCTGCTGGAAATGTATAAAAAAACCAGATCCCAGGGATTTGGCCCCGAGGTCCAGCGCAGGATTATTATCGGCACCTATGCTCTTTCCGCCGGGTATTATGACGCCTATTACGGCCGGGCATCCCAGGTGAGAACCCTGATCACAAAAGATTTTTCAAAGGCCTTTGACCAATGCGATTTTATTTTGTCCCCCGTGGCACCGACTCCCGCCTTTAAGATTGGTGAAAATACAAAGGACCCTTTGACCATGTATTTGAGTGATATTTTTACCCTGTCTGCTAATATGGCCGGAATTCCAGGTCTCTGTGTTCCCGCAGGGTTTTCCCCCAAGGGCCTTCCCGTGGGTATCCAGATGATGGCAAAGCGCTTTGATGAGATGTCTCTTTTGCGGGCGGGGTTTGGTTTTGAGCGCGCCCTTGATTTGAAAACAAGTTTTCCAGTTCTTTAAGGAGGTCACCATGACAAGTATTCCTCCCCGGGGAAACACTTTGAAAAAAGCGATCCTGTGGGTTAGTGAGCAAAGAAAAATCCATCCCGGGAAAAAACCTTCCCTGGTGGTGGATGAGGCGGTATTCCAGTTTGATTTAAGTCCAAAGGATTCTGAATTTTTGTTGCGGTTTGTTAAAGAGGGAAAAACTGAAAATGACCCGGATTAGAATTCTTCCCGAGATTTTATCTAATCAGATTGCCGCAGGGGAGGTGGTTCAACGCCCCTCTTCCGTGGTGAAAGAGTTGGTTGAAAATAGTATAGATGCCAATGCTCAAAGAATCAGTGTGGAGATCGAAAAAGGGGGGAAATCCCTGATCCGGATCTGTGATGACGGAGTCGGTCTTGCCAGGGATGAGGCTCTGTTATCCATTGAACGGTATGCCACCAGCAAAATTTTTACCAAAGAAGACCTGTTTTCCATTTCCACCTTTGGATTTCGGGGGGAGGCGTTACCGTCCATTGCGTCGGTGGCAAAATTTTGTCTTGTGTCCAGGACAAAGGCTTCGGATATTGGAACAAAAATTGAGATAGCCGGGGGCAGGCTTGTCAAGGTTTCCGACGAGGGGGCTCCCGTGGGTACCCTGATTGAGGTGAAAAATCTGTTTTTTAATACCCCGGCCCGGAGAAAATTTTTAAAGGGTGACAATACAGAAAGCAGCCACATTGCAGATGTGCTATCGGGCTTGGCTCTTGGTAATCCCCATGTGGGGTTTCGTCTCTTTGTGAATAAAAAACTGGTTAAAAATTTTCCCCCGGGCCAGGATTTTTTCCAGCGATCTCTGGCGGTGTTGGGAAATGATGTGGTGAATAATCTTTATCGTCTTCGGGGGGAAGAAGTTGATATTTCAATCTCCGGGGTCTGTTCCAATCCGGGGGTTACCAGGAGCACATCCAATCGGATCTATCTTTTTGTCAATAATCGCCTGGTCTATGACCGGGGGCTTGTGGCTGCTGTTTTCAGGGGATATCAGGGACGGATCATGAAGGGGCGCTTTCCCATGGGGGTTATCTATGTTCAATTGCCCTTTGATCAGGTGGATGTTAATGTGCATCCCTCCAAGCGAGAAGTTAAATTTTTAACACCCCAGCCGGTGTACCAGGCTGTGGGTATGGCCGTGGAAAATGCCCTGGCTGCGGCCCAAAAAGATCTGGTATCCTATTCAAAGGCAAAAGTTTGTGATTCCCAGGATCTTTCATTGGAAGAAAACAGTGAAGGACAGATCCTTCGGGAAAAAGCCAATTGTCTTCCCGATTATCTTCTTTTTTCCCAGCGGTTTGAAGCCAGGCAAAAAGATCGGGTGGCTCAACCTGAGCTTGGATGGGGGGCTTTGTCCAAAAGAAAAGTAAAAGACAAAATTTCAGATAAAAAAGATCATCAATCGTTTCTTGACCCGGTCCTTGACCCAGTCTTGGATCCGATCCTTGAACCGATCCTTGAACCGATCCTTGAACCGATCCTTGAACCGGGGCTTTCACCGGTTGCCGGGGTGGATCAAAATGATAATAAATTTCGTGTTCTGGGCCAGGTTCTTGGTACTTATATTGTTGCTCAAAAAGAGAATAATCTGGTGTTGATTGACCAGCATGCTGCCCATGAACGGGTGGTCTATGAAGCCTTGAAAAGACGCCACCATGGTTTGGGTGTGCAAAGCCAGTCTCTTTTAGTCCCGGAAATTCTGGATCTAAACCATGGAGAGGCCAATTATTTGACATCCATTATAGAAGAGATGGCAGGGCTTGGCTTCAAAATTGAACCCTTCGGGGGGACAAGTTTTGTGATTAAGGCAATTCCTATCCTTCTTACGGAAAAGCAGTTAAAACCCCTGGTGCTGGAAATTATTGAAATGGGGGATCCTTCCTTGAAAACCGACTGGTTGGATGTCTGTCTCATTTCCATGGCCTGCCATACTGCCATCCGGGCAAACAGCTCCATGAATATCCGGGAGATGGAAAAACTTCTGGAAGATTTGGAGAAGTGTGAAAATCCAGGACATTGTCCCCATGGCCGCCCCATTCTTGTTACCTTTGATCCCCTTCGGTTGCAAAAGCTGTTTAAAAGGCTTGTTTGATGGGGAAAAAATGGTATATATGATGCCTGAATTTTAGACAAAAATTTACAAATTAGCGGGTGCACCCACAGTTAGTATAGGTACAACAAGCAAGGCAAAAAGGTTTTGTTAATTGGTTGGTGGACTTAAAATCTGTGTTTATTTTAAAGATCTATTAAGAAGGAGTGGTATTTTGAAACCCAATAAAGTGATACAAAAAAGGGGGCTTTTACTAACAGTTGTTTTCATTATCTCCGTGTTGACTGTTAATATCGGTATTTGTGCCCCGGTTAAAAAAGTGGCGGTTTTCCCCTTTGCCATGAATTCCACCCAGGACCTTGGTTTCTTGCAGAACGGGATGTTTTCCATGCTGTCTTCCCGGCTTTCAGATCCGGGAAAGGTGGATGTGCTGGACAGGGAAACTGTGGATAAATTTTTAGCCAAGGCCCAAAAATCAAATATTGCAAAGGGAACTATAACCGAGTCCAAGGCCAGAATCATTGGTGCCAATATGGGGGTGGATTATATTCTGTTCGGAAGCTTGACTCATTTTGGTGACAGCGTCAGCCTTGATGCTAAAATGGTGGATATTACAGGAAAAAAACCAACCCTTTCCTTCTTTGAACAAAGCAATAAGATGGGAGATGTTATCCCCCTGGTGAATAGCTTTGCCGGCGATATTAATAAAAAGGTTTTTCACCGGAATCTTGCCAATGAATTGTATGTCCAGCAGGCTCCCCAGGTGCCGGTTGCCCCCGGGCAATTGCAGTATTCAGGCGGTGTGGGGGCCTATGGTGCAGGATTGCTGGGCCAAAGGACATCCAATCAAAAAGGGTTCAGCACCTATCTCAAGTTTGACGGGGTTATCGGGGCCATGGCCACAGGGGATTTGGAAAATGATGGTCAGGTTCGGGTGGTGGCGGCAACGGACAATAATCTCATGATTTATAAGTTTGAGGGAAACAGGCTTGTCCAGACAAAAAAGCTTGAGTTCCCCCGGACCAATCGCATCGTTTCTTTGGATATTGCCGATATCAATAAAAACGGGTATCCGGAAATTTTTGTCACCAGTCTGACCATCCAGAGGGACGGGCTTCAATCTTTTGTGGTTGAATATAACGGCAAGGATTATGTTACCACGGTTGAGGATCAGTCTCTTTACTATCGGACCGTTAATACCCCGGATGGAACCAAAGTTCTCTTGGGACAAGAGCGGGGGAGTAATCCTTTTGACGGTCGGATTAATATCATGATGCCGGAAGGGACAGGTTATACCAAGGAAAAACGGATCAGGATGCCCAGATATACTTCGGATCTTTCCCTTGCAAGGGGACCTGTGACTTCCGATAAGGCCGATGAATATGTGATGATCAATGAATTTGGCCGCCTGGTGGTGGCCAACAATGCCGGCAGCTCCGAATGGGAAAGTACGGAAAAATACGGACTTACCGGCCATGTCTGGCTCATGCCAAGAGAAGATACCGATGCCTCTTACCGGGAACGGGTTTATCTCCATCCCAGGATTAAATTTCAAGATATTGGTGCCGACGGTAAAAAGGAGTTGGTGGTTGTAAAGAATAATGAAGTAGGAGGCGGGACCTTTGGCCGGTATAAACGTTTTAAGGACGGCCACATAGAAATACTTGCCTGGAACGGGATTGCCATGGCTCCGGTGTTCCAGACCATGGCAGTCCAGGGGTGGATCAGTGATTTTGCCCTGGCCGACATAGACGGGGATGGAACAAAGGAGTTAATCGTCTCGGTTGTGTCCAGTAATAAACTGTCCATACTCTCCAAGGACACAGCTTCCAGTATTATTTGCTATAAGCTTATATAATGGTAATCTGGTAAAATGAACAAAATGATTGACAAGGTGAATCAAAACTGATTTAAGACAGCCTGTTGCTCCGGAACCGGGAGCTTAAAAGGACTCCCGGTTCCGGTTTTTAGATGATGAACATTTTGTTCGAAATTTTAAAGGAAAGTAAGATGAAAAGATTTTTGGTTATTGTTGCAGCTCTTGCAATGATTACAAGTTCTGCCTACGCGGCGGATTGGAATTTTTATGGGTCCGCCCGTGTTACAACTTTTGTTACAGATACAAATAAAGCCAATAATGTGTCGGATACAACAACATTCGATGAGAGCCTCCAGTCCAACGCTCGTATTGGTGCCAATGTGAAAGTAAGTGATGAATTGTCCGGTCGTTTTGAATATGGTACAAGCGATGGAAACGCCAATGTACGTCTGCTCTATGGTGTCTGGAACTTTGGTGCCGGAAGCCTTACTGTTGGTCAGGATTATACTCCCCTGATGATGCCTGTTTCAAACCAGGTTTATAGCGGAGACAACAGCCTTTGCGGTTGGGGTGGAGACAATACAAACCGTCTGGCCCAGTTGAAATTGCGTTTTGGTGATTTCCAGGTTGCCCTGGTTGAAGCTAACACAACAACTGCTAATGCAATTGGAAGTGCTGCTATCGCTAACGATAGTACTTTTTCTACCGAAGTTAAATATCCTGCTCTTATGGCAAAATACAGATATGCAGGGGACAATTGGTTTGCTTCCGTTGCCGGTGGCTACCAGACATTTGATGCTGGTTCCCAGTCTGTGGGTGTAGATTCTACCATGGTTGAAGCTTCCACGGGTGTTACCTTCGGTGCGGCTTCCATCAAGGGTAGTGTATATGCTGGAACTAATGTTGGTAACTTTGCAGAAACTGATGTGAATGGTCTCTATGATTCTTCTGCTACTAATCCCCTTATCGATGGACAGGGTTATGCTGTGGTTAATTCAGATGGTGCTTTGACCGACACCAAGGGTTTTGGTTATGCCCTGGCAGCAGCTTACACAATCAATGATATGGTTGGTGTGGAAGCAGGTTTTGGTTATGCAAGCTCCAAATATAACGACGGTTCTAAGGATGACGTAATGTCTTACTATCTCCAGGCTCCTATTACAATGGCTCCGGGAGTATTTGTTGTTCCTGAGATAGGTGTGGTTGATTACATGCAGAGCGTTGAAAATACCGTTCAATATATCGGTGCCAAATGGCAGATCAACTTCTAAATAAATTTATTTAGAAGTATTTGTCAAACTGCTTGAGGTTTTATTA
>JAAELK010000515.1 GCA_024226935.1 Desulfobacteraceae bacterium
CTGGGGAAATCACTTTTGGGCTAAAGGATATTGTGTGGACACTGTTGGATTGGATGCAGAAATGATCCGGAAATATGTGAAATACCAGGAAGTGCTTGAAAAGCAACAAGCACAATAAGAAGTTTGTATGAAATAGGGGATGACCTGCTTGTCTTCTCAGGAGGCAAGCATAGCCCCCTTATAGGGGGTAAAAGGCAAAACCACCTTCTAAGAAGGTGGATATTTATTTTTACAGCCCCTTGTGGATTCGGAGATTTATATAACGATTTGTTTTTTTGACGATTTTATGATAAACTTTTGTGTTTCGTAAATATTGTCTATAAAAAAAGGAGTATGGTTTGATTTTAGGTTTTTTGGAAAATATAGTTTCAACAGGCAACACATTTCTTTGGTCATATGTACTCATTGTATTACTTATAGCAATAGGAATTTATTTTACTATACGAACAAATTTTGTTCAATTCAGATTTCTGGGCGAAATGATCCGCTTATTGGGAGAAGGGGCGAAAAAATCCACTTCGAAGGATAGCGATGGAAATGTTTCTTCATTTCAGGCTTTTTGTATAAGCACTGCCTCCAGGGTGGGGACAGGAAACCTTGCAGGTGTTGCCATTGCCATCGCAATAGGCGGTCCTGGAGCGGTATTCTGGATGTGGATGCTGGCCCTGGTCAGTGCAAGTTCCGGATTTGTGGAAAGTACACTGGCCCAGATTTATAAGGTGAAGGACAAGGACGGATACAGGGGAGGGCCTGCATACTATATGGAAAAAGCCCTGGGTATGAGGGGTATGGGTATTGTTTTTTCAATTTTGATAACAATATGTTTTGGTCTTGTATTTAATTCTGTACAGGCCAACACCATTACCCTTGCCTTCGAACATGCCTTTGGCATTGACCGATTGGTGACCGGCCTGATCCTGGCGATATTGGCCGCATTTGTTATCTTTGGCGGTGTCAAAAGGGTGGCTAAAACATCTGAAATAATCGTGCCTGTCATGGCGGTGGCATATCTGCTGGTTGCTCTGTTTGTTATCGGGAAAAATATTTCCCAGGTTCCCGCCATATTTAGTCTCATCATCCACAGTGCTTTCGGATTGAAAGAGGCAGTTGGCGGCGGTATGGGAATCGCACTGATGCAGGGAATCAAACGGGGCTTGTTTTCCAATGAGGCGGGGATGGGCAGTGCTCCCAATGCCGCTGCAACTGCCGACGTGAGCCACCCGGTCAAGCAGGGTTTTGTCCAGACCCTGGGTGTGTTTACCGATACTATTCTTATATGCAGTGCCACCGCATTTATCATTTTATTATCGGGTGCATGGACCGCCAAGGGGTTGACGGGAATTCAACTTACCCAGGCCGCATTAAGTTCCCAGGTGGGTGGTTGGGGAAACAATTTTATAGCTCTTTGTATCATGCTTTTCGCCTTCAGTTCCATTGTTGGTAACTATTATTATGGCGAGTCAAATATTGAGTTTATAAATACCAACAAAAAATGGCTGTTTTTTTATCGTATAGCAGTTGTTGCCATGGTTCTCATGGGCTCTATTGCCAAGGTTCAGGTTGTCTGGAATATGGCAGATCTTTTCATGGGTAGTATGGCACTTATTAATCTTATCGCCATCGTACTGCTTGGGAAAATTGCCTTTGCAGCCCTTAAAGATTATGCCAGACAGAAGAAGGAAGGAAAGGATCCAGTCTTTACTGTCAACAGTATTGAAGGGCTTAAAAATGTGGAGTGTTGGGGAGAAAAACTGATAGAAAAAGAGTGAAACCAGCTCATTTAACCTGTGAAGGATTGATACGACCTGGAAGGTTGTTTTCAATCCTTTTTGGTTTTCCGGTTAAATTTCAAATCTGGAGTAGATCTCCAATACGCCTCCTCCTCCCTCTTTTAGCCCAGGTTATTTGTCAGCGATGGAACTTAAATATCAGCGAACAGCCTGTAATGAAAAAGTATAAGTTTAACTTCTAATTTAACATCCTGATTTATCTTTCTTCAAAATCCATATAAATAAAATAACTCTCCCATGTGATTTTAAAATCGGATGGGAAATTAATACTTGGTAATTTTCATCCAAATAATCCAACAAAGGCATTTATGGACCATGTTGAGGGGCAAGGTTTTTTATATCGAATTGGGTTCGATATGATTATCAATATTTTTTGCAATAATACATTGTTTGTGATAGTGTCGCAAAATGGCGTGAAATTACCTGGATTGTGTTTTTAATTGAGTGAATAATTACAGTGGTTGAAGACGTAAACTGCTCTTTTATAATCCAATGGAATAAAACAGATCAAATTTGCTTGAATTTGATCTGTTTTACTATAATTTTTTAATCTTAAAATTAGATATTTAAACAAGTGAGAGGTGGGTTATCAATATTAATTAATCAAGGAGAATAGGATGAAAAAATTGTTTGCGGTATCCGTCATGTTTTTTCTCATTGCAGGCTTTGGTATCAGCTCTGTCAGTTTTGCCGATCAGGTTGAAAATGATTATCCCATCGTTCTTGTTCACGGATTTTTAGGTTGGGGTAGAACCGAACTTGGAGGAAGTGTAGGTAAGGGACATTATTATTGGGGTGGATATGATGATCTTCAAACAATATTAAATAATGCGGGCAGTAGATGTAAAACTGCCACGGTAGGGCCTGTTTCAAGCAATTGGGACAGGGCATGCGAGCTCTATGCACAAATCAAAGGGGTTGAGACCGATTATGGTCTTGCCCATTCACTTTTTCACGGGCATGCACGATTTGGCCGGGATTTTACGAATAAGGCATTGGTGCCGGGCTGGGGCGAGCCTGGAAATAACGAAAAAATTCATATAATCGCCCACAGCATGGGCGGACAAACTGTTCATATGCTGGCTCAATTGCTTGAAAAAGGTTACATCGATGAAATGAATTCCAATGGGTATTCGGGGCAATCAAAACCCATATCGGCGCTTTTTGATAATACCCAGCCTAGCACAAATCTTATCTGCAGCATAACCACCCTGGCTTCTACCCATAGCGGCACTACCCTGGCAAGTGGGATCTCAAAATTGATTCCAAATATTCTGGATCTGGCTGTTGGAGTAGTATTTCCGATTCTCGGGCTTGATCCCACCGATAAATTGGTCAATATTTATGATTTTAAACTTGATCATTGGGGATTTGCTCCAAAAGGAGACGATGAAAAATTCAATGATTACCTGGATCGCATGCTTCTGGCTATGAATGGTTTTATTGAAAGTAACCAGAAGGATATATGTCTTTGGGATCTCAGCCCGGAAGGGGCAAGTGAGCAGAATGCATGGGTAAATGCCCAAAGCAATATCTATTATTTTTCCCATGCAGGCGAATCCACCAATCCTAATTTGTTTCCTTCGGTTCTGGACAACTTTGAACGTCACCATAAAGCTGATTATAATGTTTTTAGCTTTTTTACTGTGACATGCCCTATTATGGGATTTTATACATCCAATGATGATCGTTATCATGGCCCCTGGCGCGCAAAAGATGGTGAGTTCTACAGGATGGCACTGGAAGATAGAGTTTCCATCGATAGTTCCTGGTGGGAAAATGATGGAGTTGTCAATACCAATTCCCAGAAGGGCCCCTGGCTTTATCCTGAAAACTATATGGGTGAAAAAGATACCATAGTAAATTGGGATGGTGTGAGTATTCCTGAAAAAGGGGTATGGAATTTTGGCGGTGTGTTGAAAAATATCGATCATTTCGATATTACCGGTTTGGAATTTCTTCTTTCGGATTGGCATGATAATGATAAGTTTGATCATATAGAAGACTGGTATGTCCAAAAGGCGGTTTTCCTTAGAACACTTCCCTAGATATTGTTAATATCCAGGGAAACCGGCTTCCTGAAATAGATGAAACCCGATATTATCAATTTATCGGGTTTCATCTGTTTGGCCTATTGTGAAATATTTAAAATCCTTTCAGGTAAGGATCTATTTTTACTATCTTCTTTTAAGATAAAACCATGGTAAGATAACCAAGAATCAGGACCAGGGCCGATGTTATGGCGTAGGGCACCGGGTAACCGACTGCCGGGATATCGCTTTGGCATATCTCCTGGGCGGCCTTCATGGATGGTGTATGGTTACGAGCTCCCGCAACGGCACCTTGGAGGATCGCCGGGTTCATTTTGCGAAAGTAAAGACCATAGATCCAAGCCAGGATGGGGGGTACCAAGGCTCCCAGAAGTCCGAACACGGTGATCCAGATCACCACTGTACCCTGGAAGGATTGCAGTATCTTTGGTCCGACATTGGCTGCCAATACCCCGATAAAAAGGTTCAGGCCGATGTCCTGCATAAAGCTGCGGGCTCCTTCGCTCATTGGCCCTCCGAAGGCCGGATTCCTGGTTCTCCACCATGAGAAGAGTATTCCGGCGACCATGCAGCCGGCAGATGTTCCCAGGGCAAATGGAATCCCGCCCAGGGTGACGCTGAAGTGACCGACCAGGTAGCCCAGGACCATAGCTATAGCCAGATAAGTGGTTTCGGTAATGGCGCTTTCCAGGATGGGGCGACCGCCAAACTTTTTTGCCGCCATATTTACGCACCATTCCGGTCCGGCCAGGCGGATCACATCTCCCACTTCGATGATGGTTTTCGGCAGGTGGGGGATTGGGTGGCCCTGGCGGAAGAGCGCTTTGACATACAGTCCAAAGCCGATCTGTCTGCCCAGGTGTTCGACGGTCTTACCGGCATATTTGGTCTTGCCCACGTGTACATCGGCCACTTCGATCATAACATTGCGTACACGGGGTTCATCGACCTCGGTGCCCAGGGTCTTTTCTCCCTCGGAGATCAGACCTGCGTAGAATCCTCGAACGCCTATGATGTCGCCCATTTTCAGCTTGGGGTTGTCAGAAGCATCGATTAGCTTGTCATCACGCAAAACCTTATAAACAGCTGCATGGGGGTTTTTGTGAAAAAGATCCTCGATGGACTGCCCTACAAGTTCCTGGTGTTCAACCTTGTAGGCTCTGATGTCCATGGGTGATACTCCCTCCATGGATGATCCGAAGGTGCCGGGCAGAGCTTCTTCTCCCTGGCCGGCACCGAAGGAAGCCTCGGCATCCCTGCCGGCCTGGACAGGATCTATACCACAGACAACGGGTAGATATTTGATTACCAGGATGGTAAAGATCGAAGAGAGAACGTAGCTTATGGCATAGCCTGCGGCCAGGTTGGCGCCGACTGTATTTGCTGTCATGCCCTGGGGCAAGGTAACGGCTCCGCTTGCGACTGCCGATTGGGCAACTCCCATTACAGCCGTAATGGTGTAGCTTCCGGAGATGATTCCCGCCCCATAACCTGGTGCCATGTTAACCAGCTTGGCACCTATAAAGCAGATCAGAAAATTTGAAATGGCCACGATTAGACCGATGACCACAAAATCCATTCCTCCGCGAGCTATGCCGGAAAAAAATTGAGGACCAACTTTTATACCGATGGCATACATGAACATCAGAAGAAAGATCGTTGAGACCAGGCCCGGGGCCGAATAGGTTATGCCAAAGGCCATAAAGGCTGTCAGTGACAGTGCTATGCCCACGATCAACGTTCCGGCCGTGGCTCCCAGGTTCACCCCTTTAATGGTGATTTTTCCCAGGGGATATCCCAGGGAAAGAGATAAAAAGAGAAATACGAACATGTTTGAGCCAAGGTAGGCGAAAACAGTAGCGATGGGGCTGTAGTGTTTTGTACCTAAGCCTTTTGCCCAGGTATTTGTTGACATTATGCCGATGAGCAAAAAGGCTGTAAAGCCTATGGTTATTAGAAATCGAGTTGAAAATACCCGTTTTCTTATTTTTTTGAAAAATGGTCGATCCATTTTACCCTCCTTTCCCGGGAGTGATGCAATTGTCTCCCGGGAAAACTATGGATAAGTCATGCCTTTGGTATCAAGGTTGGCTTAAAATTGTTTTTTATGAATGTTTAAAACTACCGGAATCTTCTTCATTTGCTTTGTTTTCAACTGGATTTTTTGTAAAGTAGCTGATACAGCGTTTTAAATCGCTGATAAGCAAGTTTGCAAGATCACGGCTAACCCCGTGCCGGATAAGCATCCGCATAATAACCAGATCTTCACGGTGTGCCGGCATGCTATAGGCTGCGATCTGCCAGCCGCGACTACGGATTCTATCCGAAAGATCGAACAGGTTAAAGCCGGGGTCAACCCCGTCTTTTAAGGAAAAGCTCATGGCAGGAATACCACCTCGTCCGTCATAGATGATTTTGAATAATCCAAGTTTTTTTATTTCGTCGGAAACATAATGGGCGGTGTCGTAGCAACTCTGGTGGATCTTGCGATAGCCTTCCTTTCCTAAACGTAGAAAATTGTAGTATTGTGCTACAATCTGTCCACCCGGCCGGGAAAAATTTAATGCAAAGGTAGGCATATCCCCACCCAGATAATTGACCCTGAAAATCAATTCTTCCGGTAGTTCATCCGCATCACGCCATACTACCCAGCCAACACCCAATGGTGCCAAACCAAATTTATGTCCCGAAGTGTTAATTGATTTAACCCGGGGCAGTCGGAAATCCCATTCAAGTTCAGGTTCTACAAAGGGTGCCAGAAAACCACCGCTGGCACCATCCACATGGATTGGGATATCCAATCCTGTCTTTTTTTGCAAAGCATCCAGGGCGTTGCTTACCTCTTTTACCGGTTCATATTGGCAGGTAAAAGTTACGCCCAGGGTAGGTACAACGCCGATTGTGTTTTCGTCACATCGTTTAATTACCTCTTCCGGAGTCATTATCAGGCGATCACCTTCCATCGGGATTTCACGTAATTCAACATCCCAGTAACGGGCAAATTTATGCCAGCAGACCTGAACAGGTCCGCAAATCATATTTGGTTTGTCGCAGGCCTTACCCGCAGCTTTCATTTTTTGTCGCCATCGCCATTTCATTGCCATTCCGCCAAGCATTGCGGCTTCACTGGAACCTGTTGTAGAACAACCAAGGGTATTTGCTTTATCCGGAGAGTTCCAAAGATCTGCCAACATATGGACGCATCGGCTTTCAATCTCTGCGGTCTGTGGGTATTCGTCCTTATCGATCATGTTTTTATCTATACATTCGTCCATGAGCCGGTGCACTTCCGGCTCCATCCATGTCTGGCAAAAAGTTGCCAGGTTTTGCCTGGCATTACCATCCAACATCAATTCATCATGAACCACCTGATAAGCATGTCGTGGGTCATGTTCATCTTCCGGCATCTTGTATTTCGGCATAACTACGGAAAGATCAGAAGATGCGTAAACGTCGTCTAACAGATTTGCTCTAAGTTTGTTTTTGTCATGTAACGGCATTGAAATTCTCCTTATTGTTGTTTTTTCGTAACAAAGGGATATATATTGATAATTGATTTTTTACTGGAACTGCTTTTTCGAACCATCGGTTTCATTTGTAAATAAACTTATCAAATTCTTAATTTCTTATCCAGTCTTCCTTTAAAAAATATTATAAACTCAACTGCTGATTTAAAAGCGAAGTTGGCTGATCATTTTATCAATTAATTTTTCTATTGCCAGATACAATATGCTCAGTTTGTTCCAGAGGCAGCGGATGGATCAACGATCCTTTGGGCAACTATTCAGAGCATGCAATGGTGAGATGCTCAATATATCCTCTATAATTTTAATTAAGTTGTGGCGTTCTTTGCACATGTTTTGTCGTCTCTCGTCATTGTAACTCATTTTTGAATCTTCTATAATTAACTTGGTTTGGTGCTTGGTGTATCTTCCAATGAATACAAGGTCTTGTATTCATTTTAGAATGATCTGAGTATAGTGGTCAGGGAAATAACTTTATTGGAAACCCCCTGTGTCAGGATAGATGTCGTCTCAATTAAAAATTAAATTTGGGGCATTGAGGTGATAAATATGGGATATTCTATCCAATTAAAAGAAGCCGTGTTAAAAAAGGTATTACAGGGAAACAAACCCCATTATGAA
>JAAELK010000516.1 GCA_024226935.1 Desulfobacteraceae bacterium
CTTGGGGATAGACCAGAAGACAATTCATAATCATTTAGGAAAAATGCCAGTACTGGCAAATCTCCTAAATACCGATTTGTCCCAGGGGTTTACTGTGGCGCAGGTGGCACAAAAGCATGGCTGGACAGATTCAATGGTCTAGTCACTGGCCCTTGAAGGCAAAGATGATCGTGAAAAATTCAAGGAACTTGGCTGGGGTCTTCGAACCTGGGATCAATGGGATTTCAATGATTGTGACAAAAGATTTGGAGATGACTGGCCCGGGCGTATCCCAGCACAATTGATCGCACACATCCTCTTTTATTTTTCCAGCCCTGACGATCTGATTTTTGACCCCATGGCCGGTGGAGGTGTGACCCCAGACACCTGTCTTGCCCTAGGCCGAAGATGCTGGGCTTTGATATGATGGACCGGTCGGAACGCCCTGAGATCGAGCCTCACACATGGACCCTGTCATCAAACGGACAGCTATCCTGGCCTGTAAGTTCAAAAGGAAAAGCCGATCTTATCATCTTTGATCCGCCCTACTTTGACAAAAAGGCTGCCGACTATGATAGAAAAAGCATATCCGGACTGCCGAAAAAAGAATACCTTGAATTTCTTGGGGCCTTTTTCGCCCTGCTTAAACTCAATGCAAAAAAAAAGGATACTGGGTGTTACAAGCAGGTATGTGATCGTCTTAAAACAACAGGGATAAAAACTTGCCTATATGCAAGGCGCAATGAAAACTTTTTTACAGATGATGCCCATTGTTCATGTTTCATCACCGTCGGCAACAGCCGGTGATGCCTGGACCTTGGTTTCCCGGTATGGTCCAGAGCAGATGTTCATGTTAGGCTGAAAAAGGAGGCGTTATGAAAAACGATATAAAAAAAGCGACCTGGATTGTATTTTGTGTATTGACAGCTTCTTTATTCTTTACGTCTGCTCCAATGGCCGGGCAAGCTGAAAAGTCGGTTTCAATGCCCAAATTGGAGCACTATGAGGACAAAGCAATTGGTTTTTCCATTGATTATGACGCTGACAAACTAACCAAGGAAATGGGAGATTTCGGTTCATTTGTTTTCAGGCGGGCCTCCGCCGAGGGCATGCCATCCCTGGGGATAACTGCCGGGCCTTATCCATCGGGTACAACTTTGAAGGATACTGCGAGCCGGGTTTCAAGTGCGTTGCCAAAGATGATACCCGACTGCCTGATTCATAACGTCATCAATCAACAGTTAATCGAGCTGAAAGATGGCAGTAAGGCCAATTATTTTGAAATAATAATGAATGTCGGAGGGTCAGAGTTGATATCCGCCTTTGTCACAGCGCAAAAGAACGACCGCCTAATTGTCTTTGGTGC
>JAAELK010000517.1 GCA_024226935.1 Desulfobacteraceae bacterium
AGGACGAACCGATCTTTTGGCCGAAGGACAAATCAATGTGGCAGGAATTAGGCCCGGCGTAAACGGCTTATGGGGTCTGACAAAAGTCACATCTAAAATAGATGATGCAGGATTTGTCGTTTCTTTTGAATCTGAAGTACCCAAAAAATAAACATATAATAGATAGGGAAGTTGCCCTGGTAAGTCCTGTAACACTTCCAGAGCGAATGGACTGCAATACCAGGCCAGACATCAAGTCAATGACAACTCCCTTTGCTTGAATCAAGCGACAGGAAGATTACCAAACTCAAATTATCTGCACAAGGAAAAAAGTCCATGAAAAGCCCTTTAGCCTACATTGGTGGTAAATCAAAATTATCAAAGCAAATTGTATCTTTAATCCCTGAACACAAAATCTATTGTGAAGTATTTTCCGGCGGAGCCTGGGTATTCTTCAGAAAAACACCATCAAAAGTGGAGGTCATAAACGACCTTGATAGTGATCTGATATCTTTTTATCGGGTGGTTCAGAATCACCTTGAAGAGTTCTTAAAGCAGTTTAAATGGCTGTTGACATCCAGGGAGATATTCAAAGACTGGAAAGATCAATTGGAATCCCGGGGACTGACTGATATCCAAAAAGCCGCCCGGTATTATTATGTACAGCGCCTGGCATTCGGTGGCCGGGTCAAAAACCGCTCCTATGGTGTCCAGATAGACGGCAGAACCCCCAGGATCAATCTGTTAAGACTTGAAGAGGAGATGTCTGCAATCCATCTTCGTTTATCTGATGTAAGGATAGAAAATTTATCCTGGAAGGATCTGATCACTCGGTATGATCGTCCGGACACTTTCTTTTATTGTGATCCGCCGTATCACGGCTGTCCCGATTATAAACATAATTTCATCCTGGAGGACTTTGTAGCACTGGCTGATTCACTGAAAAGTATAGAAGGACAATTTATGCTAAGCATTAATGATCACCCGGAGATCCGTCAGGTATTCAAGGATTTTAATCATAAAGAGGTATCCTTATTATATACGGTAGGACAAAAAGGACCGGTGGAAGCCAATGAATTACTGTATTCAAATTTTGAATTTAAAGAGATAATAGATCTGAGTTTATTTCCTAATACATAGTTGCATCTTAAATATTTTTCTGATACCGATACTCAAATAATGATAAGTATAAATTAAAATTGTTAGGGTTTAAATCCAATAATGGAGTATGAATTTGAAAAAAGAATTAAGAAGTTTAGCTGTCGGAGCTACGTTAATAGAGGGTAATTTTGTAGCATTGGTTTTAAAAGTTAAATTATCAGATGGTTCAATTGAAACTTTTGCTTGGGGAAAAGAACACGTAAGGTTACTTATACAGGCGTTAATTGAATATTCAAATTATCTTCAAATCAAAAATATCTCACTTGATGGAGATGCAGTCGAAGCAATAGTAAAAAAACAAGCCCCTCCGTTTAGTCAAGAAGATGTTGAAAAAGTGAGTGCCAATTTTATTGTAACTAACCTTTCAGGCCATATTGATGCCAAGCATAATATAACTTTAAGCATTATATTAAATAATTCTGATGCTCCTTATGATCTTGTTGTAACCCCGAACTATTGTGAATGGTTTCAAGGTTACGTATTTAGTGTATTAAATGAATTTGACGAAGAAGGTTACCCAATATTGCCTGATGGTTTGCAACATTAAAAAAAATTAAATATCTGATATTGCCTGCCAGAATTTCTGAGATTGATGGCAAAATTACAAAAACAGCAAAAAATCATTCCATGCAGCATTATATTTACCAAGACAGAGGCAGGGAAAGAAGGTAAGGTTTGCAGCGGATTTGAATGGCAGTGTGCCCCAAGGACGGGGCCAAGCGCCAGTCACCTCGGAAGCCGGACAGGACTTCCGGCGAGAATGAGCGAAAAGCCTTAGCGCTTCCCTGCCGGTTCTTGTCAAAGTGTCCTGAAATCCAAATAATTTTAGCCCATACCACCCGGCAACTGATCACCGTGGCAGCCCTGACGCGGCTTCCCAAATGGTTAGCATGGGATATATGTGTTTTACTTCCGATCAATAGTGTCCGATTCGTTTTTAGAAAAGTAAGCGGTCAACTAACCCCATCTTATAATTCTGATTAGATCATGACATATTAATCCAACTTTAAAATCAAAGGAGATTGGATTATGTCAGAACGATCAAAAA
>JAAELK010000518.1 GCA_024226935.1 Desulfobacteraceae bacterium
CGAAAAATTTTATTATGAAATAATGGCCGATATAAAAGAGGGCTTTAAGGCTAAATATATCAATACTGAGGGACAACACTCAATTGATGATAAAAAAGCAGCCATGGCCATTTACGACACCATTAAAGATGCTAAAACCGCTACGGTTATTAAAAAAGAGGGTGAAACTAAAGAGCAAAAAGCCCCGGCATTATATAGCCTCTTAACCCTTCAAATGGATGCTAATAAAGTGTTGGGGCTTACCGCTGCCCAAACTCTTAAAATTGCCCAGGCATTGTATGAAAAACCTAAACTTTTGTCATATCCCAGGACTGAGAGTAATCATTTGGGTACTGATATGATTGAAATGTTACCCGGTATCATTGAAAACCTTCCCGATCTTTGCGGACCATCTGTTGAAACAGCCCTGGAAAGATTGGAAAATGGGTTGTCTTTGGGCAAAGAATATATAAATGATGCAAAACTCACAGATCACCATGCAATTATCCCTACCGGGAATATAGCTGATATTGATAAACTTTCAATGGACGAAAGAGATATATACCTTCTGGTTTGTGAAAGATTTTTGTCCATTTTCCTGCCTGACTGTATTTCTGAATTAACTAAGATCGATTTAAATATAAAAGATCAAGTTTTTAAGGCTTCTGGATCTGTTGTTAC
>JAAELK010000519.1 GCA_024226935.1 Desulfobacteraceae bacterium
AAATTCCCCTTCCCCTAACAAACAAGATATTGGATCTCCTCCGCTGAGGCCCGGGATGATTCTGATTTAAAGCGAAAGGGAAAAAGTTACGTTTGCCCAGCCCAGAAATGATTTTGGAACTCCTTTTTTAACCCGAAGTTGTGTGCAAACAATTTCTCTGAGCTGACCCGAAGCGCGTGATCCCGAAGTTGTGCGGCCACACAGCCCCCTAAAGGGGGAACTCCGAACGTTTGAAATTCGAAGGCGGACAGTTTGAAGTTGTATGCAGACAGTCTGTTTGAGTTAATTAATTAATTAATTATTAATATGCTTTGACACACAAACAGATTTTGTTTAAACTGTAATAAAAACAGAGCATGAAGGAATGCCTGAGTTCTTTGGAAGATTTGAAGAAAGCCCGGGCAAGGACGGGTTGGCAAGTAAGAACTGGTAAGAACATTATCTTAAAACCAGGGGGTGACACATGAGAGCCTTACAGACAAAAGGGGCAGACAATTATGAAATCATCGCCGCAGATGAGGTCATTTATCCGGAAAGCGACGGGAAACCCATGTCAGACAACACAAAACAGTACAGATGGATAGTGAAAATAAAAGAGGGGCTTGAGAGCATGTTTGCAGACGCGGAGGTGTTTGTGGCAGCGGATCTGTCCTGGTATCCGGTTGAACGCGACATATACACAAAGAAGGCGCCTGATGTGATGGCGGCCTTTGGCAGGCCCAAAGGGGACCGGGGATCGTATGTACAGTATAAGGAGGAGAATATCCCGCCCCAGGTGGTGTTCGAAATTCTTTCCCCGGGAAACACGGCAGAGGAGATGGAAAACAAATTTGATTTCTACGAAGAGCATGGCGTGGAAGAGTACTATGTTTACGATCCTGAGAAAGTCACTCTGAAAGGCTGGGTGCGCCTGGGAAAAAGGCTTCGCCCTGTGGAGAATATAATAGGATGGGTCAGCCCGAGGATGAGAATCCGTTTTGAAATCCCTGGTGACGAACTGGTCATCTTCCGGCCTGACGGGCGCAGGTTCCTCACGCCTCTTGAGACAGAGCAGCAGTGGCATTCGGAAAGGAGACGCGCTGAACAGGCAGAGAATCAGCTGCTTCTGGAACGGGAGCGCACAGAAAAAGGAGAACTGATTGGTGAAATCCGGGCTGTACAACGCATTTTAAAACGCCCTAAGAGTTCCAGAGAAGAACTTTTTCAGAAGACCGTGGAAGTTCTGAAAGAAATGTTAGGCAAATTGGAAGCTTAACCGGGTTAATAAACCATGCAGAGAACAACATTATCTTAAAACCAGGGGTGACACATGAGAGCCTTACAGACAAAAGGGGCAGACAATTATGAAATCATCGCCGCAGATGAGGTCATTTACCCGGAAAGCGACGGGAAACCCATGTCAGACAACACAAAACAGTACAGATGGATAGTGAAAATAAAAGAGGG
>JAAELK010000520.1 GCA_024226935.1 Desulfobacteraceae bacterium
AGACAGGAGTTGTGTATCATTATCTTTATGATGCCAACGGGAATGTGGGACAGCTTGTAAATGCCGGGGATGGGAGCACTGCTGCCCATTATGACTATGATCCTTACGGGAACGAAATTGTCGCTGACGGCCCTGAGGCTGTCAACAATATTTACAGGTTCAGTACGAAGTATTATGATGCGGAAACGGAGTTGTATTATTACGGTTACAGATATTACTCGCCGAAACTCGGCAGGTGGATCAGCAGGGATCCTATCGGGGAAAAGGGCGGAGTCTGTTTGTATATATATTGCGGAAACAATTCAGTCATCAGAGTTGACCTGCTGGGTGCTGACTGGGCAGGGGCCGGTGGTGAGTGGTGGAATTTAAATGGCTATGAATATCTGAGTTCCGCATCAGAATTAGCTGATTTGTTTGATCAGAATTATTATGAGACTGTTGAATTTTTAAATCACGCAACAGAAAACAACCCATCCTGTTACATGTGGATAGTAGCCGCATCATTAAAGACGGCTATGGATCTGGGAAGAGGAACCAGTTGATTTGCTCAGAACTGGTGAGGGAGCTGCCGAAGGAGGCTTTGGTGGTTATTTTCAAGATACATTACGAACAGTTGGGATTGTTTTTGCTCTATATGGTCCTGTATCAAAAGTAAAAGAAATCATAAGAAATGGCAGAGGTCTTAAAAATGAAATAATTAATAGAGTTGTTCCTAAATAAAACCTGTTGATATTTTTGCAAAAATCTACAAATTGCAATTACTGATATCAGGCTTATTGAGAAATATACTTCTGCACTGATTGTGCGAGTTCAATGCTAGTAATACTAGTAATTATTAAATACAGAATTCTTGTTCAGCATCCTCACTTTTACGATGCAGTAAAAAAAAAGCTTGAAAATATTTTTAAAAAATGTCATATCAGTTTAAGAATGTAAATACAATAATTAAAGGATGTACGAAAATGGTCATTTTATCCACAGTAAGAGATGATCGTCAGTTCAAAGCGCTGACGGGAGTGTCACAGGAGCAGTTTGAAAAGCTGAGAAAATTTTTTGCCGGGGTTTACGAAGAAATGCTTCAGAATGCATATGAGGAAGCTGTCGGACGCGGAGAGCGAAAAAGAAAAAGAGGAGGAGGCCGCAAGGGCAGTCTGCCGACGGTCGGAGAAAAACTCTTCTTCGTATTATACTACCTGAAGGTTTATCCGACTTTTGATGTGCTTGCCAGTGCATTCGGCATGTCACGTTCCAAGGCATGTGAGAATCTCCACAAAATCATGCCGATTCTGCATGAGACTCTTCGCCGTATCGGAGTTGTCCCGATCCGGCGGTTTGAAAGTGTCGAAGAACTGAAAAAAGTCTGCGAGGGAATCGACATCATCATTATCGACGCAGTTGAAAGGGCACATCGGAGACCGGGAGATGCGGAGAAACAGTCTTCCATGTACAGCGGCAAGAAAAAAGGGCATACCGTGAAGAATACCGTCATAAGCACCCCTGAAAAAGTTATACTGTTTGTCGGTCAGACATTCACAGGACATAACCATGATTATAAGATACTGAAAGAGGAATTCTGCCCGGACAAACCGTGGTTTGAAGACACAGGGGTTTTAGGAGACCTGGGATATCAGGGGATTCAGAAAGATTACAAAGGTGAGGAGATCAGAACACCTCATAAGAAACCGAGAAAAAGCAAGGCTGACCCTAAACCCGAACTGAACAAAGAACAGAAGGAGGAGAATCGTGCGTTAGCCAAAGTGAGAGTGTATGTCGAACATGCGATCGGAGGAATGAAACGTTATAATATTCTGAATCATCCGTTCAGAAACATGAAAGATAATTTTGTTGATGACGTTATCGCGGTGTGTGCGGGTTTGTGGAATATGATACTTCCTGTAGCGATGGTCTGAAATATCCGGCATGTGTTTCGTGAGCAGTTTTCCGAATATGCCCGGGATCCCCGATTTTTGCCATGCGGCTCAGAACTTGCGGAAAGAGGCACGGTGAATCGGAAATGCACGTCAGCGGTTTGTTTCGGCAGGACGACGTTTATGTATGGGAAAGGCGGAAGAAGTATCGGATGAAATTAAATGACGGTTTGTCAGAAAGTATTCCGGATTCCGTTCGTAAAACCTCGCAGAATCTGATCATTATCCCGAAGGTTACAGCGATCATACAAAGTCAGGACTGGCTGTCGGCAGCGGAATGGTGGAAAGTGCCTGTAAACAGCTCATCCGACAGGGATTTAATGTGGGGGATGCGTCGGAGCGAAACTCCTGATGATTTATCCGAACCAATTACTACTTTCCCCAACTAGCAGATACGCCCGGCCAGCAACTTTTATATTTATTGGTACCCTAGTAATATTAGTAATCAAATACAGACACTCTTACTGCTATTTTAACTTTATTATCAATAAAATCATATAGTTATAAATAAAGTTATTTAGGAACAACTCTAATACCCATGAATTCGTAGTCAGCGCGATCACAAAAATGGCTGAAACTGTCAATACGCTTTATGTGAACGGGAACCACGATTTTCAGGTTACTTCCGAAAACATTGACAGGGCATTCGGTGGTA
>JAAELK010000521.1 GCA_024226935.1 Desulfobacteraceae bacterium
CCGTGAAGAAATATGTCCGTGAATAAGTCCGTGGGAAAAAAAACTCCTAACCGCATGTTTTGGAGATACCTTCTCTACGTTAAACTTTGCTTCTTTCATGGAAAATGTGACTTGATATTTGCCCCCACCCCGCCTAATTACAAATCCGTTAGAACCCCGCCCCACTTTTTGTTTAGCCTCCTGCATCGCATTAATTATTTTTGTACTAGGTTTCAAAAGATCTTTAACTTTGAAGATCGAGATCTCTTTCATAATGATTATACTCCCCTTAAATATTATAAATGACGAAACTATGAGAATCATACGATATACGAACCTTTTTGTCAAAAAACACAGTAGCTTAACCCAAATCGGGGTGTGGCAACGATTCCTTCGTAATCCAGCCAAATAAACATCGTTTACAATCATAATCAATCGATTATATTGAATAATTTAAAACATCAAACGACATTTCCTTCATCCACCACCTTAAAGGTGGATTGCAATCGCTTTGACCAAGCATTTGAAAACCGATCACGGGCATGAACATTCAGGTTCGGAGAATACACATTGGGTGTAGGGGTTAATTGTCCAAACTCACGAAATTTCTGAAAAATGCTGAAGAGCGTTGTTGCCCATACTTCCTCAGCGGAAATTGATTTTTACTGAGTTCAATTAGAAAACCCAAAAACTTAAAAACCATGGGTCAACCTTGCTTTGATTTTTGGATGAGTTTATTGCTTTAAACACCTGTTATTTCTGGGTGTCAGAAAAACGGTCGTTTTTCTTGCGGTTATAATTTACCAAAAATAAAAACCAAATAAAAAGAATCTTCAAACCAAGACCATTAAAAATATGAGTTTTGCCAAAACAAAATATCTCGAATATTCAAGAGCTTATAAAGATTTCAATGGATAGTTTCAAAATCAATTAGCTTTGAATATGCCTGTCCTGTAAAGTTCTTCAAAGGTTCTCGGAATTTTCGTGAGTTTGGACAAAAAACCCCAGATTCCTACTACCATGCACCAACTACTGAATTACCTACTAATGAAACTGGATTCAAATTACCTTTTGAATCACCAATCTGAATTGTCTTTTGCATTTTTTGGGGTGGCTTTTTGTACCATTGCTTACAAATTTCTGCCAAATCTGAGTATGCAAGACTGGATGATAGATACTCCATTCTGTTTTTTAGTACGTCAAGATTAGTCTCGAAATAAAAATCACCTTCAGATTTAAGTTCTGAGACAGAAATAGCCATTTCTGAAATAGGCTTTTGAATCATCTTTGACTGAATCTTAAATTCTTTTCCATTTGGGATATCAGAAAAAGCCGGTGCCATGAAGTCAAACAACCATCCTTCACCTACTATCCAACTGTGAAAAGCATTAACATTGGAAATAATCTGACCATCAACGATTTTTCCAAATGTTAGAATATTATTGTCACCGCCCATGTGATACATACATAATCCTGCTAGTGGATGTGCGTCGATTTTGTAG
>JAAELK010000522.1 GCA_024226935.1 Desulfobacteraceae bacterium
AAGTAGCGACACAATAGCAAAATTTTCTCATGGGTGAGAATGGGCTTCAATGACCCGTCGGAACTCATGAGGAGATTTTGCGGTGAAGCTGAGAAATCTTTTTAGGAAAAGGCGACAACTTGCTTGACACACACCGCATGTAGGTACTCCTTGAAAAATTGGTTTTCAAGGCGCGCCGAATTTTTGCGCACATTTGTCAACAATAAAATAACAATATTATCTATAAAATTAATATGTTTTACTTGCAATAACCTAACCGGACACTACTGATCATTTTTAAATATAAAAATGGCATCGTCTATTTGATATTCTAATCGTTTTTCAGCCATTTTCTTTTTTTCAATTCGATAGTACAACGTTTCTCTAAATTCCTCGATCCGACGAGCATGCCTTTGATACTCAACTATGGATTGGTTCCCGTTGAATGTATGGAATAGCATTTGAAATATTGAAAAAGTTATTTCTAATTTTCCCATATTATCATCGTTATCATTAACATTGTAAACAAAGCTGTTGGGCTCTGTTTCAATATACTTGGATTCAAGAGTATTAGATTTATCAATTATTGTATCTAAAAATTTATCTTTTAGAGATAATTTAACCTCGTATTTCTGGAAAGGGTGATAAATGATGATATCAGACTCTTCTGTCCCACTATTTTTATCGACCAAAAGATTTAAACCGATCGTAATAACATCACAATCATTTGAGTTGTTATCTAAAATATTTAAAAAATCATTATAGCTATCTATAGGTAAAAAATCTGAGGAGCGTTTTGATTTAATGATATTAAAATCATCCTCGTCCCAAAATTCAACACTATTGAGGAAGAAAACTCGTCTTTTAAGAGATGAGAGAAGTAAAAAATCTTTTTCCTTATAACTCTTGAGGAATTTCAGATCTTCACCTCGAACGTTTTCAATCTCAATACTGTTTAGAAGTTTATTGATTTTGGGCAAAGGGGTGAAAGCAACATCAAATTTTGAGATTGCTTTCAACAAACGATCTTCTTGGATAAACATCTGATCCTGTTTGGAAAAAATATTATTATAAAATAAATTACTCTTTTGGTGAGCCGATTTGATACTATCACACGTTTTATTTCCCGTTACAGTAAATGATAGAGCGGAAAGTAATTCTCTCAACGTAAAATGCCCATGTGTTAAAAAAAATAGTTGAAAAATTTTCCTTATATTTTTTTGTACAATATTTTCTCGGAGCAATATGACATTACAATAAATTGAACATTCTTTATTCTGTTTACAATCACTACACCCACTGTCTTCCCAGTCATTCTCGCCTAAAAAAGAATTGATAATTGAGTCAAATGCACTTTTCTCGGTAAGCGACCTAAAACTAAAATTAATAATTTCTAATTCGCTTAATGCTTTCGTTGATTCGTTAAATGTTTCCCTATCTAAGGCTTTTTCAAAAGCTTCATACAATGTCTTTGTACGATTAGTATTAAATATGTCAGATAAACGTCCTTCATTACCAGCTAAAATATAAATCTTATTTTGTTCTTTCTTATGGAGTAATATTTTTTCAATTTCTTCAGAGTGGTGACAAAGTTCTTCAGAGTTCAACTCTGAAGCATCTTTAATAATTATAAGTTCTTTTTGTCCATACATTGTTTTAAATTCAGGTTTATTTTCGAATATTTCACCTGTGAGAGTTTCATAAATCTGCTGGCACAAAAAAGTTTTCCCGTCACCGGCATTACCAGTAAGTATTAGGACTGACAAGTTTCCAGATTCAATGCCCTCAATTACGTTGGAAGCTTTAAGATTTATGTTTTCTAATTTCCGCTCGCAAAGTTCAGAATAACTACTATCCTGAGATAAATTTTGAGAATAAAAACCATTTAGAAAATTAATAAAACTATTCATATTTTTTCTTTTAGAGTTAAATGCTCTTTTTAAAAGTACCATATATTAGAGTTTCCAATTAGCTGAAAAGACATCCAATTACACCCTCCCAGATTGGCATACCCAACAATAAGGAATGTACATAACTGAAACTATCAAAGATCATCTAAAAATCCAACATTTTTATAATAAAGAATTTGTGGCTTACTATATCATAGTACTTGTGTGATTCTGTATCTCTTGCATTTTTTTTTATGATTTGACAATGAAATCCAAATTAAATGCAATTTTTCTAACTATATAACACTCCAATTTGAAGATTATCAAGATTTGATATCATGATAAAAACACCAAGGGCGCTGGATCTTTAAGGAAAGGGGCGGCGCAGCTCCGCCCTGTAGGTTACATACCTTATACCTATAAAAAGTTTGTGACAGAATGGTTTTGACAGCACTTAATCTACTTATATAAAGTTAGGAAAAAAAGCAATCATACAAACTTTTGTTTTCAAGGCCAGGGCAACCAGGAATCATTATTCCTGTAGTAAGTTATAGGAACCTGAATCTATTGCTTATCATTCATTTTCCGGGACCATTGCCGGATTTGTTTTGCTTCATTTTCCGGGATGCCAAGGGAAAGCAGCAGTTCGTGGTGGGCTTTTGGGGAGCATCGTTCAAATTCTGCGTGCCAGCGTTCCATGGCGGCTTCATCCATGCCAGCTTTTTCCAGCATCATTACCCAGGTCTTTTTATCAATAACAGGAGAGTAAGTTTTTCCTGTCATGTTTTTTAGCATGGAAATAATCAAGTGCTGCTGATTTCTGAGTTGGAGAATCTGGTTTCCCAACTCAAAGAGGCGTTTTTCAAGGATGCCAGCGCCGGGTGCAGCGTCATCGGCTAACAGTTTTTTAACGTCGGCAAGGGGCAGACCCGCATCACGGAAAATACAGATATGCTCCAGCTTTTTGTATTCATCTTCGGTATAGATCCGGTAGCCTGCGGGTGATCGTTCAGGGGCTTTCAACAAACCAATCCTGTCATAATACAAAAGTGCGCTCCGGGACAGACCGAAGGATTTTGCCAGGGTTGAAATGGAATATGTTTTCATGATTTTTTAAAAAAGACGGCGGCTAATATTTCACCGCCATCTTTACCTTTTCATATGAAACCCCCGATATACTGGGCGTGAGTTTCAATCTTTGTTGTGGGCGGAATCAAGGGGAAATGCCCTGGTCCGCCCATGGCGGTTATTTAGATTGTGCCCTGATTTTTGCGATCTCTTCCTGTGAAATACCCAACCATTCCAAAAATGCGCCATGTCCTTCAGGGTGACGGGTTTCAAACAGCCTGTGCCAATTTTTCATGGCATCATCGTCCATTCCTGAATCTCTAAACATGGCTACCCAGTCGTCTTTGCTCACTTTGTTTTGCATTGTCATTCTCCTGATTTATAATTAAACATTATGCCACGGCCATGACAATACAAACTATAAACTGTGAACCAATAGTCGAGTCAACACCTCTTTTTAACTGATCTATACTCAATGCGCAATTTTTTTAAAAAACTTAAGAAAAAATCTATTGTTTTTCCTTTAACAGCCCATCGATAATATTATATACATCTTCCAGGGTTCTGATGGATCTGGCATCTTCCTCTTCTATTCTAACCCCTAATTTCTTATCAACCATCACGATGAGATCAACCGCATCCAGGCTATCAAGACCTATATCCTCATAGAGCAACGCTTCTGGCTTCAATAAATGCCCGTCAATTTCAAACTCTTCTTCCAATACCTTATTTACAATCTGAATAATTCTATCCATCAAAAAAATGACTCCCTTTATCCCGATTTAAGGGATCGATTAAAATATTGTCCAACCAGGGGACCGGGGGAAAAAATAAATTTTAACCCGGTTAGGATTGAAAATCCTTAACAAACCCCAGACGACCCATCACTCTTTTTTTCCAACACCCGGAGTAATCGTCATCTTTCCATATCTTCCATTTTGAGCAAGTTTTATGCAGCAGGCTCTTTTCTTTTCCTTCAGGGCATATACAGCATCCATGCTGCTGTCCGTGGGAGAAAACCCGTGGCGGCGCGCCTTTAACTTTCCCCATTGTTCCGCCAGGTCTTCCTTTGCTTTATCCCCACGGACTCCGGTGGATGAAGAAGAAATTATAATATCAGTATCCGGTGGAATCTTGATATTTTTAGCTTGCCCCATGGTTATCCCATCCATATACCCATATCGGGGCTGATTTTCAGTTTCCCTGGTAACCAGAAAAAAAGCAGCTCCTTCCCCGAATGAATAGGGCAAACACTTGGCGGAGCTGGAAAATTTACCGATACAATACCCCAGAACATCACAATAGGCATCCGCCGTTCCTACTAAAACGGCATCGGTTTTCCCAGTTTCAAGCCAGGCACCTGCGGTGGTCAGGGCGGAAAAAAACGATAGATCAAACTGGCTGACGGTGAGACTGGGCCCTTGGATGCCGTAATTAATGGAAATATAGGCTGCTGCTGCATTGTGAACTGAATTGGAAAAATGGGTGGGAAAGGCCAGCTTATCTCCTTTTTCAATATAAGAATCCAAAAATGAAAAGGTGGATGATAAAGCACCATAGCCCGTCGCAAGAATTACCCCGGTTTTTTCCTTGAAAAACAAAGCAGGATCTGTATCTTTTAACGCTCTGCCACAAGCCAATAGGGCCATTCTTGAATAATGATCTACCCGCCGCAATTTTGCCTTGGGCACAAAATCGCTTAGGGGTGATGTATCCGCCTTGAATGCATGGATATTTTCATCCCCGCCCGACACGCACTCTGCCAGATCATCCCGGACAGTAAAATCCTGCCCATAATTGGCATCCATCTTCGAAGGACAAAGATCAAAGGCATTGGCAGTTCCCATTCCATGGACCGCAATCCTCACAGTTAAACCTCTTTACAGACGATCTCGCCCTGCCTTGTCTCAATAAATTCTACCAGGGTATTTATGGACTGCAATGCAGGTCGGCCTTCTTCAATATTTTTGATTTCAACCCCGAAATGAATCTGGAGCTGGACCACCAATTCAACAGCATCAAGGGAATCGAGCCCCAAACCTTCCCCAAACAGAGGGGCATCATCCTCTATTTGCTCCGGTGTAATATCTTCGATTTGAAGTTCTTCAATCAACATTGCTTTAAGCTTAGATTTTAAATCCATATTTTCCTTAACTTTCCAAAATTCAAAAGTACAAACATAGCATTTTATTTTTCCACCATCAATACAATTAAACCCCTTTATCAAAACCGCGGGCATATCCTGCAAGATTGGGCAGGAGACTGCCCTGTCATCTGTCGACGATATGTTTTCATCATCCTGCCGTTCCAAATGTCGGAGAATGGATCGGAAAAAAGATTACCTATTATTTTTTCCGGCTGACAATCGCAGATCGCAACATCCCCCTTCACATTCACAGGTATGGTCTGCCAGGGGGAAAGACAAGAGGTATGGGTCTGGGATCTTTTATAAAGTTTTGAAGGGGGAACGGGTAAAAACTGCATATATCTTTGCCTTAACCCGAACTCTTCCAAACCGTGAACCGACAATATGGGCAGTCCCTTTGAAAATGAATATCCAACGGCCTTTTTAATCTGCATGGCCTTTGCATCATCCATATTTTTCCACAAACTTTTATTTAAATTTTCTTTAAAATTCAGGTCAGAAAGCATCAGAACATGGACACCCAATTCTGCAACAAGATCGATCAACTGCTCAAGATAGGGCAAGGAAGTTAAGGAGAGAGCCGAAAAAACAGCCTTTGATATCGGCCTTATTCCATCTGCCAACAGGGCAAATTCTTTAATATTTTCAATTAATTTTTTAAGATCTGTTCCTGATCTCAACCGCTGTGCAAGTTCCTGGTCTGGACTATCAATACTGAACACTATTGAATCCAGCCCGGATTCTATCAAACGTTTGGACATGGACTTATCAAGATTAAGGGCATTGGTTACAAGGCTCACTCTTCTGTTAGCCTGGGCGGCAATCTTGACAAATTCTGCAACATCCGGATGCAGCAAAGGTTCTCCAAGTCCCACCAGGGTTATCCTGTAAGCATGGGGCAAAATTTCAAGTATTTGTGAAAACATTGATAAAGACATATTCTGCCCTTTGATCCCAAGCCTTGTCCTTGCACAATATTGACAGCTCAAATTACAATGGGTAGTAATCTCTATATTGGCAAAAACAGGTTCTGTAACTGCAAATTCAGGATACTCAAGTTCTGCACCGATAATTTTTTTTCCACCTGGACACCGGGACAGATGATGAGCTGATAAGGGACAGTTTTGTAAAAAACTTTTTGCTTCGGGCTCAATTTCAATGAGGTGCTCCAAAACTTTTTGGGATTTTTTTTCCAAATTGCTAGAAATATCTGATATCCCCCTGACAACAAGATCAGAAACAAAATTAAGTTTCGTTTTTTCATTGGAAAAATGATGGGCTGAATCTGGTATAATGACTACTCTTTTTTCTCCCTTAAAATTCTCTGTCCAGTTAAAAGCTTCTGTTGTTGGAACAAGCTCATCTTTTTGTCCATTCATGATCAACACGGGAAAATCACCTTCAAAATTTTTTTTCCCCATGGAATTTATCAGGGATACCATCCTGGCAACACTAGAAAACCCAGGTTTTGGTTTTCCTGGTGAATGTTGTTCCCATCGTTCAAGATATTGGACCGTGATTTTCCGGGGGACACCTGTGAGGACCAGAAGATCAGGACAAATACCATAGTTCAACATATAAGCTAGTATAAGAGTCCCCCCCGTGGAATGCCCGAAAAGAACAATTTTTTGTTTCCCGGCAAGGAAAACATCAACAACCCTGGCAATTTCTTTGATAAAAACTTGATGATCAAACCCAGGCAGCTGATCATTATCATGAAACGGCAAAGACAGATTAACCACACTATCGGCACCATAATGACCCGAAAGTTTTTCTGCAAGGGGTAACAAATCTTTTGCAGAACCTGTATACCCGTGAACCAGAACAATCCCCATGGACATAACTACACCTCTTCCATCATGGACGCCAGGGTATCGGCACCCTTATATTTATTTAGAACACCACTGATTTTTGCCAGATTTGAGGCAACTTCAAAATTATTGCAAAGAGAATCCAACTTACTTTTGATTTCTCCATCTTCCATACGATCAAAGGCATCAATATAAACATCTGGACCTGTCCTGAAGGGCCTGGGCGCAATCAATAGTTTTCCACAGCCAATACGCTCAAGACAAATACCATTGTGAGCCTGTTCAGGCTGAAAGGGCATTACCATGACAGGAACTTTTTTTTGTAAGGCTTCAAAGACATTCAATTGTCCTCCATGGGTTATTAAAAGTGTTGCCGCAGATAAAGCTGCATCCAAATCTGCAAACAGATGGGCCGCAATTTTTGATCCTTCCTGCACTAAATTTAGATATTTTTTTTGCCCCCCCGCTGCAACCAACACCTTGAATCCTGCCTCGATACAAATCCTGGCCAATCGTCTAACCACATCTTGTTTGCCTGAACATGTCCCAAAGGAAATAACAGCAAGGGGTTCTTTATTATTTTGCAAAAAATTTGTACCCCGGGGATCTGTTTCCCATTTTTTATAGGAAATCGGCCCCAGATGGATGAAATTTTTTTTTAAAGGAACAGGCATAAATTCTGGAAAATCCCATAAAAAAGTCCTTTCTCCTTCAAAGAGATCACGGATATCATCAATTTTATTGGGAGTCAGACATTTTAAGGCCCCATTCATTTTTTGGGTGGCATAATAAAAAAAAGTTTCCATATTTATCTGTTGGGATGTAAGGTCAGGCTCGTTGCCATGGAAACCCAGAACATCCTCTGAATCTTTGAGCATGCACCCGCATATTAATGAATCATAGGGGACACCTGCAATCCCGGCAGATATTTTCAAAGTAAAACTAAAAACTCCCAAAACGCGATCCGGTTTTAATTGTTCCAGCAACTTGACTTCAGCCCTGATACAGTGAACAATTTTTTCGGGATTATGAAACCACCTGATTGAAGGAAACCCGGAATCATCGTCTTGAATCCCTGGAAGAATAAAATATTTATATCCTGTTTTCTTTATAAATTTTGAATATTTTTGAGCAACGGCAATGAACACTTCATGCCCCCTGGATGATATTATGTCCATGATTGATAGACATTTTGTAATGTGGGATAAAGAATTATTCCCCGGCCCAAAAAAAAATTTCATACCCCCCCATTCCAAGAGAAAATCACCACAAAAACGTTCATACAGATATCATAAGTATCCGAGACAAATATTAAAACGACCTTGAAATGTCAAGAGCTAAAGCCTTTCATTGCCATAGCTTATCTTCCGGTACACACCAGATAGCGCCTTATTCCCCCAGGTTTTAAATA
Organism: Desulfobacteraceae bacterium; assembly: GCA_024226935.1. GTDB lineage: Bacteria > Desulfobacterota > Desulfobacteria > Desulfobacterales > Desulfobacteraceae > NBML01. Next base: position 8,305 of record JAAELK010000522.1, read on the forward strand.
TTGACTAAACACTAGTTTTTTGTGATAAGAACGAGAATAATCAAATTAATACAAACCAGTTTTTTAAAAAAACAAACCATTATTTTATAACTTCATGGATACAAAAAAAAATAAGGACAAATGCGGTTTAAATCATTGCCTGGTAAAAGATTTTTCCGCCGGCAAATATGCCGACCTGCAATTTGCCAACCCCGATAAAATCAAAAAGATCCAGACACAGCTTTTTTTACAACACCTTGAATACACCCTGGGACAATCCTCTTTTTATAAGGATTTATATACCCGAAAAAAAATTGACCTTGCCCGGATTCAAAGTATTGACGATATAGGTCTGCTGCCCCTGACCCATAAAGAAGATCTTTTAAACACCAATGACCTGCTGTGCACGGACAAAAAAGAGATTGTGGATATCTGTCTCACGTCTGCCACCTCAAGTGCCACCCCCACCTTGATCCCTCAGACATCAAGTGATCTGTCCCGGCTTGCCTACAATGAAGAGCTGGCTTTTTCCATGACCGGTATCAATGAAACCGATACCATTCTGGTCTGTGCGGCCCTAGACAGATGTTTCATGGCGGGCATGGCCTATTTTCTGGGAGGGACAAAACTTTCGGCTACCATGGTCAGAGCGGGCTCTGGAAGCCCGGCCCAGCACTGGGAACTGATCAAACTCACCAAAGCCACCGTCATTGTGGGAGTACCCTCCCTGATGTATAAAATCGGACAATATGGACGACAAAATCATGGGGACCCAAAGGACTGTGGCGTTAAAAGACTCATTGCCATTGGAGAGCCCACAAAGGATGAAACCTTGAGGCTGCTTCCCATTGCCCGGGAACTGGAAACCATGTGGAAGGCAAAAATATATTCCACCTACGCCTCATCGGAAATGGCCACCACCTTTTGCGAATGTGAAGCCAGATCAGGAGGCCACACAAGACCGGAACTCATTATTGTGGAGATCCTGGGAGATGACGACCAGCCGGTTAAACCCGGGGAAAAAGGCGAGATAGTGGTAACGCCCTTAGGGATCACGGGGATGCCCTTGATACGATTTAAAACCGGGGATATTTCCTATATGATCCAGGAAAAATGCCCCTGTAAACGAACAAGCCCGCGCCTGGCCCCGGTCCTTGGCAGGAAAAATCAGATGCTCAAATACAAGGGCACCACAATATTTCCCAATGCCGTTCTTGCAGCCCTTGAAGGTGACAAACGATTTTATAACGGATATATAGAAGCAAAGAAAAATAGTGATGGAACAGATCGGATCATTCTTTACACGGCCCTGGCCCAAGAAGATGAACCCGATACCTGGATCCGGGAGGTTTTACAGGCAAAACTTCGGGTGGTGCCTGAAATAAGACTTATCACCAGACAGGAAGCTGATAAAAAGGTTTATCAATTTGATAAAAAACGCAAGAGAATGACCTTTTTTGATTTAAGAAAAAAAGATTTTTTAAGGATGAATAGAAGATGACACACAGACCCACGGTTATTCTCAGTGGAAATGATCTAGGTTACAAAGATATTGTTGCCATTGGTATTGGAGACAAGAGAATTGCAATGGATGAAAAAGCCCTTGGGCGATGCCGGGCCTCACGGCAATTTCTTGAAGAGGCCATTAAAGAAAGAAAAATCATCTATGGGGTGAACACCTCCTTTGGCCCCATGTGCAACAAGATCATTAACGACAGTGAGATTGAAACCCTTCAGACCAATCTCATTGTCAGCCATGCAGCAGGACTTGGGGCACCCATTTTACCCTATATTGCCCTGGGCATTCTTGCTATTCGTCTAAATACCCTGGTAAAGGGCCACTCCGGTGTCAGGATAGTTCTTCTGGAACTGATGGAAAATATGATCAACAAGGGGATTGCCCCATATATTCCAGAATGCGGCAGCGTGGGAGCCTCGGGGGATTTAATTCACCTGGCCCATATGTCCCTTTCCATCATCGGCCAGGGCAATGTTTACTACAAAAATCAACTCATGACAGCAAAACAGGCCTTCAAAGAAACCGGTTTAACCCCCCTTAAGCTCAGCTACAAGGAAGGGTTAGCTCTCATGAACGGCACGGCAGCCATGACGGGGATTGCAGCCTTTGCCCTCTTTGGAGCCAGCAAGCTTTTAAATATTGCCTGTGTCAATGCCGCCTTTGCCATGGAAATATTCGGGGGTATTGATGATGCCTTTGATGAGGACCTGCACAGTGTCAAACCCCATCCCGGCCAGGTTGCAGTATCAAAAACCATTAAAAAATTATACCAGGGCACGGGTAATATCACCCAGAGAAAAGAGTTGCACCAACGAATCAGGAACCAGAACGATGAAGATATTCCGGTTTTTGAAACCAATATCAATGTCCAGGATGTCTATTCCATCCGGTGTACCCCCCAGATTCTGGCCCCGGTCAAAGAAACCCTGGACCATGCTATTGCAACCATTGAAATTGAAGCAAACTCCACCAATGACAACCCCATCATCATTGCGGAATCCAAAAAAATTATCCATGGCGGAAATTTTCACGGCCAGAGCATAAGCTTTGCCATGGACTCCCTGTGCATCGCCATATCCACCCTTTGTAACCTGTCTGAAAGACGAACCAATAAACTCCTTGACAAAAATCTCAACGAGGGGCTTCCCGAACATCTCATTTCAGGGGAAAAAGGTCTTGCCATGGGATTTATGGGTGCCCAATATCTTGCCACATCCACCACGGCGGAAAACAGGAACCTGGCAAATCCCATGAGTGTAAATTCCATCTCCTGCAATGCCACCAACCAGGACGTGGTCAGTATGGGAACCGTGGCAGCAAGAAAAGCCTTTCGCCTGATCAGTAATGCCAAACATATAGTTACCCTGGAAATTTTAGCCGATCTCCAGGCCCTTTCCTTTAGAAACTCTGACATGCTTGGCCGGGGAACAAGAAAAATCTATGAAATTTTGAACGAAGAGTTCCGGGTATACGACAATTCAACTATCTTCCATGACAGCCTGGTAAAATTTCGAAAACTGCTTTTTTCAAGCCAGCTTTTTAACAACCTCTCCATTTACTTCCAAGAAGAGTAAGCCAATTATCCATGAATTTTACACCCATAAAAATACTGATTGTCATCCCCGTATACAACCATGGGAAAACTGTTTTGGAAGTGATCCAACGCTGCCAACGGCTGCACCCCGATATTCTTGTCATCGATGACGGCAGCCGGGATCTTACCTTAGATCACTTTAAAAAGACCCATGTCCAGGTGATTTGTCACCCACAAAACATAGGAAAGGGAGCAGCTCTTATGACAGCAGCCAGGCAGGCAGCAGAGCAAAACTATACCCATATAGTCACCCTGGATGCCGACCTCCAGCATCTGCCTGAAGATTTTTTATTATTCAAAGAAGCCATTTTTAAAACTCCCCGGGACATCATTGTCGGGAAAAGAGATTTTTCAAGCTCTGTTATTCCCAAAACATCCAAATTTGGCAGGGCATTTTCAAACTTCTGGTTCAGGGTGCAGACTGGATCATCCATCGGAGATGCCCAATCCGGATTCCGGGCCTATCCTTTGTTTGTCCTCCAGGAGCTGAATCTAGCCCAAACCCGATATGACTTTGAGATAGAAGTTCTGGTAAAAGCTTGCTGGGCCGGTGTTTTGATCAAAGATCTTGATATCTCTGTTCATTATCCTCCCAAAGAGAAAAGGATCAGCCATTTTCAACTGATAGCAGACAATGCCAGACTGACCCACTTGAATACCAAACTGACTATCCGGTCCTTTATCCCCTGGCCCCATAAAAATATCGGCGAAAAAAAACCCAGGCAACAATCCGGAGGGTTCTCAATTTTCCACCCCATAAAATCCATCCGCAATTTCCTGCCCCAGAAAGTCACTCCCTTTAACATGGCTTTATCCGGAGCCCTGGGAATTTTTTTGGGAACCCTGCCCCTGGTCGCTCTCCATACACTTTCAATCTTGATAGCAGCCGGTTTTTTCAGGCTTAATAAGATTGTGGCCGTGGGCACAAGCCAGTTTTGCATGCCCCCTCTTGTCCCGGCCCTTTGCATTGAAACAGGCTATTTTTTTACCCATGGCGGCCGATTTTTAACCGATATTTCCTTTGAAACCCTTGGCAATCAATTTCTTGAAAGATTTTATGAATACTGCTTGGGGTCCCTTATTGTAGCACCGGTGCTGGCCATCATCTTTTTTATCCTTATTTTTTTTACGGCAACTGCCCTTTCAACGACATTGGAAAACCAATAACCATGACCCCAAAAAAACAATGGGACAGCAAAAGTATGGGCTCCAGAATGGGACATTATTTTTTTTATCTAATGATCCGCCTGGGCGGTAGGCGCTTTGCCCGGCCCATCGCCTACTTTTTTTTATATTTTGTTGTTTTTTATTATGCTAGCTTTTTCACCTCGGTAAAACGAAAGTGCGCCCCCTATCTTGGGCGGCAATTTCCAAAGGACGGCCCCTTCAAACAATTTATCCATCGATATCGTCTGGTACTCAACCTGGGAAAAGTTCTAATAGATAGGGCAATTTTCGGCATACTGGGGCCCGACACCTTCCATGCCTCATTTGAAAATCAGGAAGAATTGGAAACCCTATTATCCCTTGATTCAGGTTTTATCATCCTCATGGCCCATGTGGGATGCTGGCAACTGGCCATGTCCGCCCTATCCCGGCTGAACAAGCCTGTGAACCTGCTCATGCTCCAGGACAAGCAAAATATTGACAAACATTATTATGAACACGGCACATCGGGGAAAAAATTTAAAATCATAAATCCCGATCAATTTCTTGGCGGTTCCATTGAAATGCTGAATGTACTGAAAAAAGATGAAGTTTTATGCATAATGGGGGACCGGATTTTCGGCAATACCGCCCTGTCCCTCCAAATGGATTTTTTAAGGGGAAAAGCTTTGTTTCCCACAGGAGCCTACAAGCTGGCCTCCATTTCCCAAAAACCCGTTGTGATCCTTCATTCCTACAAATCTGGACCTGACAGCTATAAAATCATGCTGTCCAGGATCATCCAGATCCCCCCAAAATTAGGAAAAGCAAACAAAAAAGTTTCCCCCTTTGCAAAGACCTTTGTTCAATCCATGGAAGCATATATTAGAAGGCATCCATATCAGTTTTTTAATTTTTATGATATGTGGGAACCAGAAGAATCCTTAGAAACTTTTGACTAGCAAATATTATGGGAAAAAAAATTTACCAGGAACAAGAAATGTATAGAAAAATGGATGTGGCGGTCACGGGAATAAGCTGTATTTGTGCCCTTGGCACAACCCTGGACCAGGGAATGAAAAATATGTTTGAAAATGTCCCTGTCCCAAGCCCCCCCAAACAATTTTCCACCGACCACCCCATAAAATACCCGGTTTTCAGTATTCCCGATTCCGAAAATTCCAATGCCAGGGGATCACATTATGGGCAAGCGGACTATGGAAAATCGGAACCTGTAAACAAATGGGTATCTAAAAAAAACCTGGATCTGACCCTCACTGCCCGCATGGCAATTGCTGCCGCTGCCCAGGCCCTGGAAGATGCCGGGATCACCCCGGAGGTTTTAAAATACAAACGGGTGGGTGTGTGCATGGGAACCACCGTGGGATGTGCCCTGAACAATGATCCCTTTTATATTAAGTATAAACAGGGCAATCAACCCGGCATGGCCCCCATCAAACGATTTTTAGCCTCCAATCCGACTGAAAGTATTGCCGAAGAGTTTGACCTGGATGGCCCCACACAGACCATTGTCAATGCCTGCGCTTCCGGCACCGATGCCATTGGCATTGGTGCCCAATGGCTTGCCGCTGATCTTTGTGATCTTGTCATTGCCGGGGGCACGGATGAATTATGCAAGGTAACCTATAATGGTTTTATCTCCCTTATGATCACCGACGACACCACCTGCAAACCCTTTGATGCAGACAGGAACGGCCTTAATCTCGGGGAGGGGGCAGCAATAGTTATTCTTGAACCCATAAAAAAAACACCCCCCTTAAAAGACAGGGCCAAATGCCGGGTGGCAGGATATGGATCAGCCTGCGATGCCTATCACCTGACCGCACCAAAACCCGACGGCCAGGGACTGAAAACAGCGATTAACCAGGCACTTGCCCACAGCGGTCTTGCCAAAACTGATATCGGATTTATCAATGCCCATGGTACAGGAACCCGGGATAATGACAAGATTGAAATGCGTGTATTTAAACAATTGATGCCGGATACTGCTTTTTTTTCAACCAAGGGGTATACCGGTCACACCCTGGGGGCAGCCGGCGCCATTGAAGCTGTCTTTACCATTTACAATCTGATCAACGGAATCATTCCCAAAAGCCTGGGGTTTTCAAAAAAAGACCCCGAAACAGATATAGCACCCGTGACAAAAACCCAGACAATCTCCTGCAGGGCAGCCATGTCCCAGTCGGTCGCCTTTGGGGGAAATAATTCAGTATTAATTTTTTCCCTCCCATAAAAAAACAAAAACGTGATAAGCCTATGAAATTAAAAAGTCCTAAAAAAACAATCATTTTACTGACCGGCATTTTTTATATTGTCTGCCTGGTTCTCACCATGCATCTGAACCTTGATGAAAAGATCACCTCCATGCTTCCAAATTCCGACTCCGAGGTAGCAGATTTCAAATATATCATCAACCACGTACCGGCGGCCGAAAACCTGTATATCCAGATTGAAACCAAAACCCATGATCCTGAAACCCTTAAAAAAGCAGCCGATTCTTTTTACAAAGCCATCGATAAATCACCCTTTTTTACAAACATTGTATATAAATTTTCCAATAAAAGTGTGATGAACCTCCTGGATTTTGTAAATAAAAACAAATACTGGCTCTTTGATAAGAGCGACTTAAATAAAATTGATTCCAAAATTACCCTGGAAAACATTCAACAATTACTGCCCAGGATCAAAAAACAACTCCTGGAGCCGGGTGGTATGTTTGCAGCGGATCAACTCACAAAAGATCCTCTGGGGCTGAATATGATAATCCTGTCAAAACTGGCAGCTTTCCAGGCAGAAGCTTCCGGCGTACATATAAGTTCCTCACGAATTATCAACAAGGATGGAACCCGGCTGCTCATAATAGCAACACCTGCCTTCCCCGCCGTGGATACCCAGCAAAGCGCCAAGATGTTCAGCTTTCTTACCCGGGAAAAAGCCAAGGTCACAAAGGCTTTTGAAAATAAAATCCATCTAGGGTTTTCGGGAAGTCATGTGGCCACCCTAGATAATTCGACAACCATCCAAAAAGATGTACAAAAAGCGATCATTGCCATGACCCTAGGAATTCTTATCATCGGATTTTTCTTTTTTGGCAGGTTCCTTTATGTACTCTTGATTTTTCTTCCCACCCTTGTCAGCCTGACATTTGCCAGTGCCCTTCTCTCCTTTTTCTCCCATGAAATATCTGCCATTGCACTGGGGTGCGGGGCTGTACTATTAGGTATAACCGTCGATTTTGGAATCCACATTCTTTTCAGTGTTGATAACGCCGGGACCGCCCAGACAACAAAAATCATTTCCCAATTAAAAAGGCCCATTGCCACGGGGGCTGCAACCACCATGGCAGCCTTTAGCTGCCTTTTGTTCTCGTCCCTTCCAGGGCAGCGTCAAATGGGTTTTTTCACCATAACCGGGATTCTGGGGGCAGCACTTTTTTCTGTTTTTATATTAAAATATTTTATCCTTGCTTTGCCAAAAGAGCCAAAAAAACCCTTGATATCCCTGGTAAAAGCATGTGATTCCCTGATGGCTTTTCGAAAAAAGCATCTTTTTTTAGTAGGTTTTATCTGCCTTATAGCCTTTGGATTCAGTCTTACAGGACTTAAAAACTTTAAATTTGAAGGGGATATTTCCACTCTTAATCACCTGTCTCCTGAAACCCAAAGGGATATGGATAGTTTTCTTTCAACCTGGGGAAAAAGTTCTCCCTCGGTAATCCTGGTCAAGGCCAAAAACCTTGAACAGGCCCTGGAAAAAAATGATGACCTTTTTAAACTTCTCAAGAAAATGGAAAGCCAGGGAAAAATAAATCAGATTGCCTCCCTGGCAGACATCTTTCCCTCCAAGGCCCAGAGAAAAATCCGCTATGAAAATTTCCAGAAATTTTTACCCAAGCAACGAATTGACATCCTTGAAAAAACCATGGCAAAAGCGGCACTTTCCAACGGATTTTCACCCAATGCCTTTGCCCCGTTTTTTGCAGAACTTAAGGCCCCCAAAAAACCTTTTACCCGCCGGGATTTCACCCCCACGGTCATAGAGCAATTGATCAAAGCAAAACTTATATTTGAAAAAGACAGCGTACTGGCCCTGACCACCATAAATGTAAAAGACAAATCCCAAATTGCCGGTATAACCGCACAAATCAAATCAGAACTTCCCCAGGCTCGTTTTCTGGATAACCGCCACTTTATTAAAAAAATCACTGACCTTGTGACCAAAGAGTTCGAACAAATTTTTCTTTTTGCAGCGGGTGCAATAATTTTGACCCTCTTTATCTTCCTTGGCAGAATAAAAATTATCCTGATCACCATCACCCCGGTTTTTCTAAGCGCCATAATGACGGCAGGAATCATGGGCCTGGCCGGAATTTCAGTAAACCTGATCAGTATGCTTTTTATTATTTTTGTCTTTGGAGTGGGGGTAGATTTTTCCATATTTCTGGTTCACCACGAACTTAATAAAAAACCCCAGGACAGACAGGTAACCGCAGGGGCAGTTATCATCTGTGCCATGACAACCATCGGGGGATTTACCTGCCTTGCCTTTGCCCAGCATAATGCTCTTAATTCCATTGGAGTAGCAGGATTAACGGGAATGCTCGCAAGCCTGGTACTGGCCATGGCAATTATTCCCACCCTGGCGGAAAAATTTCTTACCCCTGGCCAAACCACCAAACTAAAACAACTGGACCTTGATTGCCAAAGGCAGACAAATGAAAGAAAACCAATTTAACACCATAATCATCGGGTCCGGGGTAAGCGGCATGACAGCCGCTATCATCCAGGCCAAAGAAGGTGAAAAAGTTCTGGTACTGGAACAGCATAAAGTTGCCGGCGGGTTAACCCAAACCTATAAACGAAATGGATTAATTTTTCCCACAGGCGTTCACCGTCTGGGATCTCTTGCTCCCAATCAGCCCCTCTGGCATTATTTTAATTACCTGGGGCTGCTGGACAAACTTGATCTTGTCCCCCTGTCTCCCACCTGTTTTGAAAAATTTCATTTTCCGGACAAAACATATGAGGTTCCCCAGGGCCATGATGCCTTTGAACAAAAACTGATCCTTGATTTTCCAAACCGAAAAAAAAGTATCAGCCGATATTTTAAAGACTTAAAAAATGTCATTGCCAACATTAACCTCTATGACCCAAAAATAAACCCGAAAAAGGATGTTTCCCTTCAGTACACCGGCTGCCTGGATTCCTATTTCAAAAAAATAGGAATCCAGGGGCAATTAAAGAGTCTGCTTTGTGCAAACAACCCCCTCCACGGCTTATCAAGCTCACAATGCCCGGTTTTAACCCATTTTATTATTTGTGATTCATACCTGAATGCAAGCTTTCGAATCAATGAAACAAAAACCCCTTTTGCCGGGGCCCTGGCCCAATGCCTCAAAACCCATGGTGGAAAAATCCGCACAAACTGCCATGTGAAAACCATCATCGTAAAAGATAAAAAAGCTTGCGGGGTGAGACTTGCCACAGGAGAACTCCTGTTATCGGACAAAGTTATATATTCAGGTCCACCATCCCTATTACCAAACCTCTGCCCTCAAGACGCATTCAGGCCGGTGTACAAAAAACGACTTCAAAATGCAAAACACACCGGGGGCATGTTCGGAGTAGCCATGGGCTGGGAAAAAAGCAATTGCCCCGTGGCCGTAAATGACGCATATATTTACAATTCATGGGATGTAAATGCCCATTACAAACAACAAACCCTGGGAGAAAAAAATCCACCGGAGATGGTCTTTTTAAGTGCCCTGCCCCCGGCAGACGGTGCAAGCAAAGAGGAGCTGGCCGTGACCGCCCTGATGGGGATAAACCACGAAGAGTTCCAAAAAATACAAGAAAGTTATGGGGAAGACGACAAAAAGATCTATAACGCAACAAAAAAAAAATTGGCTGAAAAAATCATGGAAAAAATATCAAAGGTTTACCCGGATGCCCGGCACCATGCCCGCATAATAGATACCTATTCACCGGCCACCTTTGCAAGATATACATTGTCCCCCGAAGGCTCTGCCTATGGGATAAAAAAAACGGCCCAGAACTTTCTTGAAGGCATGTTTCATCCTGCCACCCGGATAAAAAACCTATTTTTAACCGGCCAGAGCATAGGATTCTCCGGAATCCACGGGTCTATTATTGCCAGCTTCAACCTCTGCAGCACCCTCTATGGTAAATCCTATTTAACAGACAAAATACTCAACCAAGCGGGCAGCCAGCAGCCAAAAACCTGCCAGGAGAATATTCAATGAAACGGGTGGCAATTACAGGTATGGGGATCATAAGTCCCATAGGCAACCAGGTAGATACAGCTTGGGACAGCCTTGTGGATAACCGATCCGGTATAGAAAACATTCCTGCCTGGGAGAAGATCAAGGACCTGAAAGTCTCCATCGCAGGTCAGTGCCGGGACTATGACCCCAAAAGAATCAACAGAAAAGACCGCAGAACCATGGGGCCCATGGCTGTCATGGCCACATTGACAGCGCTTGATGCCCTGAACCAGGCAGGTCTTGGTCCCGAACAACCAGGCTTTGATCTGATCTCCTCAAAACACACCGGGGTTGCCATGGGATCCACAACCGGATCTGGAAAAACCCTGGAAACCATGTTCAATGATTTTCTGGAAACAGGGGGAATTGGAAGATTGGAAGGCACGGCATTCATGAAAATCATGAACCATTCCGTGGCTGCCAATGTGGCTGCCACCCTGGGAACCAGGGGCAGGGTCATATCCCCATGCTGTGCCTGTGCCACATCCACCCAGGCCATTGGCGAAGGTTATGAAATCATCAAAAACGGGCATCAAAAAGTCATGATCTGCGGTGGAGCAGACGAGCTCCATCCCTCCACGGCGGCAATATTTAATATATTAAATGCTGCATCAAAAAATTATTGCCAAGAACCCTTTGCCACTCCCAAGCCATTTGATGTGGACCGGGACGGATTGGTGGTAAGCGAAGGAGCTGGAACCCTTATTCTGGAGGAATTTAACCACGCACAGGAAAGGGGGGCAACCATCCTTGGAGAGATAATCGGATATAATACCTGTTGCGACGGAAGCCATATGACAACTCCCCAGGCCAGCGGCATGGTCCAGTGCATGGAAGGGGCCTTGGAAAACGCAAATTGCCAACCTGCGCAAATAGATTATATCAATGCCCATGCCACGGGAACCCGCCTGGGAGATGTGGCCGAAGCCCAGGCCATTGCCATGCTGGGAAATCACAAAATCCCGGTGAGTGCTACCAAGGGATATACAGGTCACACCCTGGCCGCAAGCGGAGTGATGGAATCCATTTTCTGCCTCCAGATGATGGCCAAAAGTGTGATCATCCCCACCCGGAACCTTGACAGAATTGATCCTGACTGCGCCGGGATTTGCCATGTCCAAAAAATCATTGAAAAACCCCTGAATCTGGTCATGACCAGTAATTTTGCCTTTGGGGGAATAAATGCCACCCTTATTTTAAAAAATCATCAAAATTAAAAGGAGATTCCATGAGCAATACACCAAGTGAATCCACAGAAACAGCCCTTGTAACTGGAGCCAGCCGTGGGATAGGCAGGGCCATCGCCATGGCTCTGGCCGCATCAAACAGATTTGTCTATCTCAATTACCATTCAAACCACAAGATTGCCCAGCAAACCCTTGACCAGATCAAAGAACAAGGGGGTGATGGTGCTCTTTTGCCCTTTGATGTCACAGACAAGAACGCTGCGGAAGATGCCGTTAAAAAAATCATTTCAGAACGAAAAACACTGGAGATCCTTGTAAACAATGCCGGTATCCGGGATGACATGCTCATGGTATGGATGAAAGAAGAAAACTGGCAGCAGGTTTTAAATACAAACCTCACAGGATTTTTTAATGTGACAAGGCTTGTGGTAAAAAAAATGCTGCCCAAACGATATGGCCGGATCATCAATATATCCTCCACCTCGGGCCAGCTAGGACAACCGGGACAGGTCAACTATTCTGCCTCCAAGGCAGGTCTTATAGGTGCCACCAAGGCCCTTGCCAAAGAGATTGCCAAGCGAAACATCACAGTAAATGCCGTGGCCCCTGGATTCATTGAAACAGAAATGGTGGAAGGACTCCCCCTGGAGCAGATTGCCCAATCCATTCCGGCCGGCCGCCTGGGTCAACCCCAGGAAGTAGCAGATGCCGTTCTTTTTTTGTGTTCACAAAAAGCCTCCTATATTACCGGTCAGGTGCTGGGTATTAACGGCGGAATCTGTTAATGATCCTCCCCCCAAAAAAAATATAAACAGGTACAAGAATAGAATTCATAACAAAATGAACAAAGATAAACTAGGTACAATGGGGAAAAACGAGATTTGAGAACAGCCGCAATTACTGGCATGGGGATTGTCTCATGTCTTGGGAAAGACCTTGATGAGGTCACCGCAGCTCTGAAACAGGGGCGATCGGGCATAATATTTGATGAACAAAGAAAGGAACTGGGATTTAAATCCCCCCTGACAGCTTTGATTCCTCCGATTTGTCCCAAAGAGCTGAACCTGGGCCGAAAAACCTTGCGGACCATGTGCGAGCCCGCCCTTTTTAGTGTTGCCGCTGCCCAAAAAGCCGTGACGGATGCAGGCCTTTTAAGGGATCAGGTAGAAAACGACCGGTGCGGGGTAATCTTTGGCAATGACAGCACCATCAAGGCCGGAGTGGAATCCATTGATATTGCCAGACACCATAATGAGACCCATTACATAGGGTCAGGCTATATTTTCCGCACAATGAACTCCACCATTACCATGAACCTTGCCGCTTACTTTGGCACCCAGGGTGCCAACTGGACCATGAGTGCAGCCTGCGCCAGCGGAGCCCATGTCATCGGCCAGGCCTTGATGTTGATCCGAAGCGGGATGCAAGATATTATCATTGCCGGCGGCGCCCAGGAAACCAATTGGATGTCCATGGCAAGCTTTGATGCCCTGAATGCATTTTCTTCCTCGGTGGATAACCCAGCTAAGGCATCCCGGCCCTTTGACAAGGATCGGAACGGATTGGTTCCGGGAGGAGGAGGGGCTTCCATTATCATTGAAGACCTGGACCACGCACGGGCCAGGGGAGCCAGGATTTATGGAATTATTGAAGGATATGGATTTTCCTCGGGTATTGGAAAAACCCTGTCTGAACCCTCTGCCAAAGGTTCTGTCAAAGCCATGTCAAATGCACTCAAGGATGCCGACATCGATCCTGGTAAAATTGACTATATCAATGCCCATGCCACCTCCACTCCCAGGGGAGATCTGGCAGAAGCCACGGCCATCCACGATCTGTTCGGCCATAAAACTTTGGTATCATCCACCAAATCCATGACCGGCCATGAATGCTGGATGGCAGGAGTAAGTGAAGTCATCTATACCACCCTCATGGCCCAAAACAATTTTATTGCCCCCAATATAAATTTTACAAGACTCAGTGATGATTGTCCCTCCATTAATGTGGTTCCCCGGACACAACCTGGCCAAATCCATAGGGCTCTATCCAATTCCTTTGGATTTGGCGGTACCAACGCAGCCATTGTATTAAAATTTGATGGGAATACGTAAAACCATGGTTTTATATAATATTTATACCCACAAATTAAAAAGCAAGGCAGCAAGGGCTCTTTTTATTATTGGGATGAACCTGATCATTTTGCCGGTGCTTTTGTTCTGGACCCTGCTGGGGATAGGCCTATTTCCAGCAGCCATATTATACATGAAATTTATAAGGGGATGGTCAATCCAATACCTGACCCGCAAATGCATCTGGATTTACGGAAGGGGTTGGCAGTTTCTGACCGGGTTCTTTGTCATCTTTGATCCCCCCCAATTTGAGCAAGACCCCTTTCCAGAATCCGGAATCATTGTGGTTAACCACCGGTCATTTTTCGACACCTATTGCATGAATATGCTGCCGGTCAGCGATATCTGCTTTGCCGTTCGAAACTGGCCCTTCAAAATCCCCATTTACAACCTGTTCATGAATCTTGCGGGCTATCTGAACCTTGAAAAATTTTCCTGGCAAAAATCTGTGGACACCTCAAAGGCCACCCTTAAAAATAAAGGTTTTATCCTTTTTTTCCCCGAAGGGCACAGGAGCACAACCTGGGAAATGACCCATTTTTATTCAGGAGCCTTTAAACTGGCCATCCAAACCAATACACCCATAATACCGGTCTGTCTGACTGGCACCCAGGATATGCTGCCCAAGGGCAGACTTTATCTGACCCCGGCAAGGATAAAAATGAAAGTTTTAGCCCCTGTTTTCCCAGGAGAATTCCAGGGAGAAATAAAACACCATAAACTGAAAAAAAAAGTCAGAGAACAAATGGATGAACACCTAACCCAGATGGATAAACCCCATGAAAAAACCATATTTTAAACAAAATGCCGAAGATCCTCCTCCCCTGAAAGGAAGGGTTACACGACGCATCCGATTTGAAGAAGTGGATATGCTCACCATCGCCTGGCACGGACATTATACAAGTTATTTTGAAGATGCCAGGGTTCTGCTGGGACAAAATTATGGCATAGGATATATGGATCTTTATGCCCAGGGTATTTTAACCCCCATCAAAACTGTCCATGTGGATTTTATCCGACCCTTGAAATTTATGGATAAGATTACCATAGAAGGTATTCTCCATTATTCCCAGGCCGCAAAAATCAACAGCGAATATATCATTTACAACCCCCAGGGAGAAATTGCGGCAACCGGATTTACCGTGCAGATGATGCTGAACACTGACTATGAACTCTATTTAACCCAACCAGAGTTTTATAAAAACTTTTGTGATCAGTGGAGGGCGGGCAAGATCAAATGACAAAGGTCTATATTACCCAAGCTGCGACCATTACCCCCCTGGGCAATGATCCTGACACCCTTTATAAAAAACTTATCCAGAAAGAATCCGGCCTGACCGATATGTCGGATCTATCCCTGCCCGGGACCGCCCGATTTAACCCTGATTCCTACGCAAGTCCCTGGGCAGGCCTGATTCCAAATCTGATCCCGAATCTGACCCCGAACCTGATCCCAAATGGGGAACCCAAAAATTTCCCCCATGATCCCGTCCCCCTAATATTTTCCCTGGCAGATCAATTGATCCGCAAACTTGGCCCCATAGATCCTGACACCTGTCTGATCACAGCTTCCACAAAGGGGGGAATTGATCTTTTGCCGGAATTTGCAAAGAATCCAGACCTTCTACCCAGGGGCCTTGCCGTTTCAAGTCTTCCCGGGTATATTTCCCAAAAGCTTGGCCTTAGACGGCCCGGATTCAACATCAGTGCAGCCTGCGCATCCTCGACCATTGCCCTGGCCAAGGGAGCTGCCATGATCCAAAACGGCCGGGAAGAAGCGGTACTCATCTGCGCCATGGATGTGATAACTAAATTTGTTTTTTCAGGATTTTCGGCCCTGGGAGCCATGTCTCCAACCCAAGCCGCCCCCTTTGATAAAAAAAGAAAAGGGATAACCCTGGGTGAAGGAGCTGCAGGAATACTGCTCACAAACGAAAAAAAACTTAAATCCATTAAAAAAACAGCCCTTGCCCGGATATCCGGATGGGGAGCTGCAAACGATGCCAGCCACCTGACCGCACCCGCCAGAAACGGAGCGGGTCTGAAACTTGCCATTACAAAGGCCTGCCAAAAAGCCAAAATTTCATTCCAGGATATCCAGGCCGTAAATACCCATGGTACCGGCACCCTGTATAACGATGAGATGGAACTCAATGTCCTGAAGGATTTATTTAATCCCGACACAATCATGGCCAATTCCATAAAAGGAGCCATTGGCCACACCCTGGGAGCTGCCGGGGCCATTGAAGCAGCCCTTTGCACAAAACTGCTGGAAAAAAAAATTCTGCCCGGCACCCTGGGTTTTGCACAGGGTGCCGCCGGACAAATCATAAGTTCCCACGCCAGACCCTTTGCAAAGGGACCGATCATGACTACCAACTCAGGATTCGGCGGTATCAATGCAGCTCTGATCATCCAGGAGGTTGCATAATGAAGATAGCAGCAATAAGCGGCATGGGCTGGGTATCCAAAGCCTCCAGGGGATACCCAGGTCACGTTCTCCACTCAAATGATCCCAGTTGCCTGCCCAGGATACCGGGAAAAGAGATATTAAACCGGCCATATAAAGCCTTTGGGCGAATGGATAATTTTTCCAGGATCGGGTTTACCGCCATCACCTTTGCCCTGGCAGATGCCGGCATCACCCCATCGGAACAAAAAAAAAATATAGCCACCATCGCATCCTCTTTCACAGGATGCCTTGAAACAGACATCCATTACCAGGACAGCCTTTCCCGGGGAAAAGGGATTTTGCCAAGTCCTACAATCTTTGCCCATACTCTTCCCTCCTGTTTTCTGGGAGAGGCATCCATCTACCATGGTCTGACAGGTGAGAGTTTCATGATTGAAGAAGAACTGACCGATGGGCACAGGGTATTATCCATGGCCATGGATCTTCTGGAAGAAGATGGGTGTGACACCCTGGTATGTGGCCTTTGTAATTCAGACATAAAACTGCCTGACCCTATAATGGAAGGCAAATCACCCGAACCCGGGGCATTATTTTTAGTCCTTGAAAAACAAAGATCCAAACCCCGCTATGGCATCCTCACAGAAGACACAAGCCAAGATATTTTTTCCCATGAAGGTAAAAAATTTATCAGCCTGACAGACCTTGCTAAAAATATATTGGCCAGCAAATAAAAATGATACAAGGAAAAAAAATATGAAACTGCAATTGGTATATCCCTCCTGGCCTAAGCTGGAAAAACAGACTGAATTTCACCTTCCCCCCCATGGGCCGGTCGTCTTTGCAGCAAGCTTGCCCGATGATATTGAGGTTGATTTTGTGGATGAAAATGTCCAGAAATTTGAAATTGATGCAACCACCGATATGATAGGATTATCCGTGATGCTCACCTGCCAGTTGCCAAGGGCATTTGAAATTGCCGACCAAAGCCGCCGGATGGGAATCCCGGTTCTATTTGGCGGCATTGCCGTCATGCTCCATTCCCGGGAGGTCATGGAACATGCAGATTCGGTTTTTTTGGGAGAGGCGGAAGGCCGCATGGAACAAGTCTTTGAGGATTTCAAAAACAAAAAGCTTAAAAAAGTTTATGACTATATGAACAATTTTCCTGAAATAGAACTGGTCAAAACCGCCAAACGGGAAATTTTGCAAAGAGATCTTTACAACTACAGAGGCACCCAGATGCTGGATCTTGTCCATGCATCCAGGGGATGCAGGTTTAATTGTTTTCCCTGCTGCAACGGCTTTCTCGGAGGACGAAAATTTCGACCAAGACCTGTAAAAGCTGTGATTGAAGAGATGGAATCCATTCCCAACAACCGACTTTTCATCGTGGACAACTCCCTATCCCACGACAAAGAATGGCTGACCCAGCTTTTCACCGCCATGAAGCCCCTGAAAAAAAAATGGGTCTGTCACCCCTTGATGGATGATGACAAAATTTTAAAACTGGCAGCCGATGCCGGATGCTGGTATGTTTACCAGGCGGTATTTGATACATCTGAAACCATAAAAACCAGAGTTCAGCGTCTCCACGACCACGGTATAAGCGTGGAGGGCACCATTCTCCTTGGCACGGACGACCATGATGAAAGCTATATCAAAAAACTGGTGGAATTTTTGACCCAGATTAAACTTGATATGGCTGAATTCACCATTTTAACCCCCTTTCCCAAGTCTCCTATCCGGGAAAAATTTAAGGAACAAGGCAGAATTCTTTCCAACAACTGGCTGGATTACACCTGTGGAAAAGCTGTATTCCAACCCAAACACCTGTCCTGTGAAAAACTGGAAGAACTTTACAATTGGGCATGGGATTCTTTTTATGGAGACAGCGGATATCAGACTAAAATGGGAGAACTGTTTTTCAAGGTTATCAAAAAAGAGATCCTTGACGGCACCTATCGGCGATACAATCCAAGGAAAAAAAGATCCTTTAAGAAAAAGACCCTTTAAAAAAAGATCGGACAATGAGCAAAATACTATTAATTTCCACCAACACCTGCACAAGCCCAATACCGGTATATCCCCTGGGCATAGCCCTTATTGCCGCAGCCTTAAAAAAAAACGGACATGCGACCCGGCAGTTTGACCTGCTCTATAACCAGGAAAATAAAAATGATTCCCTCGGCCGGGTATTGCTGGAATTTGCCCCTGATTTTGTGGGAATCTCCGTGCGAAATATTGACAATGTAGATTCCATGGCCACAAAAGAAAGTTGGTATCTTTCCCATTTAAAGAATCTGGTATCACAAATCAAGGGCGTCTGCCAGGCACCAATAATTATCGGGGGACCTGCTTTTTCCATCATGCCTGAAAACATCCTTGAGTTGTCCAATGCAGATTTCGGAGTGGTGGGAGAAGGGGAAATTACCCTTAACCGCCTCATTGACGACCTTCTTAAAAACAAAAAGCCCCCCAGGATCATCTATCCGGACAAGATACCAATGGAAACGCCTGATTTCTTGTCTCCCCAGTATGACAACACCCTGGTCAACTATTACATGGATAAAAGCGGCATGATCAACTACCAGACCAAAAGGGGATGCCCCCATGGATGCAACTATTGTTCATACCCCCTCATCGAAGGCCACAAATTCAGGAAACAAGACCCTGAATTTGTAGTGGAAAATCTGATCCGCCTGAAAAAGCAATTCAATGTTAATAAGCTGTTTTTCACAGATTCCGTGTTTAACGACCCCAGGGGGGATTATCTTAAAATTGCAGAACTCATGATAAAGAAAAATTGCAAAATGGAATGGGCTGCCTATTTTCGACCCCAAAAAACCCAAAAATCGGAATTGGAACTATTAAAGGCCGCAGGACTCTACGCCGCAGAAATAGGATCCGATGGAGCCTGTGATACCACCTTGAAAGGACTGAATAAAAATTTTCTCTTTGAAGATATCCTGGCCTTTAACGAGGCCTGCCACAAAACCGCCATTCCCTGTGCCCATTTTTTCATGTTTGGAGGTCCCGGAGAAACCCCCGACACCATAACCCAAAGCTTGAAAAATATTGAACACCTCAAAAAAAGCGTGGTCTTTATCTTTTCTGGGATCCGGATTCTTCCCCGGACAAGGATCGCTGCCATTGCAAAAGCCCAGGGAATTATAGACAAAAATGACTCCCTGTTACAACCTTCATATTATGTTTCCCCCCTGGTTGATAAGAAAATAATGGATGCAAAGATACAAGCAGCCTTTCACAGACAAAGGGGCCGATTTTTCCCTCCGGAAAAAGGAGAAATGAGGATGAAGGCTTTACAGATTTTTGGTTTTAAAGGACTCTTATGGGATATGATTCTCAACATCCCGGAACATAAATCAAAGTATTTCCATACAGAATCATCCTGTAAATCACAAGAGATCTGACGAGTCCTGCATTACTATTTTTTAAAACTCCAATTAGACTTGTTTTCCTTCTTTACCTAGTGTAAACGATCTCCCGTGATAATTGTAGATACAGTTAAAATTGCTTTTCAATTTTACTTCAAAATTTCTTTAATAGAATAAATCTATTCAAAATACCTAGGAAAAATAAATGAAACAAATACCACGGTTAATTTTATGCATTTCAATTCTTGTTTTAATAGTTTTTTTATCATCCTCAGAACTTTATGCCAGAGCTGGTGGAGGAGGTGGAGGTGGTGGTGGAGGTTTTTCAAGTGGAAGTTCTTCAGGCGGAGGAGAACCAGAAACAATCCTAATAATGATCGGAATAGTATTTATCGTTAGCGTATCTGGATTCATCTCTTCTTCTTCTAAAAAAAAAAGATTAAATAAGGAAAAAAAGATTTTTTTAATAAATAATCCAGATTTTGACCCGGAAGCGTTCAAAAAAAAAGTGGAATTATCTTTTTTTGCAATACAGGATGCCTGGTCCAGAAAGGATTTGACAAAAGTTAGAAAATATATTTCCGATGGGTTTTACCAACGATTTATATCACAATTTAAAATGATGGACACATTTTTACAAACCAATGTATTAAGTAAGATACGATTAAAAAAGCTTCACATAGACAGCTATAAAGAAGACGGTCCTTTTGATATTATTCATATTGAAATAGATGGATCGATGAAAGACCAACTTAAATGCGAATTAAAATCATCAATAAACAAAAAAAACAACGGGAGCTTCACGGAATTCTGGTCATTTATCAGAAAAAAAAATCATATAGCCAAAGACCTTTATTCCACAGATCTTTGCCCAAATTGTGAAGCAAAGCTTCAACCTTTAGGAAAAGCAAGCAAATGCAGTTATTGTAATTGTATTCTCAACAGTGGAAAATTTGATTGGGTTCTGTACAAAATAACCCAGTCCTCAGCCTATGACAAAGAATATTCCATATCAAAGAAGGCAGCAATTCATGCCAAAATAGGCGAACTTAAAAAAATTGATCCGGAATTCAGTGTACAATCAATAGAGAATAAGGCTTCAAATGCCTATCTACAAATTTTATTAAGCCACACAAAAAAAGATCTGTCCCTTGTGCGCAGATTTGTCACCAATAAAATTTTTTTTCAATTGGAAGAGGCTCTACCAAAGGAAACAGAAGTTTTTAATCAACTATGTTTAAATGAGATAAACCTGATAAATGCAGCCAGTAAAAATGGAAAACATATAGTGGCAATATCCCTTTGTTCTACAGGCCAGAAAGTTATACTAAAAGATGATAAACTCAAACTAAAAGATCAAAAAATTGCATTTCAAAGCATGGTAATATTTTTAACCTGTGATGATTCTGGAGCTAAAAACCCTGACACATTATACACACATAACTGCCCCTCCTGCGGAAAAGATATTATCGATTCCCTGGATATAAACTGCATCCATTGTGGAGAACAATTAAATCTATTTGAAAATGACTGGATTGTATCGGGATATATGCCCAAAAAAGAATATGAAGAATCCTATACCTATAATACAAGCGAAGAACTAGAATCGTTAATCTGGTAAAAAAAATATAAAGTGCAAGTGGAATATAAGAAAAAAAAGCCATGACAGATCATATCAAACAGCTTTAAAAATTACTTTCTAATCTGACCCTGGGACATGGTAAAAATATGTCCCGGGGTTATCACAGCTCATCATTAATTTTATCACTAACCGGGGGAAGAACATTGTATTTTTTATAGATTTCGGCCACCCTGCCTGCTTTTACCATTTCCAATAGAGCTTTATTAAGCTTCATATAAATTTGAACATGGGGCGATTTTTTAGACATCCCGTAATAATTTCCAATCTTTTGTATAAATTTATAATTATAGTGCCGGTCACATGACTTGATACTTTCATCAAAATCATGTAATATAATCACGCTTGAAGTTTATCTAAGAAAAAGGAGGTGTAGCCAAGACAAATCACTTGCACCGAAAGAGGA
>JAAELK010000523.1 GCA_024226935.1 Desulfobacteraceae bacterium
ACGAAATCAGGAAATTTTGAAAAACTTAGTACGGCATTAAACATTGCGATTTTGCATAAAACCAGTAAAGTTAATAAACATGAATTTCGGCCATTTAGCAAGCCTGTAGCCTTAGCATTTTACTCAAAACTATTAAAGTTAATAAACATGAATTTCGTCCATTTACTAAGCCTTTTACCTTAGCATTTTGCACGAAATTAGCCAATTTTCAAAAACTTCAAACCTCCTAAAAACTCGCGATTTTGCTAAAAACCAGTAAACTTAATAAACATGAATTTCGGCCATTTAGCAAGCCTGTAGCCTTAGCATTTAGCACGAAATCAGGAAATTTTGAAAAACTTAGTACGGCATTAAACATTGCGATTTTGCATAAAACCAGTAAAGTTAATAAACATGAATTTCGGCCATTTAGTAAGCCCGTAGCCTTAGCATTTAGCACGAAATCAGGAAATTTTGAAAAACTTAGTACGGCATTAAACATTGCGATTTTGCATAAAACCAGT
>JAAELK010000524.1 GCA_024226935.1 Desulfobacteraceae bacterium
ACCGATGGGATGCATTTCAGGTTTTGGAATGGAACCTGGGATATTGCTGGTGGGGTAACAGCTGATGCAAGTTTAGTAAAAATAAATACCTGGGTGCGTGTCAGTTATGTTCAAACCGCCACCCATCAATTGATTTATATAGACGGACAATTGGCCGGACAAAGTTCTGGAACCAGGACCCTGTATGCAGGTGATATCCGTCTTGGTGCCTACAATACCAATGGATATTTTTATCCCGGTGAATACACGGATATTAAAATATTTGACCAGGCTTTAACCGCCGAACAAATCGGCGAAATGGTTGATCAGGACGGGGTTGAAACACAATTTTCCAGCCTGACAACCGGATCTGACCTGGGTGGAATCTGGAAAAGAGAAGAACACGGCGGAGTATATGATACGATTATCACTTCCGAAAATGGATTGATCAAACATTGGTTCAATGGTGACAGTTGCTGGGGGGCAGTATCAAAGCTTATCCCCTCCGGGAACAGTTCTTTGTGGTTTTCCGGGGAGTTTTTCTATCCATCGGCTTTGACGGCCAATCATGATTTTGGCTCCACTGCCCAAACCATTGGAATTTATGAAGACACTGGGAGAAGTAATCCCATCGCCATCTTATATCTGGACCACGATGAAATTTCCAATGTCTTAACCCTGGGCAGGATCAGCTATCGCAATTCCATGAACGGAACGACAACGGTCACCCTTGACGGGCGGGAGATTCAAAAGGATGTTTTCCATCAGTTTGAACTGTACTATGATCAAGCTGCAACCGGAAACCTGGCTTTTTATCTCAATGGTGAAGAGTTGATCAACGTGAATGATGATTTTGATCTGGAAGTAGAACAGGCTATGTTTGGATTGAATCTTGGAATTCATCCACAAATGCCGGGCGACCACATTTTTTCAAAAAATATCTATGCCGGTGTTCAAAGGGCAGCAGCCCAGGTGATAATCCCGGAACCTGTCCATCATTTTCCCATGCAGGAAGGAAGCGGGGTAACAATTATGGATTCCATTACCGGTACCCAGCTAAGCGGTGTTGATACCACCGTTGATTGGCAGCAAGCCGATATTAAGGGGATGTCGGACAAATGGTATGTGAAATCCGGGCCGGATTCAGGAAGTCAGGGTGTAATTCAAGGAGTATTGATCCAGGAAAATTTGAATGAATATACCTTTTCCTTTCTGACCCGAATTGTCGATGAAACCAGTGGTGCAATCTTTAATTCTCTGACCGATGGTTTGCATTTCAGATTTTGGTATGGAAGTTGGGACATTGCCGGGGGCCTGTCTTCGGGTTCTGCCTATGTTCAGTTAAATACCTGGGTCAGGGTCACCTATGTACAGTCGGCTACCCATCAGTCTATTTATATCGATGACCAGATGGCCGGACATGCACTGGGGCATAGAACCATGTATGCTGGGGGGATTCGACTGGGCGGTTATGGAACAACCAGTTATTTTTATCCCGGAGAATACACGGATGTTAGATTTTATGATCAAGCATTAACGGCGGAGCAGATTGAGCTGTTGAATCAACAAGACGGGTGATAAATCATGGGATCTGATTTTTGTATATGGAAAATAGAGTGTTGAGAATAGTTCTCACTTTGTTCAGGTCGGCCGATTGGCGATTCTTTTAATTATTAAATGAAATGAGGGGTTTAAATGAAAAAAGGATACAAGTATTTTCTATCTGTTTTGTTTTTGTCTTTAACCGTTTTTCTTGTTAATTATCAGCTTGTTGTTGCAGATCCATCAAACAATATCCTTGCAAAAATAGATGTGTCGGATCAGGTAAATTTGTCGGATTTTCAAGTTTATGCATATTTGCAGGGCTCCTCGGGAAAGGACTATATTATTGTTAAATCAACAGCTTCGGAGCTTAAAGATTCAAATAGTGTATATGAAGTTATTGATCATATAGGCGCTGTTGCAACCGATAAAAGATACGTCATCGCCCTTGAAAGATTGAAGGGAGCAAGGCAAAAAGCTGCTGTGGAGCTTGATGTTTTATTGGATGACGGGCGTAATATTGTCAGTAAAATTACTGAATCGGAAGCTGTAAAGCTTATTAAGATGGGCTTTGAAATCGAATGGCTTTCCGATTCGCCCCTTGTTTTTAAAAAGGTCGAAGAAAAAACACTTTTTTTAAATTATAAAGCATCCGCATTAACCTATGATCCTGTGGTTGAGCAGATGATGAATCTTGTGACCCAGACAAAAGTAAATGATTATACAAGTAAGCTTACAGGAGAAGAACCTGTTAATATAGGAGGTTCAGCTTATACAATCGCAACCAGAAATACATATTCCGGCACTGCATTGGAAAAGGCAACTCAATTTGTTTATGAATTTATGGGTAATCAGGGATTGTTCGTCAGTTATCATAATTGGAGCTATGGTTTTACATCAAATCGTAATGTTGTTGGAGAAAAAACAGGAATAGTTTCTCCCGATGAAATTGTTTTGATAACAGCCCATCTTGATTGTATGCCTTCGGGGTCTGTGGCTCCCGGTGCCGATGATAACGGGAGTGGATCAGTAGGGGTGATGCTTGCATCGGAAATATTAAATCAATATGATTTTGAACGCACCATACGATTTGTTTTTTTCACCGGGGAAGAACAGGGGTTGTATGGAAGTAAAAGATATGCAGATAAAATAGCAGGCGATAATGATAATATAGTCGCTGTATATAATATGGATATGATTGCCTGGGATGATATCGGTGGCCCAACCCTTAGAATTCATACCAGATCAACCAATAATCCGGGGTATGCGGGGGATATGGTTCTTGCTAATACTTTTGTTGATGTAGTAAATGCATATAACATGAATTCGCTGCTTACACCGATTATTGACTCCGATGGAATTACCGCCAGTGATCATTCCTCATTCTGGAATAAGGGTTATTCAGCTATCCTTGCAATAGAAGATGATGTTGATGATTTTTGTGATTATTACCATACAACAAGTGATACATTAGCAACTCTTAATATGGATTATTATACAAATTATATTAAAGCTTCCATCGGGACCAGCGCACATCTGGCAAAATTAGCAGCGGAAGCTCAATTGACTGCCGGTTTTACCTCCAGCGCAAATTTGCTTGAAGTAAGTTTTCAAGATCAGAGTACAGTTCCGTCGGGATCTTCCATAGTCAGTTATCAGTGGAATTTTGGTGATAATAGTTCATCCAGTGATCAAAATCCGGTACATACCTATGCAGCATATGGTACCTATGAAGTTGTACTCACAGTGGAAGATAACAATGGCAATACCGACTCTGTTTCAAAAAGTGTTGAAGTAACACAAGCTGTTATAGAATATTGTGCATCGGCTGGAGACAGTAATTATTATGAATGGATCTCCCAGGTCGATCTTGGTAATTTTTCAAAAACATCAGGGGCTTCGGGGTACAGCGATTTTACCACGTCTGTTATTAACCTTACCCTTGGCCAGAGCTACCCTTTAGCTCTTTCTCCTAGTTTTAGGAGCGGTTCATACACGGAGTACTGGAAAGTCTGGATAGATTTTAACAATGATGGTGATTTTGATGATTCCGGCGAAGAAGTTTTCAGTAACTCCGGTTCTTCAAATCTGTCGGGTAATGTATCTGTTTCTTCATCTTCATCAACCGGTGAAAGAAGAATGAGGGTTTCCATGAAATATGGAGGTTCTCCCCCATCATGCGGATCTTTTGACTATGGTGAAGTGGAAGATTACACTATTAACATTCAAAATTAAAAATATATAAAAAAGGGGCTTTATGTTTGTATTGCATAAAGCCCTTGACTGTGTTAGTTAAGACCAATCTTACAGGTTTTGTGCGCCCGTAGCTCAGCTGGATAGAGCGCTGGACTTCGAATCCATAGGCCGCAGGTTCGAATCCTGCCGGGCGCACCACCTATATCAAAGGTTTTCAGCTTAGGTTGAAAACCTTTTTTTGATTGGGGGGGGGACGATGGGGATATCAAAAAATCTATCCTTAATGTAACGCGGCAAGCAATGTCAGATATTCTGGCAGGCAATATCAGATATTTAAAATTTCTATTTTTGTAAAAGGTCTTTCAGCTTGGATGATAAATTGAAAAGTTTTTCATAAGCGTTCAGCCCTAAATATAATTTCTCGTCAATATTTTGTCCTGTTGCATTGCTTATTGAAACTTCACCAGTTGAATCTTTAATAAAGGTTATAGCTTTCAATTCGGCATATGTAAGAAGTTTGTCATTTGATGTAAATAGAGTTCTGATAGTCGGATTCAAGCCTGCCATACACTGAAGTTGGCCTAACATTAACACCTTAGTCACTTCTAAAATTTTCTCAGAGAGCTCTTGCTCAAGATTAAATTCTACAATTTTCTCATGCAAAAACCAAAAATCATTTAACCGTTCATCCAATACATCTAGCACATTAAAAAATCCGCCTGATTTTTTTGTTGCTAAAGTGAGCAGAAATCTAAAGGTTTCAATTCTGGAAGCTTTTAACTCTTCGATAGCTTTATACGCTTTATGTTCAATTTCTTTAAACTTTACTGTGAAACCAGCACCTGTGATTTCCTTGATATCTTGAGCATACCCTCTAATAAGCCCCAATATTATGAAAATAGTTACAAGTATTGTAAAATCAGTTCCTGATATTATTTTAGCAAATAATAAAATACAAATAAATAAGACACTTAAAATTATAAAACCCCAAAAAACTACTGTCTTCATTGTCTTCTTCGTTCCTTTCTTCAATCTCTTTCCTTGGTTATTTTCATAATAATTAATGGGTTATAATGTGAAATTATTTCCAATTCTCGAAAGTACTTGTTCGTTCCATCTTTTCCCATTCTTGGTTATTAAAATCAAGAAAAAAACCCAACCCATTTTAATGGATTTATGAAACCACAACCAAAAAACCACATTTCGGGCAGATAGCCTTAAAGCCGATAAAATGTCCAGATGCCAAGGCATTATCACAATTAGTGCATCGGAGAACCACACAAACATCATCTAATGCCTCGACTACTTCATTATTTGGCTTGTGGCACGTAGGGCAATATAACGTATGAATTTCTTTGTATGCGCCGGTTTTTCTGACCATTTCAACCTCCCTATAATGGGTGAATGAATGAAACGATTTTGACCTTATCAATCTACTAAGGGGAAGTTGTAATGTCAAAATAAAAGGACAAAATCAATGTTTTATGACTCGACCTGCCATTAATGGAAATCACCAAACAAACTCAAATTTCCATTCTCTTTAAATTCATAATTTGAATAAATCAATTCATTAGCTTCCACCGGTCCTTTTTGGCTGACCGTATATAATAAGGATACCTCTTTGTGATTAAAATCCTTGAATACCTGCCGGATCTCCGGGTGATCATTAATGCTTAGCATAAATTGTCCTTCTACGCTTTTCAGTGAATCAGCCAGTGCCACAAAATCCTCCAGGATGAAATTATGTTTATAATCGGGACAGCCGTGATACGGCGGATCACAATAAAAGAAAGTGTCTGGACGATCATACCGGGTGATCAGATCCTTCCAGGATAGATTCTCTATCCTTACATCAGATAGGCGAAGATGAATTGCAGACATCTCCTCTTCAAGTCTTAACAGATTGATCCTGGGGGTTCTGCC
>JAAELK010000525.1 GCA_024226935.1 Desulfobacteraceae bacterium
AATTTATAATCAAAATGGAAAATTTAATTCATTGTGTTGATATGGGGGGATTTCTTCCGCGAAGCGGTTTAGTTCTTGCATTATCATGGCTCCAACTTTTAATGGAAAATTGTTTTGATTTGTATAGGTATCTTTAAGATTCTCGATAATAATATGTATGTTTAAAAAAAATTTAGATTGAGATTTTATTTGTTCATACATTTACTGAATTATTGATACATATGAAAATTTTAAATTTCTGATATTGCCTGCTGCGTTACATCCCAGATTTGCCTGACGGTACTTTAAATGATTTTGTAAATTCAGCTTTTGTAATCTATTTCATGCTTCTATTGACAAAAAGCGTTTTCCTATCTATTTATCTTTTGCTGATTGTATTCCGTCATATCAATAATTTTTTAAAAAAGAATAGGTGTTATTAATTATAAACAAATAAGATGAGGAGAGATTGCTGTGAAATTATGGACTAAAATTTTTATCGGGCTTGTTCTTGGTGTTCTTGCAGGGCTTATTTTTCAGGAAAAAGCGGTAATGATCAAACCCCTTGGAACCCTTTTTATCAATGCTATTAAAATGTTGATTGTTCCTCTTATTTTTTCCAGCCTGATCGTAGGTATGACCAGCATGCAGGATACAAAGCAGCTCGGTCGTATCGGTATCAAAACAATCATCATCTACCTGTGCACAACAGCTGTCGCGGTTAGTATCGGTCTTCTGGTAAGTAATTTTATTCAGCCAGGTGCAGGTATGCACATCGATTTAAATCATCAGTTTGCTGTGAAACAAGCACCCCAATTTGTTGACACCCTTGTTAATATTGTTCCTAAAAACCCGATTGAAGCTCTTTCAAGTGGTAAAATGCTCCAGATTATCGTGTTCGCAATATGTATCGGCATTGCTATAAACATCACCGGAAAAAAAGCTGCGCCTGCAAAACAGTTTGCAGAATCGATTGCTGAAATCATGTACACGTTGACGGCAATAGTTATGAAAGCAGCTCCCTATGGTGTTTTTGCCTTGATGGCTTATGTTGTAGGGCAATATGGAATGCAGACACTTTTGCCCCTTGCTAAAGTCATTCTGGCAGTATATATCGGCGCTATTTTACAGATTGTTTTTGTTTATGGTATGGGTATCACCGTTGTGGGAAAATTAAATCCAATCAGGTTTTTCAAAGGCATTCTGGATGCTCAAATGGTTGCATTCACTACAACCAGCAGTTCTGGAACCCTGCCTGCAACCATTAAATGTACCCACGAAAATCTTGGTGTTTCCAAAAATGTATCAAGTTTTGTTCTTCCGTTGGGGGCAACTATTAATATGGATGGTACTGCTATCTACCAGGGCGTATGTGCAGTTTTTGTTGCCCAGGCCTGTGGTATTGAACTTACAATGGCCAACTATATCACCCTGATCTTGGCTTCCACTCTGGCATCCATAGGAACTGCCGGTGTGCCCGGTGCAGGTCTTATCATGCTGTCGGTAACTCTATCTTCCATCGGTCTGCCAATGGAAGGTATTGCCATAATTGCAGGTATTGACAGAGTTCTTGATATGGCAAGAACAACTGTGAACGTAACCGGTGATGCAATGGTCTCTGTACTTGTCGGAAAAAGCGAAAAAGAGTTTGACGAGTCCTGCTATTATTCGGACAAGCTCACTACTACAGTTTTGCCTGCCAACGAATCTGCATAATTTTTTAAGGTGCGCAACTTCTTGCGTTACATGGATTGTGGTAAGAATAATTTGATGGGAATACCAAAGGGCAGGGAGGTGTCTTCCGCCCTTTGGTGCAATATTGCGCAAAACAGAGTTGGAGTTTTACTTCTTTAACAATTAAGCTAATGAGGAAAATGATTGAAAAAAAGAACAATGATTAAGTAATTTATCATTGTTAATATCTTTACAAAGCTGAAAAAGAGTGTAGGGTTCACCGAGGCTATGTAAAGATCAAAATAAATTGATTTTGTAACGATATTTTGGAGATAATCCAGGATAAAGACGAAAACAATGGGAGTACCTCATGAATGCAGCATTAGAACTTAATCCTGATACCGGGAAAAAGTTGTTTTGTTCTGCTTTCGATATTCTAAGTGTCTTTTTTTGTAGATTTCATTCCTCTCAAATCCCAGCTGAAAAGCAACGATCGATTACACGCCCCCATCCAGAACCAACTTGGATTAATAAATCAAAACGGGAAAAACTTGATGTAATTAGAGCTTAATTGATTAAAATTGGTGTCGCATTTCTATTGACACATTCCGGTATGTAAATATTAAAAGGAGCGATAAAATGGCTAGGCTTAATGTTATTGGATCAGCAGGAAATAGGGGAGAACTTAAGGGAATTTATGATGATGTTCTTACGATAGAGGACTTCGATATAGGTCATTCTCAAAAATCGCAATCTCCTTTTGATCCTAGAATATCTTCTGTCCAGACAGATTTGTCGACCTCAACTTCGCGCTGGAACTCGGTTGATACACGCTGGGCATTGACCCTTTTTGGTACTTCCTTTGGGGCTGGTTCTCTTTTTATGCCGCTTGGTTTAGGGGCCTGGGGGATCTGGCCTATTATCTTTTGTGCCGTCATCGCTTTTCCCATGGTCTATCTGGCTCACAGGGCTTATACCCGTCTTTCTCTGAGCTGTAGTGCCACCAGTGGCAATATCAATGATGTTATCCAGGAACACTTTGGTGATACTGCGGCCCATCTATTTGCCTTGTTTTATTTTATCGCCGTCTATCCGGCTCTGGTTGTATATACTCCCGGGATTGTCAATGTAGTGATTGCCTATATGCAGCACCAACTAGGAATTGTTAATCCCTCCCGGGTGTGGATCAGCTTTATCATGGTAGCTTTGTTATTGGGGGTTTTGATTTCCGGGCGGGAGTTGACTCTCAGAGTATGTCAGTGGCTGGTCATGCCATTAATTGTATCGATGACTATGTTGTCATTTTATCTGATTCGCTACTGGCACCCCGAGGCTCTATCTGTGGTTCCATCTTTTCAGCACAGCACCAATATCATAATGACGGCACTGCCAATGGTGATTTTTGGTTTCACCTATGCTCCGGCTTGCTCTGCCTTTGGCCAGGCTTATCATAAATCGGAAGGCAGTGAAGTCAAAGCCGAGCGCAAGACCAGCATGATTATGTGTAGAACAACCATTGCCCTGGTTTTTGTGATTATGTTTTTTTGTTTTTCCTCAATGATGGCACTGGATCCGTCTCAAATTGGGGCAGCCAAAGCCAATAACCTGACAATTTTGAGCTATCTTGGATTAGTGTTGCATGATAGCGTTCTTTCCCAGGTTGTGCCCTTTGTGGTCTTTGCGGCCATTGCCAGCTCCTTTTTTGGTTTTTATCTTGGAGCCCGTGAGGCGTTGGAGGGAGTCTTGTTGCATGGTGGGCGGACACTGTTTCCTGGTTTGAAGCCAAAGAGTCGCAGGTTGCAATGGGGGATGAATCTGTTTTTCTTTCTTTCTTTGTGGTATATCGCCACGGTCAACCCCAATGCTATTTTGATTATTAGTAACTATTGCGGTCCATTCCAGGCGGTGATCATGTGTCTGATCCCTGTTTATGCCATCTACAGAGTAGAGCGTCTCAAGCGTTATCGGGGTTGGTCTAATCTCTTTGTAGGCCTGATTGGACTGGCAACGGTATTCTCTTTTCTTTACTCACAGTTTTAAGAGGCTAAAAAGGAATGTTTTGTTTCATTAAGTTAAATAAAATACGGAAAATATCATTCATTTACCTGTTTATGATATCCTTTTGTGGCAGTATAAGTGAGACACTTACCCCTTGCAAAATTAATGTAGGGCGGGTAAGTAAAACCTTATGAAACTAACTAAAATTATCTATCTATATATTTTTGATACCCTCTCAGATTGGGAAATTGGGTATGTTACTGTGGGAATTAACAATCCCATGATGCAAGTTGATCCCGAAAAGTACCAGTTAAAAACTTTTAGTATTGATGGAAAACCCATTCGTACAATTGGTGGACTTCAAATTATGCCAGACCTAAGCTTGGATGAGGTGAAGCTTTCTAATTGTGAAATGCTGATACTCCCAGGAGGTGCAAGCTGGGATGAAGGTGGCAATCAAAAAGTTACAGCTCTTGCAAAAAAATTCCATGAAAATAAAATTAAGGTGGCAGCTATTTGTGGAGCAACCCTTGGTTTTGCAAACATTGGGCTGCTTGATTCCATCCAGCATACAAGCAATTCAAAAGATTATCTTCTTAATTCTCATTATAAAGGCGGTGAATACTATATAGATGCTTTATCTGTTAGTGACAAGGGAGTTATTACAGCCTCGGGAACTGCTCCTCTCGAGTTTGCCTATGAAATATTTAAAGAATTAGATCTTTATAACGATGAGGTGCTTGAAGCCTGGTATAAATTATTTAAAAATAGTTCACCGAAAGCGTTTGCTGAGCTTATGAAAGCAGTCGGGGCTTAACATGGGCTTGAATTGCGGACTGGGATAGGCACGTTTTTTAAACTATGAAAACTTGCGCCTTACATATGGGCAAGTTTTCATCCAAGCACGGGTTTTCGGTCAGCCACTAATTACGATGGTGCTTTTTGAAGGGTATTGCTTTATAAGCATTACTCTTTTTCCATAACGTTGATGATAGTACCAAAGGGCCAGAGAAGATATCTTTGGTCCTTTGGTGTTTTTTAGGCAATCATCTTAGAGCAGGGGTTGTTCCCGGGGAGGATTGGATTTTAAATATTCAAGGCGGTTCAGGCCATTGATATAGGCCAGGGCTGCTGCCGTGATGATATCCGGATCTGTTCCTTTTCCAAGAGCTGTGATCCCGTCTTCTTTGAGGCGGACCGTTACCTCGCCCTGGGCATCGGTGCCTTCGGTCAGGGCGGAGATGGTAAAACGGAGCAACTCGGACTTGGTGTCGGTGAGTTTGGAGATAATATTGTAGACCGCATCGATTGGGCCGCTGCCTTCTGTGGCTCCCTGGACCGGTCGTCCATTGATGTAGAGTTGAATACTGGCTGTGGGGAACACTGTATTGCCGCTTAGTACGTGGATATATTCCAGGGAGAAGACTTCCGAGGATCTTAAGACACCTTCATTTATCAGGGCTTCTATATCTTCGTCCTGGATACTTTTTTTCTTGTCAGCCAGGTTTTTGAATTTTTTAAATACAATATTGAGTTCATCGTCGGACAGCTCATATCCTATAGTTTTTATATGGGCGTTAAGGGCATGACGGCCGGAATGTTTTCCCAGGACCAGGTTGTTTTTTGTGATACCCACGGTTTCCGGCTTCATGATCTCATAGGTCATTGGGTTTTTTAATACCCCGTCCTGGTGAATACCGGCTTCATGGGCAAAGGCATTGGCTCCCACAATGGCCCGGTTGGGCTGGATCAGGATGCCTGTGATCATGCTTACCAGGCGACTTGTGGGATAGATCCTTGTGGTGTCTATGCCTGTGGTCTGGGAAAAAAAGTTGGGTCTTGTGTTCAGGGACATGACAATTTCTTCAAGGGAGGTGTTGCCTGCTCTCTCTCCGATTCCGTTGATGGTGACTTCCACTTGTCCGGCACCGCTTTGAATGGCTGCCAGGGTATTTGCGGTGGCAAGTCCCAGGTCGTTGTGGCAATGAACGCTTAAGATGGCTTTGTCGATGTTGGGGGTGTTTTTTATGACATATTTGACCAATTGTTCAAACTCTTCGGGGATGGCATAACCCACTGTATCCGGCAGATTGATGGTGGTGGCCCCGGCATCGATGACGGCTTCAAACACTTGGCATAAAAAGTTGGGATCGGACCGGGAACCGTCTTCGGCGGAAAATTCCACATTGTCAGTTAAAGAGGCGGCTAATTTTACCGATTTTATGGCCTGGCTTAATACCTGATCAGGTTCCATCTGCAGTTTGTATTTCATATGCAGTTCCGAGGTGGCAATAAAGGTGTGAATCCGTGGATTTACAGCTTCTTTTATGGCGTCCCAGCCCCGGAGGATATCGTGTTTCGTGGCTCGACAAAGGGCTGCAATCTGGGTTTTTTTCAGGGTTTTTGCGATGGCCTTGACAGCGTCGTAATCTCCCTGGGAAGCTGCGGGGAATCCTGCTTCAATCACATCCACTCCAAGGGCTTCCAGCTGGGTGGCAATACGTAATTTTTCCGCCTGGTTCATACTGGCACCCGGGGATTGTTCCCCATCCCTTAAAGTGGTGTCAAAAATAATAATTTTCTTGTCATCATTCATGATGTTTACCCTTTTGTTTCTTGGTTTCATTATCAAGTGAAAGTTTATATTGAAAACTGTCGGCCAATGCCTGCCAGCTTGCTTCTATAATATCTTCTGACACCCCGATGGTGGAAAATATATTGTTGGTATCCCGGGATTCAATAAGAACCCTTACTTTTGAATCTGTGCCGTCAGATCCTTCAATGACACGGACTTTGAAGTCAACTAAATGCATATCATTAATCTGGGGAAAAATGGTGGTCAGAGCTTTTCTCAGGGCATTATCAAGGGCTGATACCGGTCCATCTCCTTCAGCCGAGGTGATCTCTGTTTTATCCCCCACACGGATTTTGATCATGGCATGGGAATAACAGGGTCTTTCCTTGTCTTTTTCCACCACCACCCTGAAGGATTCCAGTTCGAAGTTGGGAACAAACTGGTCGGTGAGCTTTTGCATGATTAATTTTAAGGAACCTTCGGCGGCATCAAATTCAAACCCGTCATTTTCCAGTTCCTTGATACTTGCTACAATCAGGGCTTTTTTTGTGTCATCATCCCCAAGATCTACCCCCAGTTCCTCGGCTTTGTAAGTGATATTGCTTTTACCCGATTGTTCGGACACCAATACCCGGCGTTCATTACCCACAGATTCAGGTTCCATGTGTTCATAGGCTTTGGGATTTTTCATTATGGCCGATACATGGACTCCGCCCTTGTGGGCAAAGGCAGATTTTCCCACAAAGGGTCTGGAATTGATTGGGGGCATATTGGCGGTTTCAGAGACAAACCGTGACAGGTTCAAAAGTTTTTTAAGGTTTTCATCCTCCATGCACTTTATATTCATTTTGAGGGAAAGAATGGGGATGATTGCTGTGAGATCGGCATTACCGCACCGTTCCCCATATCCGTTGATGGTTCCCTGGACCATTGTTACACCTGCGTGTACAGCGCACACTGCATTGGCAACTGCCATGGCGCAGTCATTGTGGGTGTGGATACCAAATTGGATGTCGGGCCACCCCTTGGTTTTGAAGTGGGCTATTACCGATTTTGTGATTGTCTCAATTTCACAGGGCAGACATCCCCCATTAGTATCGCAGAGGACCAGCCAGCGGGTTCCACCTTCGACCGCAGCTTCCAGGGTTTTAAGGGCATAGGGTGAATTGGCCTTGTAGCCGTCATAAAAATGTTCGGCATCATAGAGCACCTCACGGTTTTGGGCCAGAAGATAGGATACGCTATCCCGGATCATGGCAAGATTCTCTTCTTTGGTGTTGTCCATGATGGCTTCCACGTGGAGATCCCAGGATTTTCCGAATATGGTAATTACAGGCGCACCAGAATTAATCAGGGCACGTATATTGCTGTCCTGTTCACAGGTTTTTCCCTGGCGCCTTGTGGAACCAAAGGCGGTGATTTTGGCATTTTTGAACTTAATTTTTTGTACCAGTTCAAAAAAATGCTGGGCACTGGGATTGGATCCCGGCCATCCTCCTTCAATGTAGTGGATACCGACATCATCTAATTTTCTGGCTATTTTGAGTTTATCTTCCGGGGAAAACAGGATGTTTTCTCCCTGCATTCCGTCCCTGAGGGTGGTATCATATATCAGTGTTTTTTTCATTTCCCATTTTCCCTTGCCAGGGCAATGGAGCCGGTGGATGCAATTTCCACAATCCCCATGGGCTGTAAAAGAGAGATAAAGGCTTCGTGCTTTTCGTTGTTTCCGGACATTTCAATAATATAGTGGGAATGGCCTATATGAACGATTTTGCACCTGAATATGTCCACGATTCTTAAAATTTCGGCCCGTTTTTCAGGTTTTGCATGGACCTTGATCAATGCCAGTTGGCGTTCCACATATTTTTTTTCGGTTAAATCATTGACGGTAATTACATTGATGAGCTTGTGCAGGTGTTTTTTGATCTGTTCTATGATCTGGGCATCACAATTGGTTACCATGGTAATTCTGGAGACATTTGGATCTGCCGTGGTTGCGACGCTTAAGGAATCAATATTAAAACCCCGCCCGGAAAAAAGTCCTGCAATTCTGGAAAGTACACCGGGCTCATCATCCACAAGGATTGAGAGTAAGTATCTATTGGTTTTCATTTTGTTTTTCCTTTTATACCAAAAGCATTTCGGTGATGGCTCCGCCGGCCGGCACCATGGGATAAACAGATTCTTCTCTTTCCACCAGAAATTCCATGATGACAGTACCGGGAGTTTCAAGGCCGAGTTTCAGGGTTTGCTCTACCTTTGCCGGGTCATCACATCTGAATCCTTTAGCTCCATAGGCCTGGGCCAGCAATACAAAATCCGGGGCATTTTCCATATTGGTGGAGGCATAGGCTTTGTCATAGAAAAATTCCTGCCATTGCCGCACCATGCCTAAGAATCGATTGTTGAGAATAACAATTTTTACATCCAATTTGGATTCAATTGCCGTCATAAGTTCCTGGATATTCATCTGGATGGACCCGTCTCCTGCTATATCCACCACCATTTTGTCGGGGCAGGCAGCTTTGGCACCTATGGCTGCCGGTAGACCAAATCCCATGACGCCAAGACCCCCCGAGGTGATAAAATGATTGGGTTTATCAAAATGGTAAAATTGGGCTGCCCACATTTGATTTTGACCGACCTCCGTGGTGATAATAGCCTTTCCTTCGGTGGCTTCATAAAGTTTTTCCACTACAAACTGGGGTTTTATAACCTCTGGTCCCTGTTCATATTTTAAGGGTGTGGTATGCTTCCATTGGGCGATCTGGTCCAGCCATGGGCCTCTATCAATTGTAAGATCTTTTGGATCCTCTTTTTCCATCAGGTCCAGTATTCCAGCCAGTGCTGTTTTGCAATCTCCTACAATGGGGCATTGAACCGGGATATTTTTGTGGATGGAGGTGGGGTCAATGTCGATCTGGATAATTTTAGCATTGGGAGCAAATTTTTTAACATTTCCTGTTACCCGATCATCAAAGCGGACCCCGGCTGCAATGATTAAATCGCTGGTGCCTATGCTCATGTTAGCCCTGAAGGTGCCGTGCATGCCCAGCATACCCAGCCACAGGGAGTGGGAGCCTGGAAAGGCTCCAAGGCCCATTAAGGAGCCTGTTACAGGGATCTTTGCCAGTTTGGCGATGGAAGTGAGTTCTTTTGAGGCCCTGGATAAGATTACTCCGCCTCCGGCAAAAATTACCGGTCTTTTGGCTTCTTTGAGCATGGTTACGGCTTTGGCCAATTGTTTTTTATTGGGGGTATAATTGGGTTTATAGGATCTTAATGCAGTCTCTTTGGGCATCTCAAACTCAATTTGGGCCTGGAGGATATCCTTGGGTAGATCCACGAGTACGGGGCCAGGTCTTCCTGACCTTGCAATATGGAAGGCTTCCTGGATGGTTGCAGCAAGTTTGTTGGGGTCCTTTACCAGATAATTGTGTTTGGTGCAGGGCCTTGTGATTCCGACAATATCTACTTCCTGGAAGGCATCATTGCCGATAAGGGCTGTGGGGACCTGGCCGGTAAATACCACCATGGGGATGGAGTCTGTATGGGCTGAGGCAATGCCTGTAACCGTGTTAGTGGCCCCTGGCCCGGAAGTTACCAGGGCCACACCAACACAATCGTGGGCCCGGGAATAGCCATCGGCAGCATGGACGGCGCCTTGTTCGTGCCGGACAAGGATGTGGCGAAGATCTGGGTGTCTTGCAAGTTCATCATGGATGTCGATGGTGGCGCCGCCGGGATAACCGAAAATGGTATCTACGCCCTGGGATTTGATCATTTTAATCAGTATTTGGGCCCCTGTGAGTTTCATGCTTTTCTCCTGTTAGAAATTTTTAAATATGGCACCATTGCCGGCGGAACTAACCATTTTTGCATATCGGGCCATATATCCTTTTTTGATTTTTGGCTCGGGTTTTTTCCATTTGGTAAACCTTTGGGCTATCTCTTCCTGGGAAACCATCAATTCAATCGTTTTTGATGGAATGTCAATGCGGATTTCATCTTTTTCTTCAATAATGGCAAGAAGGCCACCCTGGGCGGCTTCCGGGGATATATGGCCGATGGAAGCGCCTTTGGTTCCTCCCGAAAACCTTCCGTCCGTGATCAGGGCGCAGGTGTCGTCCAGTCCCATGCCGGCAATGGCAGAAGTAGGGGTGAGCATTTCCCGCATGCCGGGGCCGCCTGCCGGGCCTTCATAGCGGATGACAATCACATCACCTTGGTTGATTTGTTGCCCCATGATGGCGGCTGTGGCATCTTCCTCACAATTAAAAACTCTTGCAGGTCCTTTGTGGGTCAGCATTTCCGGCAGGACTGCCGATTGTTTGACCACGCAGCCTTCGGGGGCAAGATTGCCAAAGAGTACGGCAAGGCCGCCTTCTTTATGGTATGGGTTTTTAACAGGTTTGATCACCCTGGTGTCTTTGACCCACACGGATTTGAGATTCTCGTCAAGGGTTCTACCCGTGGCGGAGATGCAGCTTGTGTCCAGCATATCGTGGTCGGATAGTTCTTTCATCAGAGCCTGGATGCCCCCGGCATAATATAGGTCTTCGATGTGATCGGGACCTCCAGGGCTTAGAGAACACAGATGGGGGGTCTTTTTGCTGATTTCATTGATGAGGGCAAGCTCGATGTTTATGCCGGCCTCGGCAGCAACGGCTTTTAAATGTAGAACTGTATTGGTGGAACAGCCAAGGGCCATGTCCACCACAAGAGAGTTCATAAAAGAGGCCCGGGTGATGATTTTATCAGGCGTGATATCCTTGTTCCATAATTCCATGATTTTAGCGCCGGTCTCTTTGGCAAGTCTGATCCTTTCAGACATGGGGGCAGGGATTGTACCATTGCCGGGAAGTGCCATGCCGATGGCTTCTGTCAGGCAGTTCATGGAGTTTGCAGTGAACATGCCGGCACAGGACCCGCAGGTGGGGCAAGCTGCATTTTCAATTTGGTATAGCTTGTCTGTGGTCATTTTTCCTGTCTGAACAGCTCCCACTGCCTCAAATACACTGACCAAATCAATTTTTTGATTTTTATTATCGGGATGTTTGCCGGCAAGCATGGGGCCGCCACTGACAAATATGGTTGGAATGTTCAGTCTGGCCGCGGCCATGAGCATGCCGGGAACTATTTTGTCACAATTGGGCACCATGACAATGGCATCAAAGGGATGGGCTGTAGCTGTAACCTCAATGGAGTCAGCAATCAATTCTCTGGAGGCAAGGGAATAATGCATTCCCCTGTGATTCATTGCAATGCCGTCACAGACTCCGATGGTGGAAAATTCCATGGGAGTCCCACCTGCCATGCGGATCCCGGATTTTACTGCACTCACAATGGTGTCCAGATGCATGTGCCCCGGGATCAGTTCATTGGCAGAATTTGCAATCCCAATAAGGGGTTGGGCAATTTCTTTGTCAGTTAAGCCCAGGGCTTTCATCAGGCTTCTGTGTGGGGCCCTGGCGACTCCTTTTGTTGCAATATGACTTCTCATGTTTGTTTTCCTCCAAAAAATAAAAAAAGCCGTTATCCTCCCTGTCGGGGCTGATAACGGCTTTTAAAGTTTATTTAAAGTTTATGCCACTAGGAGCCCCTTCGCCTGGAGGTGATAATAAGCACCTCCACGATAATAAGGACTAGTAGTATGTTGATAAAATTCATATTCATAATTATTTACTCTATTCAAATAATATTTACTATATATAAATTTAAGAAATGTCAAGCGTAAAAAAAGATTAATCTGGAATATTAAACAGAATATAAATTAGATTTGCAATTAAAGATCTGTTTGGCTATACTTACCAAGTAAGAGTATTGATATCTTTTGAAATAGATGTATGAAATTTATCAACCTGCCTGTTGTAACGAATGTATTTACAATGGGTATAAGCGATCATCACATTAAGCCATGTTAAATAAAACTTATATCGTACAATTTTCGTACCTGATTTCAGGAATGGTTTTTCTTTTGACCGCTCTTGCCGGTTATGCTAAGGCCATTCCCCTGGTAAATTTTGGTGTTTTGATTCTATTTGCCTGTTGGATTAATCATCGTTTTGTAATTTTGAAAAGTCATCTGGGTTATGCCCGTCATATTCTGGTCAGCTTATTTTTGATTTTTTCAATTTTGTTTTCCTGCCTGACCGGTGGATTCTACAGCCCCGGCATTTTGATTTTATTTCTTATGCCTGTTTTAACCAGCCTTTTTTCGGAAAAAAAATCGATGGTTTTATATAATGGTGTCGTTATCTTCTTTTTGTGTTTTCTTTATTTAGGATCGTCGTGGGGGCCGGGGGTTTTGAATCTTAATCAATATCGATTCTTTTTTCTTGCGGTTGTTTTTATTTTCTATGTCTGGGGGATGGGGTTGGTCATTGGTCAGAACCACAGGGATCGCACGGCATTGGTGCAATCTTGTGCCCATCTTCAACAAGCCTCCGAGGATGCCCAGGCTGCCATAAAAGTTAAAGATAAATTTCTGGCTAACATGAGCCATGAAATTCGTAACCCCATGAACGGGATTATCGGTATGATGCACGTATTGTTGGATTCAGATCTTAATGACGAGCAGCGAAATTATTCTAGGATTGTTTATGATAGTACCCGTGCCTTGTTGTCCATTGTGAATGATATCCTTGATCTGTCGAAAATTGAGGCGGGCAAACTGGAGCTGGATCTTATATCTTTTGATCTTGAGATAGCCATCAAGGATATTGTGTCTTTACCAGAGCTCCAGGCCCGCCAAAAGGGCCTGGAATTTATTTATTCCATTGATTCCGGTGTGCCAAGATTGCTAAAAGGGGATATTGGCAGGATCCGGCAGATTATTCTTAATCTAACTGGTAATGCCATCAAATTTACTCAAACCGGCAGTATATGCCTGAGTGTTACATCCCAATTGGATGATCAAAATCTTGATCCGAATTTGGTTTGCCTTCATTTTAGTGTGGATGATACCGGGATCGGTATTAAGGAAGAAATAATTCTTTCCCTTTTTAACTCTTTTACCCAGGCGGATGCTTCCATTACCAAACAATTTGGGGGAACAGGCTTGGGGCTTTCCATCGCAAAGTTTTTGGTCGAAAAAATGGGTGGAAAAATAGGAGCAGAAAGCATTGAAATGGTCGGCAGTACCTTCTGGTTTGACCTGCCATTGGAAAAACAATCCCAGAGAGACGTTTGCTTTAATCTTATTGATATACCCATCGAGGACTATAAGGTTTTGGTTATCAGCGATAGCCCTACTCTGGGGAAAAATTTTGATATCAGCCTTTCGGTTCTTGGTATTCAATATGAGCAGGCATTGGATGATATGGAAGCTCTTGAAATGCTCAAGTGGGCCCATGATGACAATATTCCTTTTCATATAATCATTATGGAAGCCCAGGAATCTGATCAATATGCCAAAAATTTTGGAAAAATGGTCAAAGAAAATCCCCAGTTTGATTATTTGAAGATGATTCTTTTGACCGCCGTGGGTCAGAAAGGGGATGCCAGATTATTTGAAAAGATCGGGTTTTCTGCCTTTTTAAGCAAGCCCGTTGAAAAAAAGGTATTGGTTGACTGCATAAAAGCGGTTGCGTCTATTCATGGAAGTGATAAAAATATTTTTACGCCGATTATTACCCGGTATCTTATTGAAGAGACTAAAAAGCAATCCCGCAGAATTTTGGTTGTGGAGGATATGGAGACCAATCTTTTAACAGCTAAAATTTTGATCGGCAAGCAGGGATATCATACAGATGAGGCAAAAAACGGTGAACAGGCGGTTCAAAAATATAAGGAAGACCCCTGTGATCTGATCCTTATGGATTGTCAGATGCCGGTGATGGACGGGTTGGAGGCCACCCGGCAAATCAGGATTTATGAAAAAGAGAAGGAACTTTCCCAGGTTCCCATCATTGCCATGACCGGTAATGCCTTTGAAAGTGATAGAGAAAAATGTTTTAAGGCCGGTATGGATGATTTTATCCCAAAACCTGTGGACCCGGATCTTTTGTCCAGAAAGATTGCTTTGCATCTTGAGAAGATAGCTTTTGATCAGGCTCTTGGCAGCTTTGAATCGGACAGTCCTGAATCGGTTAACCCAAAATCAGAAGGGGTACAGGACTTGGAAGACGTTTTGTCGCTAAATGAAGTCACTCGTTTTAATAAAACAAAATTATTTGAACGCTTTAGTAATGATAAAGAATTGATTCGGGTAGTCTTGGATGCATTTTTACAAGAAGCTCCTGAACTGATTGGAAAAATAAAAACCGCCATCGAGAAGGAAGATATTGAGTTGGTAAAATCCCATTCCCATGCCCTGAAAGGTTCTGCCAGCAATGTGAATGCAGATATTTTGAAAGAGGCTGCCTGGTGCATGGAGCAGGATGCGGACCAGGGCGAACTTGTGTTGGTATCCCAAATTTTTTCTGATATTGAAAAAGAATATAATGCCTTTATCAAGGAGGCTATTATATGATTGATATTGAAAATATG
The DNA here is from genome assembly GCA_024226935.1 of Desulfobacteraceae bacterium. GTDB lineage: Bacteria > Desulfobacterota > Desulfobacteria > Desulfobacterales > Desulfobacteraceae > NBML01. The sequence continues at coordinate 14,720 of JAAELK010000525.1, forward strand.
TCCATCCTTGTTGTGGACGATATGAAAAGTATGCGTCTGACCATACGCAAAATGCTTAGAAATCTGAATATCGGCAAAACACTCAGGTTTGCAGAAAACGGAAGAGATGGGTTAGAGGTTTTACATAGTGCTCCCTGTGATCTTGCCATTATTGATTGGAATATGCCGGTGATGAACGGAACCCAGATGATGAGCGCACTCAGGAAGGATAAGCTTCTAAGAGATATTCTGGTTGTCATGGTGACAGCAGAGAACGAAAGGGACATAGTATCAGAGGTGGCGGAAAGTGAAATTGATGCCTACCTTTTGAAACCCCTGACCCTTGAATCTCTGGACACGAAAATCAAAGCAGTTGTCCGCAATGCCAATAATCCTGATCCTGCCACTAAATATATGATGAAGGCCAGGGAATGTGAAGAGGCAGAAGATTATAAGGGGGCCATCGAACAGATTCGCCTTGCATTGACCCATAAGCCATCGGCATCCAGGATTTTACGCAAGTTAGGTTTGATGCATTTTAAAATAGGCAAACCCGCTATTGGTGAAAAATGTTTACAAAAAGCCATGTCTGTAAACCGTCAGGATACCATCAGCAGAGACCTTTTGGGCCGGTATTATCTGGAAAAACAGGAATATGAAAAAGCTGCAAGGATCTATCTTGAAGTCATGTCTTTGAGTACCAAATATTTTGATTCGGCCATGGATCTTGGAAAAAAGCTTATTGTTAATGGATATAAATCCATGGCCCTTGAATTATTTCAAAAAGTGGTTGCAAGGGCCGGTAAAAAAACTGGTTTTCAGGATTCCATTGTTGATATTTGTCTGGATAATATGGAATATGCTTATCCTAAAAAATTATTGGATCAGTCCATCCAGGAAAATCCTTCTAATTACGAGACGGTTCACAAGGCGGGAATTGTGCATTATGATACCAATGAGTTTGATAAAGCCCTTACATATTTTGAAAAGGTTAATTCCAATAAAGCTAACCATATTGAAGCAAAACTTCACATTGCTAAAATCCATCTTATGAACAGAAAAGTTATCATGGCAGATGACTTTGTCAACCAGGTTCTTCGTATTGATCCGAACAATCAGGAAGCTCTTGCATTGAGAAGGCAATTGTAGCGTTGTTGAAATGATTTACAGGCAAGTCTTCCTCTGTTTTTTTATCATTTGGCGGCCGAGATATGGTTGATGGATGAGGCCATGAATCCGGCACCAAATCCATTATCTATATTTACTACAGCAATATTTGAGCTACAGGAATTGAGCATGCCTAAAAGTGCTGTCATGCCGTTGAAGCTGGTGCCATATCCGATACTTGTGGGAACGGCAATCACCGGGGCTTGGACCATACCCGCTACTACGCTGGGCAGGGCCCCTTCCATGCCTGCTACCACAATGATCACGCAAGCCTCAAAAATTTTGTCCTTATGGGCAAAAAGTCGATGAATTCCGGCAACACCAACGTCGAAGAGGGTATCAACTTCATTTCCCATGGCTTGGGCTGTGAGAGCTGCTTCTCTTGCCACGGGGATATCAGAGGTGCCGGCTGAGATGATAAGAATTTTTCCCAAACCCGTGGTGCGGGGTTCTCTTTGTTGAATCCTTAATAGTCTGGCATCTTCAAAGTAAACGGCTGTGGGTAAGGCTTTTTGCACATCGATAGCCTTGTCTCCATCGATGCGGGTTACTAGAATCACCTCTTCTTTTGAGATCATTCGTTCAAGAATTCCGATGATCTGAGCGCTGGTTTTTCCCTGGCCGAAAATGACTTCTGGGAATCCTTTTCTCAATGATCTATGGTGATCAATGTGGGCAAAATCAATATCTTCAAAGGAAAGGTCTTTGAATTGGGTACTGGCATCTGCCACGCTCAGATTGCCATCGGCTACCTGGGATAAAAGCTGGGTAAGTGTTTTTTGGTTCATTGGTTTTCTCTAATTCTGGCGTCGAAGCCAGGAAATGCCTTTTGAGCTTTTTTCTTGTTTATCAGTCAAGGGTTCGGTTTCAGTATTATTGTCGGATTCGCAGGGTATTTTTGTTGAGGTGGTATCCTGGGAGCTTGTTGTTTGTTCCGGATAGGTTTTTTGAGTTCCCCATTTATATTTGCCGAATTTGCAGTATCCCTGGACATTGTTAAATCGAGCATCAATATTATTTGGTATGGGAATGACATTTCCTTCAATATTGGGGGAAAGGTATTCAGCCAGTTCCACACTGCCTCCGCCGGAAAGAATGATTGAATCGATATCCCAGTCATTTTCCCACAGGCGGTTCAGATCTGCAGCAATGGCCGCGGCAGCATGGGTATAAACTCTTTTTTTAAGGTTAGTGATATTATATTCCTTGCCCTTGATTTTAATCATGCCCGTTGCAACGAATTTAAAGATTCGGTACAATTCAATATTGATATTGCTTTCCTGTCTTAATTTGTTGGCAAACACGTTAAAACACTTGGAAATACCGGTATCCATGGTGGAGGAACCCCGTTCTATATATCGAAGATGGTCAAATATGGAAAAATCACTGGTTTTGAATCCGATATCAACCACTCCCAGTTTCTGGAGGGCAAGTTTTTTGTCTGTGATTTTACCGGAGTCGTTAAATATAAGATTAAAAATGGACCCAATGGGTTGGGGAATCACCTGGATTTTGTCAATGTGAACTCTTTTGGTTTCATCTTTTCCGTCAACATTGTGATAGGTAATCTCATGGGTCCCTTGAATCATCTCTTTTAAGCGTCGGGAATCGCGTTTCAGGTATCCTACGGGAAGGCCAGTCACTACATTAATGGGGCCGGAAGAGTTAGTGCAGAGACCTGCGGCGGTTATGGCCAGAATTTTTACAAAATTTTCAATAAGTTTTTCCTGGTTCAGGGTAAATTCCGGAATATTGGACTGCTCTTCTGCATAACTGCCCAGAAAATAGCTTTTATCATTCAAGGTGATATGCAGGTTGGAGGTGGAGGTGTCTTCTCCTAGAAAAGAACGGAACTGGATATCAGTGGCATCTCCAATAAGTGATTTAAAAAGTACAGAATCTTTACCATTAGATGCTTTTGTATATCCAAAACCGACATCAATTCCAACTATTTCCATGTCCATGCCTCCTGAAATTTGTATGTTGATATCTTCTTTTTTTGCAGTATCTTCTTGAAAGACATAGATATCACTATGGGTTGAGGATAGTCAAGGAATATTGATAGAGTGCAATAGCGGTTCTTGCACTTATTGTCTAAATATTATAATAGATTGCCAATAAATTTTATAAAGTAGAAAGGCCAATGAAAAAAGACAGGGTATTTGCAGAAAAAAAAAATAGGATAGAGCCCTTTGCGTTTAACAGGGAAGTTACAGCAGTGTTTGATGATATGTTGACAAGATCAGTGCCGCTATACAAAGAGAGTATTCAGCGTCAGGCCCAGATGGCGTTGGAGTTTTTTCAGGTGGGAACCAGGATTTATGATCTGGGATGTTCCCATGGAAATCTGGGAATTTTAATTCTTGATCAATTTAAAAAAAGTCCATTTGCCATGGTTGGGGTGGATAGCTCTCGCCCAATGATCGATAAATATCATACCCGGCTTCCCCGGGTGGAAAATTTCCAAAAAATTGATCTTGTCTGCGGACAGTTGGAGGATATCCCCATTGAAAATGCTTCGGTGGTGTTGATCAACTTAACCCTACAGTTTCTGGATGTAAAAAAACGTTCCAGATTGATTAAAAAGATTTATCAGGGCCTTTTGCCCGGTGGAGTCCTGTTGGTCACGGAAAAAACAGTTCACAGGGCTTTACCCGTTAATGATCTGGAACAAGATTTTTACCGGCGATTTAAACGTGAAAATGGTTATTCAGAGCTTGAAATCAGCCAGAAGCGTGATGCCTTGGAAAAGGTATTGATCCCAGAATCTATGGAAGTTCATAAGCAGCGATTTATTGATGCCGGATTCTCATCTATTGAGATTTGGTTGAAATGGTTTAATTTTGCTTCCATGATTGCCATAAAGTAGCACTCAAGTGTATAAATCAGACATAAAATTAGGATATAATGGAACGTTTTTTAAAACAGCATTTAGAATTTAAGTTAGACCCATGGTATGAAGCGCTTAGTACTATAATTTCAGAGAAAAGAGCGTTTTTGGACCAGACCAAGGGAAATTTTCAACGATTTAAAACAATTGTGGACAGTCTTCCGGATTTTGTTCCATCCAAAGTTGATCTTAGATCTAATCATGTTCTTGTGGGTGACAAAACTGATATTTCCCTGGATGAAAGAAAAAATCTCCATGGGAAATTGGCCCAGCTATGCCCCTGGCGCAAGGGACCTTTTAACCTCTTTGGCGTGGAAATTGATACGGAATGGCAGTCCTGGATGAAATGGGACAGGCTTACTCCCCATCTGCCGGAACTTGCGGGTCGCAGGATTTTGGATATCGGTTCCAGCAGTGGGTATTACATGTTTCGCATGGCCGCAGAAAATCCTTTGTTTGTTCTGGGGCTGGAGCCCCAGAGCTCTTTTTATTATCAATATTTGGCAGTTCAAAAATTTTTGCGCCAGAAAAATGTATTTTGCCTGCCCATTACCCATGATCAATTGCCAAGGATGGACCGGTATTTTGATTTAGTATTTTGTATGGGAATTCTTTACCATCGTAAATCTCCCATTGAAATGCTCAAAGATATCCATGATTCTTTACGAAAAGGGGGGCAAATAGTTCTTGAAAATCTGGTTCTTGATTCAAGGGAAAATATCTGCCTTTTCCCCAGGGACAGGTATAGTAAAATGCGGAATGTTTTTTTCATACCGGATCTTCTGGTAATGGAATCTTGGCTTGTCCGGGCCGGGTTTACCAATATACAGTGTGTGGATGTAGAAAAAACCTGTCTTGGAGAGCAGCGTAAGACCGACTGGATTCAAACAGAGTCATTAAAGGATTTTTTGGATCCAAAGGATCATAACAGGACTATTGAAGGGTATCCGGCTCCGGTCAGAGCTGTTTTTATTGCCAGTGCCTGAAAAAGAGGATTAAGTCAGCTTCAGGTCCCGGTTTTAAATTTTCTTGCGCCTTGCATATAGGCAAGGTTTCATCCAAGCACGGGGTTTTCGGTCAGCCACTAGGTTTTATATAGGTTGGGGGGTACTCTGGAAGGAGGTCACAAAATATTGACCGTCATTTTCATAGAATACGACTCCGTCAAGGTACCCAACATCTCCTTTAGTTTCGTGGTCAAGCCCCAGTTTGAATTCTTTCAAAGGAAAAATATTCCAGTCATGGGAGACACAGATAGCTATTTCATTGTCATTGAGCTGTTTTAATCGGTCTATCATATATTGGCTTAGTATGGCAGAGGTGTTTTCCGGGTTTTCCATAATTTCTTTGTCAATTTTATTGTCAAGCCAGTTGCGAATAAAATGTTCGGTGCCCTGGGCCTCCATCATGCGAATGACTTTTTTAGAATCCTTAATGTAAAAAGGGGCCAAATGGTCACTTGTGATATTGTGGGGCACAAAAATTTTGTGTTGCTGGGTATACCCTTTGTCGATCAGATAAGCTGTTTCGATGCATCTGCCGCGGTAGGAAGAAAAAAGTTTGGGTACCGGATTTTTTGGGAGGGCTTTACCCAATTCCAGGGCAAAAGATTTGCCGACTTCTGTTAGTCCCATAAAGGCTTCCATTTTGGCTTCTTTGGAGAAGCAACGGTCTGAATGCCGGATGATAACCGATATTTTTTGAATTCCGTTTTCCAAAAGTCCGGTAATTGTTTCAATGGTCTGTCTGGTTCTTACTTCATGCTTTAGTTTCATATATATCTGGCTCCTAACTTCCTGGTGAATGTGGGCCGCCCCGGTTTAAATTTGCAATTAAGCTTTATATAGGTTGGGGGGTACCCTGGAAGGAGGTCACAAAATATTGACCGTCATTTTCATAGAATACGACTCCGTCAAGGTACCCAACATCTCCTTTAGTTTCGTGGTCAAGCCCCAGTTTGAATTCTTTCAAAGGAAAAATA
>JAAELK010000526.1 GCA_024226935.1 Desulfobacteraceae bacterium
GAAGGTGCACATGTGATATTAAAAGAGCACTTGTCGCATATAGACTTTTATTCACGAGGAAAGCGTCCAAAAAGGCGCAACTCGATAAATTTCAAACAAGAAGATGTTGTGCACCTACATGTGATAAGCGGGCCGGGCTGGTTCCAAACAACAAAAGAATCCCCTTCTCTCAAATGAGAGAAGCCCTCTGATAGACCCTGACGCTCCATTTTCCCACCAGAAGATTTGTCTGAAAAAATTTTCTCACATCCTGCCTGCTTTAAGGCATCTATTTGCAAATCGAGATTCTGATCATATTTTGAGACTCTGGCAGAACCTATCTGCATAGATGAATTCCCCTGCTTTGATATTCTCGAAACTTATCCTTTACATATTATTTTGAGAAAGATATTTCAAGAATAGTTTTTGAGAATAGAAAATAGCTGTTTTTCAGGTTTTATCAGTTTTCGGATAGAGTCTTCTCAAAAACGTCCGTTTTTAATAAAGCAAAAAAGGGAATTTTCATGCCAACACCTCAAGAGACCGCCTATCCAATCCTGAATAAACAAATATCCAAACACACCTTAGAGGGAGCTGTGGCAGAGTTTGAAAGATCTTTAATTCTTGACCGTCAAAAAGAAGGGATCAACAAAGCCCTGCAAAAAGGCGTGAAGTTTGGACCCAAACCGGCTGTTGATAACGAAAAGCTCCAACAAATTATACAATTGTTACAGGCTGGCAGAAACAA
>JAAELK010000527.1 GCA_024226935.1 Desulfobacteraceae bacterium
AAACTCTGTTTTTCAGAAAGCATTTAATTGATCTTCTTGGGTTATCTTCTTACGAATCACCTAATATCAGAGGCCATACGCAACTTTCTTTGCTCTGAATTTTTACCGGACACTAGTGATTAAGACTCTATTCATCGGAGATATCATCACAGCCAAAACAACTAAGAAGGGAACTGATTTTATAACTGAGATTGAGGCTGGGGATGCAGAAAAAAAGATCGTTCAATCCTATATCAATAAAAGCTTTTCTGGATCACGTTTTAAAGAAGGTAGTTCATCAAAAAATACAGCAAGAGACATGGTCAAAGAACTCATCAAAGCCATGGGGCTTATGCCAAATAAATCCAAGGAAAAGGAAATTGATAAAAAATTGGAGATTGTAAGCACAACCGAACCCTTACATGGTGTTACTCTTTCAGGTCCCGTTAAATCTTTCCTTGATACCCTTCTTGAAAAAGAAGATCTTGAATGGAGTATCCAAGACGGAGAAATCCATATTGTGAATAGCCTTGAAAGAATGGATCACGATAATGCGATACTACTAACCAAAAATACGGGGTTACTTGATGTCTCAAAAGAAGAAGAAAAAAGAATCAATTTCAAAGCATTATTAAATCCTGATATTAGTCCTCCCAAAACAATAAAAATTGAAAGTTCGATAATGGACATTGACGGTGTCTTTCAAATTAGACGTGTGAATTATTCTGGGGATACACATCAAGGACAGTGGATTGTGTCAGGAGAGGCAACAGCAGCACAATGAAAGACACACCTAGCATGACAGAAGTTATTGAAAGTATTATCAACAGGTGTCTAGTTGATTTGCACACATCGTTGCCAGGGATCATTCAATCTTATGACCCCGAGAAAAAGAAGGCAGATGTCAAACCTGCTCTTAAAAGACAATTTAAAAACAACCAATTAGAAGAGTTGAACCTTATTACCGATGTGCCGGTTGCATTTCTTCAAACGAACAATTTTATTTTCAGTATTCCTTTAAAAAAAGGCGATGAAGTACTGCTTATCTTTTCTGAACGATCATTAGATAAATGGCTCAAAAGTGGCAAAACTATCAACCCAGAAGATCCCAGAAAATTTGATTTGTCAGATGCCATTGCGATCCCTATACTCAAACCCTTTGAAACAGGTAAACAAGCCGATCCTGAAAATGCATTAATAGAACATGGAAAGTCAGTCATCAAGATATCCCCAAATGGTACATTTGCAATTACTAATGGAAAGGAAGAAGTCATCAACCTCATCAAAGAACTGGCTGATGCATGTGCCTCCATCATCACGAATACTCAAATTGGGCCACAACCCCCAACCAATAAAGCCCAATTTCAACAATTATCACAACGAATAGGAGGCTTAATTTTATAATGGCACTAAACGGATCTCAATTAGGCGATGAAATCGCACAAGCTGCAAGAGGCGTTTTTTCCAGTATACCTACGAATACGCCTGTATCTGATGCTCAAGTTGATGCAATCTGGCAGGCCATTGGACCTAAAATAATTGATCATATCAAAAATAATGCAGTGGTAACCGTAGTCGTAGCTGGTGGTAGCTCTTCTGGTAGTCATACAGGAACAATTTCGTAATGGACTTCTTAATTCAAGATAACGACCTTGTTATTCAAAACAATAACCTTGTATTGGTTGATGGATTAGAAGAAACCAGACAACGTCTAACCCAACGATTGCAAACCTTTTTCAGCGAATGGTTTTTAGATCGTAGACGTGGTATCCCTCACATTCAAGAAATCAGAAAAAAAGGTGTCCAACAAAGTACTGTCTCGGCTATTTTCAAAAAAGAAATTCTCGATGTTGAAGGGGTTACAGAATTATTGAAATTTGAAATGGATTATATTCCCTCGTCAAGAACACTGGTTTTGGATTTTGCAATTAGGTCAAATGAAGGGACTTTGGAGCTGACTATTCCTTTCTCTTAAAAGGTGATTTATGCTAGTATTAAGAGTGTAAAAATTAAATAGCTGACAAATAACAGCAGTCATTTTGACTGACTGACAACTGAGGCGAATCTTACTTAATTGTAGGGTTCGCCTCTTTTTTTTGTCTAAAAAAGGATTTATTAGTGGCATTTGGCGTAACAACAGAAGGATTTAAACTTAAACGGCAGAGTCTTTTCGTGCCTCTTTTGGTCAAGGAATTAATCTGGAAGCAGAATCATTTTTAGGCCAAATCAAAGGTATTCTTGATGAAAGAGAGTCATTAATTTGGGAACTGGCCCAAGCTGTTTACAACTCCCAATATCCACTTACATCTAGTGGGGTAAATCTGGATCAAGTCTCTTCTATCACAGGCGTTACTCGATTACTGCCAACCCAGTCAAAAGTAACAGCTCGTATTTTTGGTGATCTTGGCACAGTAGTTCCCATTGGATTTGTTGCTTCTGTTATCGGCAATCAAAATTCAAAATTTGAAACAGCTATATCAGATGTTATTCATGCTGGCATCGACGAAGTTCAAAATCTGGATTTTAGCAATGTGCCTACATCAGGAACATTTAAACTTAAATTTGGTCTCAACACCACAAATATATTTGACAAAAATTCTAAGAACACCGACATTCAAACTGAACTAAATTTGTTGGACAATTTAAGTGCTGTTTTAGTTTCCGGTGACTATACAAACGGTTTTACCATTACATTTACTGGCGATGATGGAGAAAAAGATCAGCCATTACTTGAAATCGCAGACAACTCGTTATCAGACGGAAGCCCAATCATTATCACTGCTTCAGAGCAAACAAAAGGATTTTTATCTCATGTAGACATAGAAATGATCGCTCAAAATACAGGGCCAATCTCTGCCAATAGCGGTTCACTGACTATTATCGAAACACCCGTGAGCGGCATTGAATCATTAACCAATCTTGAAGATGCAAGCTCGGGCAGAGATTTAGAGTCTGATTCAGATTATAAATTGCGTCGGCTGGAATTGTTACAAAGAAGTGGTGTTGCAACTATTGAAGGGATCAGAAATAAGCTGTTGGGAGTTGAAGATGTGATTCAAGCTATTATTATTGAAAACCCATTACTGACAACTGACATCAATGGACGTCCAGGAAAAAGCTTTGAGTCCATCGTACTAGGTGGGGAGGATCAAGCCATAGCCAATACAATATTTGAATCTAAACCTGCCGGTATCGAATCACACGGAACCATTTTAAAAACAGTTGTCGATTCACAGGGTATTTCTCACGCCATTAAACTTTCTAGGCCTACTGAAAAAGACATTTTCTTGATTGTTACAATAGTTCCCAATAACAATCCGGCTGAAGGTGATACCTACCCAACAAATGGAGATATTTTAATTAAAACTGCCATTTTAGAGTTTGTTAATGATTTCAAAATTGGCCAAGATGTCATCGTTTCACAGTTTTTTACACCTATAAATACGGTGACGGGAATACATGGTATTCAAATTTTTGTGGGATTAAACCCATCTCCAACATTATCAGATAATATTGCCATTTCACCAACTGAGATCGCACGTTTTGACAGTGTAAGAATAACGGTGAACTCATAATGACGATTACAACCATTACCAATCATAAAGAACAAGCCCTAAAGCGGCTGATTACACAATACAAAAACAAACCTAATTTTGAATCCATCATTTCGACATTTTCTACTCAGATTCAAGAGTTGGAAACTATCTATTTTCAATTACTGGAGTCACGCTCACTTGATACGTCATTTGGATTTCAATTGGATCAAATAGGCACCCTTTTGAATGAAAAACGAGATGGATTCAGTGATAGTGATTATCGATTGAAATTAATTGCCAAAATCGCTGTAAATGTGTCTCAAGGAACCCCCGAAGACATAATCAATATCTTCAAAATACTCATGCAAGCAAATAAAGTTGAATTGTTTGAATATTTTCCTGCAACCATTCAATTGGTAGCTCACGATCCACAGCCTATAAGTTCTGTTCAAAGAATCAAAGATGCGCTTAATCGAACCAAGCCCACAGGTGTAGCCATTGATTCTCTAATTGTCGTTAATCCACCACCATTCTGTTTTTTGGAAGTGTCAGACCTTGATTGCAAGGGTTTTCGAGACATAAATTTATTGCTTGAAACACTATTCCCATTTGAGATTAGAAACTTAGATACGACACTTGTTATTGAATCAACTCCTTTTACATTCAGTGAGGACATAGACCCAAATGGGCAGGGTTTTAGAGATGTTAATAGGTTTCTTGAAACGATTATCCCTTTTTCATTTTTAGAAAATAGCGATCCAAATGGCTCTGGGTTTGATGATTTAAAAAGCCCTGGATCTGGTGGAAATTTATCAAGTCTAATTGAAACACAGATAGAAGATTTTCCAGGTGATGGGGGCACTCTTTCAGCCATTCAAGAAACCGATCTATCAGAAGCACATTTTGAGGATTTGAATGTACCTGGGTCAGGAAAAGATTTATCAGCAATTATTGAAACGGATCAATCTGAAACCCTTGATACAAACAGTGGATTTTTTTCAACAGTTATTTAAAAGAAGGAGAACATAAATGCCAATAATTACAAAACCAGCTAAACCACCGTTATGGGCAACCAATGTAGGGGTTGTTGTTGAGCCTACAGAGCCAAAAAAACAAGAAGGATGGGCTGCAGAAAAACCGGCATATCAACACATGAATTGGGTTCACAATACGAATTATAATTGGCAGCAATACTTTGAATCGTATTTTGATGCCATCACTAATAGTGGTCTCAAATTCGATGATACAAATTCCAAATTCGGAATAGGTAATACTTCTTTCAATTCTAATATTCAAAGATTTCAAGTAAATGATATAACGGAATTGTTTAGCACAAATCATGTTGCATTATTTGCTGCCCCAAACACAAACTTTGGTCCGGCGTTAGGACTAATAGGAGATCAATTTGGAAGAACTTTATTTGGTTATGAAAAAGGATATGATACTAATACTGGAGGCAGTTTCAATATTAGCATTGAAAACACAAGGGTTGATTTTAGTGCTTTTAGAGATGGACAAACAGCAAATGCCACTGATCTTACTTTAAATAAACTAGGTGGAAATGTCGGAATAGGAACGTCTAATCCAGGTATAGTTCCAGGTTTTTCTAGATATCTTTCCTTATCTATATTGGAAGCAGAAACAGCGCCAGCATTTGAACTCGAAGGAAATAGAACAACGGATAGTCCAATTGCAGATTTAAAGTTTATTAATAATGGGGCTGAAATTGCAACCGTAAGAGCTATACGGAATGGTGATAATACAACTGCTGATCTAGGAGTCTGTCGTTCTTAACGCTTTAAGATACAACT
>JAAELK010000528.1 GCA_024226935.1 Desulfobacteraceae bacterium
GAAAATCGCTGGTTGTGTTTTTCCTTTTTCGGTTTTTTGATTTTGCCATGGGTAAGTATATTGATCATGGCTCCGCAAACCTTAAACATACTTTCCCATTTAGATCATAAAATTTTATTAATAATGGTGGGAGGAGGAATCCTTTTTGGTCTTGGCCAGATATTTTTCTCCCTTGCGTTCAAGCATATCGGGATCGGGCTGAATTTTGTTATTAATATTTCCATGGGGACTGCCGGTTCCGCTTTAATTCCGATTTTGTGGCATCGGGATGTGATGGGGACTCTTTATAGCTATATACAATTATTTGGCGTTTTAATATTTATTGTCGCCGTGATTTTTGGGGCGGTAGCAGGAGCTGCAAGGGATGTGGCCAGATCAAATAGTTCTCCCAATAAGTTAAAAGAAGGTTATCTTTTGGTGGGTGTGTTGTTTGCTGTTTTGGCCGGTGTAGGCAGCGTTTGTCAAGGCCTTTCATATATATATGTAAACCCTATTGTATCGAATCTTGCAATCAACCTTTTTAAAGTGGAATCGCTTCCAGCAAATACGATTGCCTGGGTGATTATATTTAGCGGGGCATGGATTCCATATGTATTGTATTTTTTGTATCTCAATATCAAAAGAAAGAGTTTGGGGAAGATCAAAACAGCTAAAACTGGTATTTACTGGTTTTATCTTTTGTTGATGGGTATTGGCTTTTGGGGGTCATTAATACTTTTTAGTGCTGCCAGTGCTGAAATCGGAGGAAGTTTTGCTCCAACCATCATCTGGCCTCTATTTATGGTTTTCATAATTTTAACTTCAAATTTTTGGAGCTTTGTATCTGGGGAGTGGAAAGATGCCGGTTCAACCGCCATCAAAAAGATGAGTTTTAGTATTCTTCTCTTTATATTTGCTATTTTTGTGTTTTCATTTAGTACAACTAAACAACCCACTGAAAAGCACCCGGCAAAGTTGCAGCATTTCGTTTCTTACAAAGATTTGAAACATTCGGAATATCCGATCGGTCATCCGAAATCAGGAAAATAAATGCCAGGTATAGGTGATAATAGTAGTTTTTGGAAATAACGTATAATTAAATCCGTGTTTGGACTATACCCGGCACTTGCATCCAATTTGTCAGATGGACACAATCCCTATGAATTATCTGATGATTTTAAGAATTTGCGGATCTTTCCTCCTGGGGACAGGGGGAATTTTTGCTGGATAGCCTAAAATGATGGGAGCGATAATTTGGCAATTATCCGGAATACCCAACTCCTCTATCATTTTGGGGTCATTAATTTGGCTGCCAAGATTTACCCAGCATGTTCCAAGACCCCGGGAAGTTGCCGCCATCATAAAATAGCTGGCAGCCAATGCACAATCCACGTATAAATTTTTCAAACCCGATGGGCCAAGGATAATTACCAGGCATGGGGCATTGTAAAATACATTGAAGGACTCATTTTGCAACATGCCTTCATATCCTTTTGTCGGATCATCTGGATTGCCGGCAATGCGGGCAAGAATATTTTTTTTGCTCTCATCGGATATTTTTTTCAGCATTTTTTTGTCATTAACAATGATAAATTTCCACGGCTGCTCATTGCTTGCACTAGGAGATAGAGCGCTTTGCTTTATCATATCCTTAATGATTTCTAGGGAGACCAATTTATCTTTGTAATTTCTAATGGACCTGCGAGATTCCAACATTTGAGCAAATGTCATAACTTAAAGTAATATACCTTCCTGATTTTTATATAATTTTGATAAATCATCCACATTTATATCGGGTTTAAATTTTATAAACGGTCCTTGGTAGGCTGATTGTAAAATGTGTCCCCTGGTCCACCACAGAATCCACCTGGATGGTACCATGGTGGGAATCCACAATACTTTTCACTATGGCAAGCCCAAGCCCTGTTCCGTTTATATACCGTGTTTTTTCATTTTTTTCCCGATAAAACCGCTCAAAAATATTTTCCAGGGCGTCGGGAGAAATTCCAAAACCTGTGTCTGCCACATGGATCATGGCACAATCACAGTTTTCATCGGCCCATACTTCAATCTTACCGCCATTGGGAGTATACCTGATGGCGTTGGAAATCAAATTGGACAAGACCTCTTCCATATTGATTTTATTTCCCATGATAAAGGTGCTCTTGACAGAAGGCTTACAAATCAAATGAATGGATTTTGCATCCGCCTTGCTCCGGTAAAGTTTAACATGCTCCTTCATCATTTCTTCCAGGTTCAATTCTTCACGCTCCTGGTTAATCAAACCCGATTCAATCTTGGATAGATCTAAAAGTTCAGAAGCCAATTGGCTGAGAGACTTGATTTTCGCAGAACTTCGGCTCAGAATGTCTTGTTGTTTATCGGTCAACTCCCCTGCCAGACCATCTAAAACCACATTTAACTGCATGAGGACGGAATTTAAAGGACTCTTAATTTCATGGGCCACCATGGAAACAAAATCCGATTTGAGCTGATCCACTTTTTTCAAGGCTGTAATATCATGGAAAACTGTAACTATCCCTAAATTCCGGTTCAACCGGTCCCGGAAAGGAATACACCGGACACCGATAACAAGATCTTGCCTGCCTTTTCCCATGGGCACACAAACCTCTTCGGTAATTTCTGAAAACATCTCCTTTGGCTGGGCACTGGCCCTGTCGATCATACCAAGAACAGTGGATTCATCAATAACATCTGACACTAAACTCCCAATCACAGATCGCTTATGGCAATCAAACATCTTTAAACAAGCCGGATTGGCAAGGGCCACCCGTTTCTGGTGATCAGTGGTTAAAACACCCTCTCTTAAGGTATTAATCATCACTCGCATGCGTGATTTTTCCGTGGTAATATCCTGGAGGGTCCGGATGGATTCGATGGCCTTGGCGATCACCACCCGAAGTTCCTGGGGGGTAAACGGTTTGGGTAAAAAATCAAAGGCCCCCTTTTTCATGGTTTTAATGGAATGCTCCAGGGTGGCATATCCGGTGATTATGATGACCACGGTATCCGGATGCCTGGATTTAAGATCGGAAAGGACATCCAAACCCGACATGCCGGGCATCATCAAGTCCAAAAGCACAATATCATAATGCTTTTCCTCAATCATCTTAAGTCCCTGAATCCCATTCTGGGCAACATTCACCTCACAACCTTCCTCCGATAGCAATCGCTGGCAAGCCTTTTGAATGCGTTCTTCATCATCAACCACCAACACCCGTGGCTTAAAAAAAACATCTTTAATAATCCGCTTCAACGATACCTCGGAAAGGGGACTTTGAAATTTTTCTCGTTTATTTTTTGATTCCACTGTTTTTCCATTTTTATTGGATTACATCATTTATAGGAAGAAGGGCTACATAGAGCCGGTCCTTCTTCCTGGGGGATATACATGGGAAATTCCATAATAAAAGTGGTTCCATGGGCCCCTGTTTTCTTAACACTGATGCTGCCATCATGCTCTTCTATGATCCCGTAAACAATACTCAAACCAAGTCCTGTGCTTTTTCCCACCTCCTTTGTGGTAAAAAACGGGTCAAAAATCTTGGACAGGTTTTTCAGGGAAATCCCTTCTCCTGTGTCCTTGATTTCCAGAAAAACTTTTTTGTGAAGTTTGTCTCTGTAAGTATTCAAGGTAATTTTACCGCTGCCATTCATGGCATCTGCGGCATTGATGACAAGATTAATGATTACCTGATTAAGCTTATTGGTATCGGCATTGATAAGCATCATCTCATCTGCCAGATACCGGACAATCTTAATATTTCTAAGTTTTTTTTGATCCCGGACCAGACTCAGACTCTGTTCCACAATCTCATTGATTTGGACTATATTTTTATTGGAATCCATACTACGACTATAGACAAGAAGATTTTTTACAATATTCTTACATCTATTGGCATCTTCGACAATACAATTTAAATCTTCCCTGGCCCCGCCATCCAGATTCTCTTTTTCCAACAACAGGCTTGCATAAAACAATACACCTGTAAGGGGATTATTAATTTCATGGGCAACACCTGCAGCCAATTGACCCAGGGAAGCCATTTTTTCCGATTGTATCAGTTGGCTCTGGGTATATTTAAGCTCTTTTTCCACCTTGGTTTTGTCTTTCAGATCATTATAGATGGCCATGGTGGCAGATTCCTGCCCGGTATCATCATAGATAATGGCCGCAGACATTTCCACCTCTACCTCTTCGCCCCTGGCATTGACGATAAGAGTTCGGGGGATGATCAACTTTCCTTTACCCCCGATCTTTTCATTACGAAGCATCTGCATTATTTCCTTGGCTTTACCCGGTGGATAGAGCTGCTCTGTATGCCTGATCTTGCCAGCGCCCTCGTTATAATCCCCGAACAATTCCTTTGCCACGGAATTCATCACCTCAATATTACCCTGGCGATCGGCTGCCACAATGGCAGAAGCTGAAGAATACATCACCCGGCTTATGAACTCTTTCACTCCGATAAGCTGGTTTTCAAGGGATTTGGTCCGGGTAATATCCGTAATGCTGGATACCACAAAGGCCACCTGACCATCATCATCCAAAATGGGAGAAAAAACCCGTTCTTCCCACTTGTACTGATGTTTAATGGTATAAGAATGGCTGGTTTTATTCTTAACCACCTTTGATATGGGACAATCCTCGGAATTACAGGGGGTATCCTTATATAAAAAAGTGTGAAAACACATTTTCCCCAGGATATCTTCGCTGGAAAGTTTATAGATATCATAAAATTTTTTATTGGCACCAACTATACTTCTATCGGGAGCGATCACCACACTGGGATAGGGCAATGAATCAAAAATACGAGTCTGCCAGAATAGTTCTTGTGAAACAAATTTTGAATCAGAATTCATGGGGTTTCAAATCCTTTGGACAATGCGGGGATGGCCTTTTGTCCCTGGCCCACGGGCAGAACCATACAGATACTGGCACCGGTGCAACCTGCCAGCAACACCTCCAGGGAGGCTTTCTTTAAACAATCCATGGCCGTATTGAATACACCAAACCTGTCTCCGAAATGGGGACCATGGAAACCTATGAGATCAACAAGGACAGGCTCGCAAAAATCAATTCCCCGGACAGCCTGGACCTTGGAAAAAAAATCTTGTCTGTCCCGGGATGTTAAAGGATCTGTCAGGCAAAACAGATGGCAGGCATCCTTTTGCTTGGTCATGGCAGTGGTAAAATAAAATTTTTTTACAACTTCCCCAAGAGCCCCAAGTCCATCACCACAGCTTTGCAAATGATCCGCAAGATTGGGGTTAAAGCAAATTTCGAACATCGAAAGATTGCTATCCATCTGTATCCCATAGGTTTTTATTTTTTTTTCAACATAGGTGGCACTGGTTTCCGGATACCGTTTTTTGACAAAGGCAGCCGTCTCACCGGCAAAATTTTGTTGAAAAGGCGTATGGGTGGAAGGCAGATCAAACGCCAGCGCAAGCAAGGCCAAAACCCTTTCTTGATCAACTTCGTTAATGACAAAAGATATCATGGCATTGGAAGATACCATCTGCTGGAAGGCAATTTGGTTTTTACCAAAAAGCCCAATTAAAAAACCCAGGGTGTTCAGGCGGCAATGGTGGGGATAAACCGATACAATACTGACATTGGAAGAAAGATCAAGGTTCCTGGTTCCAGGGGAAGGCAAACCTTTTAAATCCGATTTTCTAACCGACTCTATATCGTGGCAACAAAACAGATAACTTCCCAGGGTATCGGTCAAAAGTCCAAGACAGCAAATATTTATCCTGGCTTTGGCAAAATCCTGATAAAGCGTCAAACACTTTCCTGTCTTTTCGACAACAGGAAACTCAAGATCTTGAATCAACCCGGAATTCAGGCGAATACCATTAATTCTAATTTGTGGAAAACCCATAGGAATAATACAATCTCACCCCTGGATCCAGGCAGATACAATATCAGGAAAGGCTTTATACGCCTTCCCTGATATCCAACCCGGATGAACAGGGCAAATTAAACAAAGGCTCTTAACTGCAATGATCACCAACAATCTCCATCAGTTCATCCAAATCGATGGGTTTGGGAACATAATCATCGGCAAGGGTAGTTTTCCCATCATGGTGGGTATAACTGGTTGTTTTTACCGAATCTGCTACGGCTGTCAACAAAACCACAGCAATACTTTTAAGTTCGTTGTTGTTTTTTATTTCTTCACAGACTTCCCATCCGTTTTTACGAGGCATCATAACATCAAGGATAACCACGGCGGGTTTTTCTTCCTTGATCTTATCCATGGCCTCTACACCGTCGTAGGCTTTTGCGACTCTATATCCCTTTGCTTCAACTTTCATGGATACGGCTTCTACCAGATCCGGATCATCATCAACGACTAAAATGAGTTTTTTTTCGCTCATGTTAAGGTCTCCTTTTGTTTTAGTCCTGCAGGGACTTTAAGTTATCCTCTTTTTTAAACTTGGGGTCTTGGGTACATTCCTGCTTTTTCAACGATCTCGGCAACCCGTTCCTCCCATTCGATGGCCATGATATGAAAACCATGAACACCCTTTATTTCTTTAAGTCTTTCCATGGATTCCACGGCAATTTTAATACCTTCTTCAGGCTGCTGCTCTTTGCTCACCCCTGCCAGCCGTTTAATAACTTCGTCTGGCACATCCATCCCAGGCACCCTGTTTTTCATATATCGGGCCATGCCAACAGATTTCATGGGGGTGATACCCGCAAGAACATGAACTTGTTTATCCAATCCACGGTCTTCAACACCCTTCATCCACTCTTCAAATTTCTCAAGGTTAAAAATACACTGAGTCTGGACAAAGTCAACACCTGCTTTAACTTTTTTAGCCAAACGCATGACCCGAAGTTCAAAGGGATCTGCAAAAGGATTGGCGGCAGCCCCGATAAACATTTTTGGAGGGGCTTTCATATCAGCTCCTCCCTGGAACTTTCCTTCATCTCGCATATCTTTCACGGCCTTTATAAGCTGAACCGAATCAATATCATATACAGCTTTTGCCATGGGATGATCACCAAATTTTGGATGATCACCGGAAAGACAAAGCATGGTATCAATACCAAAGGCAGCAGCACCGATAACTTCGCTTTGCATGGCTAAACGGTTTCGATCCCGGGTGACCATCTGAATAATGGGGTCCAGGCCCATCTGTTTAATGATGATACCGGCAGCCATTGAAGACATCCTGACCATGGCTGTCTGGTTATCGGTGACATTAATACCATCCACATGATCTTTGATCATATTTGCTTTTTTTCTCACGATTTCAGGATCAACTCCCCTGGGTGGGCCCACCTCGGAAGTAACTGCCATTGCCCCAGATGCCAATACTTTTTCCAGTCTGCTTTCCGTTTTCATAATGCCAAATCCTCTCTGATAATTTTTCTAGGTCCAGCGCCACCGGCAGGTCTCCAGTCTTTTGCGTCAACCAATGCTTCATACCGACCCTCAATACCAAGCTCTTTGAGCCGCTCCCAGATCAGTCTCCAGGCACAATCGGTTTCAGGACCTATTTCACACTGACCATTGGAAGTCCCCCCACAGGGTCCGTTCAACAAGCTTTTAGAACATCTGGATACAGGACAGATCCCCGCTGTGATTCCCAGCATGCAATCTCCACATCCCTGACATCTTTCCGCCCAAACGCCCTGGCTAAGGGAGGCCCCCATAAATTTAGTATTCACAGCCGGATAAACATGGGCCTGCTTGAATCTTGTGGCAATGGTCTGGACCCCGCATCCACAGGACATTGAAAGAACGGCATCCGCAGCATCGATATAAGAGGTCAACTCTTCAACATATTCGGGATCACATTGTCTTTCCAAAGTTATTTCTTTAATATCTATGGTTTTTCCCTGTTTAAGACTGTTCAGATGAAGGGCCGAGGCCAACAAACCCACCTCTTTTCTACCACCGGCCGCACAGACAGTGACACATTCATTACACCCGACCAGAAGAATTTTACTATAGGGCGCCAGATACTGGATGATTTCCTGCATTGGTTTTTGTTCTGCTGTTATCATTTTTTTTCTCCAAAATATTTATATTTAGCTGACGGCCTGCACTTCTATTTTGCCTTGGGAAATGGGATTGGGGCCCAGACTTTTTATTTTTTCAGTAAACTCAAAGGCGGTCTTGGCAAATCGTTCCCCCATTCCGGCGGACATATTGATCATGGCCACCCTTTCTTTTTCCCATCCCAGATCCTCAAGAATTTTCTGGACCCTGGCAACCCTGAGTCTGGCCCGGGCATTGCCGGTTTTAAAATGGCAGTCACCTTCAAGACAACCCGCCACATAAACTCCGTCAGCCCCTTTTTCAAGGGCTTTCATTATATGAATAGCATCCACCTTACCGGTACAGGGCACCCGGATGATCTTTACATTGGCCGGATATGATATTCTTTTACTTCCGGCCATATCAGCAGCCGTGTATGCACAATAATGGCAACAGAATGCAACAATTTCCGGTTCATAATTTTCCATTAGTTAACCCTCTCAAATAAACCATCTAGTTTTGCCAGAATCTGATCATCTTCATAGGTCAGAAGCTGGATCGCCTTTGCCGGACAATCCGCCGCACAAACACCACAACCCTGGCATTTATCAGGATCTATCTGTGAATATCCATCGGCATTGATAAAGGGAATGTCGAAGGGACATGCCCTCACACAAACCAGGCAGGATGCACATTTATCTTTATCCACACGGACGACGGCAGCACCCAGATTGATCTCTTTTTTAGCCAGAAGGGTCTGGGCCCGGCCAGCAGCTGCAAGGGCCTGGGTAACACTTTCCCGGATGGTCTTAGGCGAATGGATGGTACCGGCAATAAAGACTCCTCTGACCGCCATGTCAACGGGCCTTAATTTTACATGCTCTTCTAAAAAATAATGATCCAATGTCCTTGGCAGATGAAACATCATGGCAAGATCTTCCGTGGTTTCATCATCGGCAACAAGACCGGTACTCAAAGCCAGACAATCTGCCTCTATTTCAATCTTCTGCCCCAGAATAAAGTCATAAACACGAACATAAAACCTGCCGTCTTCCTGTGTGACCAAAGGTTTTGTATTTAATGAATATCGAACAAATTTAACCCCCAGGTTCCTGGCTTCTCTATAATAATCTTCCTGGAATCCATAGGTTCTGATATCACGATATAATACAAAAACCTGGGTTTCCGGATTAATTTGCTTGATACGAAGGGCATTTTTCATGGCAGCCTGGCAGCAGATTCTGGAGCAATTGGGATTATTTTCTTCCCTGGAACCCACACATTGAATCATAACCACCTGGTCCATGGCAGCTATTTTTTCCGTGTCATCTTCCAGCATGAAATCCAGCTCCAACTGGGTTACAACCCCATCAAGGGTCCCCAGGCCATACTCCCCCGGTCGATTTGCAAGGGCACCTGTGGCCAGAATGGTGACTCCATGATCAATTGACATATAATTCATGCGCAACCCTGTTTGAATACCGGTTTTAAACAATCCCGGCATCCCGCTGTGATCAACAACGATGGAACGAGTCATCACATGGATATTTTCATGGGCCATCACTTTTTCAACCAGTCTGGCCACAAAAGCACCCACATCCTCGCCTTCAATGGTTTTACGAATGGATCTGGCCAATCCACCAAGGGCGGGTGCCCGTTCAATAATATAAGTCAATATTCCCTGGTCTGCCAATTTCAAGGCAGATGTCATTCCGGTAACTCCACCGCCTATAACCAACGCATTCTGACTCATGGGAAGAGTATTTTCCATCAAGGGACGGTTTTTCCGGACACCGCTGATACCAATTTGTAACAGCTTACAAGCTTTTTCCTGGGCCTGCCTGGGCTGGCCTCTGTGGGCCCAGGTATTTTGATCACGCAAATTAACAATTTCCACCAGATACCGGTTAAGTCCCACCCGCCTTAAAAGATCCTGAAATTTACTTTCATGGGTTCTTGGAGAACATCCTCCTATGACCACCCGGTTGACTCCATGTTCTAAAATCAAGGATTCAATCTGGGCCATGGATTCGGCAGAGCAACCGTGTCCAACGGCTTTTGCAACAGCCACATCTGAATTTGTTTTTACATAATCGATCAGTTTACCGACATCCACTACACCACCGATATCAATTCCGCAATCACAGACAAAGACACCGAGTTTAACCTCTTGCCCCGTCACATCCCGTTCCCTGGGAAAAAAATCTTCTATTTTTTCATCGGCGCAAATAACCGGAAGATTAGCAGAAGCCATTAAAGCTGCCGCACTGGCCTGGACCATGGTTTCCGGAATATCCTTGGGACTTTCATAAACTCCGCAGACATAAACGCCGGGCCTGGAGGTTTTCACCGAATTAAAATGATCTGTTTTAGCAAAATTGTGTTCATTTAAATCGATACCCAATTTTGATGCCAGATCGGTGGCATCCTTTCCTGCCCTGAATCCGGTTGAAAGAACCACCATGTCAAAATCTTCAGTTTTTTGAACCGCTTCTTCTTCCAGGGCATAGGTAATTGAAAGATCCTTGGTACTTGAATTTTCGATAATGGAATGGGGCCGGGAACGAATCATTCTTACCTTATATTCGTCCTTGGCCCGATTGAAATATCGTTCATAATCTTTTCCATGGGTCCGCATATCCATGTAAAAAATAGTGGTTTCAATATCTTCTTCAAAACGTTCCTTGGTAACCATAGCCTCTTTCAGGGCATACATACAACAAACCCCTGAACAATAGGGCACATCCGCCTCATTAATTCCCCTGGAACCCACACATTGAATCCAGGCAATTTTTTTGGGCTGTTTATTATCCGACACCCGGACAAGACTTCCCTGGAAGGGGCCGGAAGCCGACATAATTCGTTCATATTCAAGACCGGTAACGATATTTTGACATTGCCCACCACCATAATTATCTAAAACAGATGGATCAAAAAGCTCTGCCCCCACACTCAGCACCACCGACCCGACTTTTATCCGGGTCTTTTGGACCTCATCATGGGATAAAATGGCGTCAGCCTTGCAGACTTTCTGGATCTGACTGATATCCTCCACCTTTGCCATATCAATGGAAAAAGCGTAGGGAGTCGCCTGGGGATACCTCATACAGGTAGGAGCTCTTGGATCAAGCCCCGGCGTAAACCTGACCGCTTCTGGAAATTTTTGAACACACTCCCCGCAACCCGTACATTTATCGATATCAATATACCTTGGTTCAGTAACCAGGGTTGCAGTAAAATTGCCTGCCTGCCCGGTCAACTCTTCAATCCGGGTCATGGGTTTGATATCCAGATAACGTTCCCTGCCACTGGCAGACAAAAAAGGAGAAACCGTACACAAATCGCAATTATTGGTTGGAAAAGTGCGGTCCAACTGTGTCATTAAACCGCCAATGCTATATGATTTATCTATCAGCAGAACATCACGTCGGGATTCAGCTAAATCTAGAGCTGCCCGGATCCCGCCCACACCGCCGCCGATAACAAGCACACGTTCGGAGCCTGACTGCTTATCGTCTTTTTTATTAAGCTTTTGCATGTGTAACCTATAATTTTAATATGGATATCCGCCACCTGTATGTCCCATACAAAATGTAAACGGAAAAGTTGGTTAATCACGTTTCCCTAAAGACCGGCACTATCCAGAATGGCCGGCAACCTATCTTCCCAGCCAAGGGCTGAAATCTTCACTCCCTGGGCTGTCTCCTTGAGAGAACAGATAATCTCGCCGGCAATATTAATACATTCGTTCTCGCGGTCTTTTGCTTTTCGAATACGGCGGATGGTATCCTCTGAAAGTCGGCAATTGGGATCATTAATGGAAATATATCTAGCCATACCCACGTTTTTCAAAAGCAAAACTGAGGCGATCACCGGGACATTCAAAACTTTAAAGGCATCGATCATATGTGTATAAAAAGCAGTATCAAATACCGGCGGCAGCATAATATATTGGGCGCCGGCATCGATTTTTTCCCGGGCGGATTCAACCTCTTTTTCAAGTTGCGCATCATCGGCCAGAGGGGCAACAGCACACCCAAGAGTAAACTTCGGAATTCCCTTGAGCTCAAACCCTGCCATATCCGTGCCGTGGGTCAGGGAACCTATCATCTGGAGAAGAGCTATTTCATCCAGATCATTCACCGTGGTTGCTTCCTGGTGATCACCATTAACCATCTCTTCGCCCTGGACCACCAGAAGATTATGAATCCCCAGCACATGGGCTGCCAAAAGATCTCCCTGGAGTGCCATTCTGTTACGATCACGACCATATACATGGATCATGGGTTCAATACCCTGCTGACTCATAAGCGCCCCGCCGGCCAATGCACTCATGTGCATAACACCATTATCCATATCCGGAATTGCGATGGCATCGATTCTTGATTTCAAATATCTTACATTAGTAATAAGATCTGATATATCGACTCCCTTGGGGGTGTTCATCTCTGCGAGTACGGCAAATTCCCCTGAGGAAAGTTTGGCTTGAAAACTCATATTTAACTCCCTTCATTGTTTTAACGCCGTTCTGTTTGAACAAAGAACAGCCTGTTACAACATCAACTGTACACTCATACAAAACCAATAAAACACGATTTACTTGTAGCAGAATTTATACCCCCTGTAAATTGAATACTTATTCATTAGTAGAAACAAGTATTTACTTAAATTTCACAAAAGATTAAAGGGTAAAACATCAAAAACCATACAAATTTTTTAGATTTTATTTAAAAAATATTATGAAAATTAAAATTTTTATAAACTTCAGCCATAGATATTTGCACTTAAATATTATGAATATATATTCAAATCACCCAGGATTCTCCGCCTGGACATACCGGATATTTTCTTTGGCAATCTGTTTTCCCCAGGGGCCTTGTCAAAACCTTTGTTTTTACCGATACAAAAAGATGAAACAATTGAACCGGATTTCTCAAATCCTGGCAGCACCCGGGAAAGCCAGAGATTTACCACAAAAAAGACAAGGGCACCGACAGCATTTAACCAGGGCATATAAATACTGTCACTACCGGCAACCAACAATCCCAACACCCAGAGAAAAACCGCAATTCCAATGATAATCTTGTCACCTATATTTCTTTTAGTCGGTTGCATGATATTTCCTTTTTGATTAATAAATTCATCTGTTGTTGAAAAAACTAAACGCAAGACCCCAAAAAAAAACTACCGGTATTCCCGACAGCTCCAGATCACTCTGCCCAAAATCCGCACCTTTGACAATGACGGTGCATCCAGATAGATGGGCGCAAATTCTTTATTATCGCTGGATAAAACAAGCTTATCCGGATGTTTTTCAAGACGTTTTACCAGAATGGTATCTTCCACCCCCACAGCATAGATAGCACCGGCTATGATGTTGTTCTGGGACTGATCGATCAGAACGGTATCTCCCTCCCGGATAACCGGCTCCATGCTGTTTCCAAAGACTTCCATGGCCACCATACTGGCAGCAGATCCTTTTCTGGCAAGCCAGGAAGATTGAAAAGACAAATACTCGCAAATTTGTTGATCACACTCAAAGGAACCGGTTCCGGCCGATAAGCGAGCCGCCACCTTGGGTATCTGTTTATATGCGATATC
The DNA here is from genome assembly GCA_024226935.1 of Desulfobacteraceae bacterium. Classification (GTDB taxonomy): domain Bacteria; phylum Desulfobacterota; class Desulfobacteria; order Desulfobacterales; family Desulfobacteraceae; genus NBML01. Next base: position 13,605 of record JAAELK010000528.1, read on the forward strand.
ATAACCGGAATCGGTGTTAAGAAAAACCGATCCCACGCCTGTTTCCATCCATTCGGGATTGAGCTTGAATCTTCGATACAGCTTGACGATCCATTTTTCGGGAATCTTATTTTTATTTCTGGCATGGGTGATGCCGGATCGATTAATACCAAGCTCTTTTGCAAGATCTGCCTGGGAACTGATCCCGGTGACATCTAAAATTCTTTTGAGCAATATATCGATTTCATTTTCAACCATGGAGCATCACCCTTAAATTCAATTATCAATATCTTTATCTGGCACATTGGTTTAAAAAATGCAACACTTTTTACGACATATCACTCAGACGGTTATCCCTGTAGTATTTCCACCAAGATCGGCAATTTTTTCATCTAGAACTTTTATGGCTCGTTCAATTGTTTTGTAACTGATATCAGGAAGCTCACCACCCCACGCCTTTCCAGCCTCACTAAATCCCCTCAGAACACCTTCCCGGCCTGCTTTCAATTTAGACAGATCTCCCCCCGCTCCCTTTATCACAAAATCGATAATACGCTGGGATGTCTTATCGACTCCAAAATAACCATCCTCTTCAACAAGCGCACCGGCTTCATCAACGGAAAGCTCAGAAATTGGATTACCCTCATACAATAAAGAAGCCTTATCTTCTTTGCTTAACTGATTAAAATAAAAAATTGCGTTCTGATCGCTTAACTTTTGCCGGGTATCTGTTTTAGCCAGCAAGCTGAACTGAAAAACTTCACTTTTAACAGAATAATCCAATTTATTCTGTTTATTTAGAACCTGGCCTGTTCTCTGAAAAGAAAACTTTTTAACACCGGATAAAACATATAAATTTGTTTGCACGGAAACCATGGCACATCTCCCCCTTTTTTTAAAACCCTGGGTTTATATATAGAGATCGGGGGTTTTTAACAAAAACTTGAGAATGTGTTGCATGACTCCGGAGAGCTCTACTAAGCATATCTTTTTAAATATCAACCCCTTCCATAAAAAAAAAAGTTCTTGCAAACCCGTAAAATAAGAGTATAATTCGGGGCTAAACAATAGGAAACAATAGGACAATTTAAATTTGATACATTATTAACTTAATAAGGTATACATAGATATGGGATTTTTACTGAGCCCTTCATTGAAAGAAATTAATTATACGAATACTGATAAAAAGAAAAAGAAACTTCCCCACGACAATCATTCTCTTCCCAACTCATCTAACCGGGGAAATAAAATTCTTAAATTAATAGCCGTTGTATGTATCGCATGCATAGGCATAACAATTGAAATGGTCTGGGGTCGACACCCCTTCCAGCTTGTAAGTCGCCCGTGGATGGGACCGGCATTTTCAATCTGGGGAATACTACTATTCCTGGCAGTAGCAGAATTAATATGGCGGGTTGTTCTAACGGCCCGATATCGCCCTACCCCTGACTGCAATTATTTTGCATTGCCACGCTGCACGGTGGTAGTCCCTGCATTCAACGAGGGCGCCCAGGTGTACAACACCCTGAAAAGCCTGGCTACCAGCAAATATCCAAAAAAAAAGCTACAGCTGATCGCCGTAGATGACGGCAGCCAGGACGATACCTGGCAATGGATAAAAAAGGCAAAACAAGACCTGGGCAGCGGCCTGACAGCCATTCGACTGGATCACAACCAGGGTAAGCGCCACGCCCTTTACGCAGGTTTCAAAAAAAGCACAGGAGATATCCTGATCACGGTGGACAGTGATTCCGTGGTTGATCCTATGACCTTGAGACATATGGTTGCCCCCCTTGTCAAAGACAAGATAGTCGGGGGCGTTGCCGGTAACGTCCGGGTACTCAACAAGGACAAAGGGTTTATCCCCCGCATGCTGGATGTGGTGTTTGTATACAGTTTTGACTTCATAAGAGCCAGTCAAAGCATGGTGAACACAGTCATGTGTACTCCTGGAGCCCTTGCCGCCTATCGTCGGGATATTGTCATGAAAGTCCTTGACGAATGGTTGAACCAAAAATACTGCGGCAACCCTTCCAACATTGGTGAGGATCAAGCCATAACCAACCTCATCCTGAGGGAAGGCTACCATGTTTTGTTCCAGCAAAATGCCATGGTTTATACCGATATCCCGGAAAAATATACCCCTTTATGCAAAATGTACCTGCGTTGGGGACGAAGCAATGTGAGGGAAACCCTGGCCATGAGCCGCTTTGCCTTCCGCAGGTTCAGAAAAGGTTCCATGCTGGGGGCACGAATTAATCTGCTGTCCGAGTGGCTGTCCCTGGTTAAAGCCCCCATCCTGCTGATTCTGACCTGGTGGGTGCTCCCTCTGGATACCATATACACCGGACTGAGCCTTATCGTCGGTGCCCTGATCGTCCAGAGTCTTCCAGCAGGCCTATACATCTGGAAATACCGGGATTTCAATGCATTATGGTCCTATCTGTACGGGTTCTACGCATTTCTTGGCCTGTTCTGGATCCAACCCTATGCCCTGTTAACCTCCCATAAATCAGGATGGTTAACCCGCCAACTGGCTGTAGATCCTACCCAGTAACCCAGCAAGATTCAAAGAATATAGAAAAATCCCCTTGGTGCAACCACCAAGGGGATTTTTTTTACCATGCCATGGAACCATCACCATGGAACCATTCATTTAAAAAAAGACCGGCACAATTTTAATAGGCCGAATGATCCAGAATAAAAGAGATGGTTTGATTCACCACCTCGTCCCTTAAAATATCCTGCTCCATGAAAAGTTCATGTTTTGACTCAAACCCAAATGGCAGATTATCACAATTGCCACCGGCATTATTGATAGCTTCACAAATACCTGGAAAAACCGATGTATCCACTATCAAATCGTTTTGGGCTTCAAATATGACCATTGGTGTTTTAATAACAGATGCATTTTCATGATCCCTTGCGTATCTTGAAGAATCGATCGCTTCATAGATCCAATTGAAGGTGTGGCCATTCACGTCCAATTCATTGTCGTTTTCCTGGAGAACATCATTCCATTTTGTCCACCGGACTTCACTGGTTGTAACTTTATTGTCTTCAAATTTGGCTTTCATAAAAAACTTGTTTCTGGGTCCAAGGGTTTCACCGAAAAAAGATTCTCCGAGGGCATAGAGCTTTCCCATTCCAAGTTTCACGGCAGTCTCTGCAATTTTATATGCTGTATTTTCACTCATACCACCTGTCCAAGGCTTCAGCATGGGTGAGCACAGAACTGCTCCGTCAAATGTATCTGGATTGTCTTCCATGAACCTGAAAGTAACCCATCCACCCAGGGAGTGACTGACGGCAAACAGCTGGGGCGGATTATTTTCTTGGACGATTGTATCGATAAAGGTTGTGTAATCGGTCACGTAGTCATCATAATCCTCAACATAGTCCTTATACTTATTGTTAAGCATTCTTTCAGAGTATCCCTGCCCCCTCAAATCCATAAGAAAAACCTGAAATCCCATCTGCCTCAAGATCTTCAAATCGTAAATCAATTCTGCATATTTTTTATAAGATTCCGTATCCCCATGCTGGATAACAATTGCCCCCTTATATGCATTATCATCCAGAAAATCTTGATTCAGGCGATCAAATTTAACATAGGCGATCTTCACCCCATCAACCCCGTTAAACGATTTAAATTCACCGGTATCATAATCAGCCATGACATATCTTTCATAATCATATTCAAAATCACCCTCAAAAACTGCATAACTGTTCTCCAAAAAACCGGCCCAGATCAAAATCGTTGACAATAGTACCAATACGAATCCTTTTTTCATTCTTGCTCTCCTTAGATAATTTGTTTTTTTATACCCAACGAACAAAAACTAACTTTTACTATTTTAAAAAAATAATATAATCATATGATTCCATATAAGACAATTGTTTTTACAACAAAACCATGTAACCCTTAGACTTCATTCAGAAAAAAAGTTACAATGTAAACCGATTTCTAATATAAGCTATATGGAGAGCAAAAATGGGTTCAAGGGGAACAATAAAATCTAATTTAAACGAAGATGGAAAATATATAGTCTCTTATTTCTTTAACCCACGGTGTGGAAACCATGGACATGCCTTTTTCACCGTGGCAATGGCAGACAACCAATCCAGGTCAAGCTACAGCATAATTGGAGCATATGGGGCATGGTTCAGCCTTACCCATAAGGTTAAAATCACCATTGAAAAAATATACAAAACTCATGAGCAAGGCACTATGCAGGGCTTACATTATCCTGTAAGCCGAACAGCCGCAAAGAATGTATTAAGATTTTTACACCACAGCCACCTGGAACAAACTCAAAAATTAGAAAATTATCCGCAATTCAACCTGTACTTTAATAATTGTCATGTTTTTGCCTCCTTTTGTTTATCCATGTGCGGAATATTTGATGAACGTTTACAAAAATCCCTTACTCCGATCAAGTTTCCACTTAAAAAAACCAAAAATAAATATAGATTAAAATTTCATAAAGCTTCAAATCCCGATTACAATTTCCAAAACTATATAGATGACGGGCATAATAAATTCATATACAAATATTACGAAATTTTAGCCGGGGGAAGCCAAAATATAGATGAAGACGAAGTACTATCAGATAGATACAAAAATCTTTATGATGACATGTGCTATCCCTTTGTTCCGGATCTAAGAGTCATGGATGCAAAGGATGTCGACAGTAAGATTGGGGTATGGAAAATCACCAATGAACAATCAAAAAGTATGGCACCGCTGATAACAGAACCCAGCATGCCAATGCAGTTTCCAGAAAGTTATTTTAATATAGCTAAAAATATTGTTAGAAACAACAGATACCATAAGGCAAAACTGGAAGCTCCCATCAGGCTGAAAATTGCCAAAACCATATTGACCGACTATTATACAAACAAACCCTGGCTCCACTGGAACAGGCATAATACAGAACTTGCAAAACTTATTGTTAGAAAAATTAATAATACTTCAATACACCACATTGGAGAATTAAATCATTATATATTCAATTATTTGTACCAGAATGGCGAAAAATTTTATAAGACCGGCAGCTTCTACAAACGACTGGCATTTATAAATATGTTCACTGCACAACAGCAGTTTCCACTTCCACTAGATCCCAAGCAGCACTTAATCGTGGATAAAACATGGCGCCGGCACCACACCCTGCCATCACTCAGGGCAATGAAGGGCCCTGGATTAAATGAAAATTGGAAACGCCCCCGGCCCGTAAACAAACCAATGAAAGGGCCTGGTATATACTAATAAAGTTGGCTTAGATCCTAATATCATAAATGCTCAATATATAGGTGAATCATGGCAAATGCGGTATTAAAAGTACATGGGATGGATTGTATAGATGAAGTCCGGGCAATAAAATCCGAGATGCGGGGTAAGGTTCCCGAAGACCAATTGCACTTTGACGTATTAAATGAAAAGCTTATTGTTACACTGACCGGAACCAGGATTGATCAAACCGAGGCAATTGCACTGATTAAAAAATCAGGCTTTAAAGCAGAGCCCTGGGAATCCTATATTACAAAAGACAGTTCTGAATCCTTTTTTGGCCGATATGGTCAATCATTAATGGCAAGCGGCAGCGCCCTGTTCTTGATCACAGGCTATACTATTCACGCCTATATGGATGGCTGGCTGGATGCCTTATCCGGGGGAGAATATACTGCCAATCATGTATATCCCTTATCTTCAATTATTTTGTATTGTTTTGCAATAATCCTGGGAGCCTGGTTTGTCTTCCCAAAAGCATTAAATGCCTTAAAACGCTTTCGAGCGGATATGAATCTATTAATGGTAATAGCTGTAATCGGTGCAATCACACTTCAACAATGGTTTGAAGCCGCCGCTGTCAGTACCTTGTTTGCATTGGCATTACTGCTTGAATCATGGAGTGTGGGAAGAGCCAGAAAAGCCATTAAATCTTTGATGTCACTGGCTCCTGAAACGGCCAGATTTTATGCCGACGACTCAATAGTTGAAAAACCATTAGGCCAGATAGAAATTGGAACCATCTGTCTTGTAAGACCCGGTGAACGGATCCCCTTTGACGGCAAAATCACCAAGGGCAACAGCTATATTAATGAGGCACCTATCACAGGAGAATCATTACCAGTCGAAAAAAACGTGGGCGCAAATATCTATGCAGGCACCATAAATGGGGACCAGACACTGGAATTTGAGGTAATGAAATCTGTCCAGGACTCGACCCTGGCTCGCATTATATCAATGATTGAAGACGCACAATCTCGAAAGGCCGCAACGGAACAATGGGTGGAAAAATTTGCAGCAAGATATACGCCCATCATGATCGGTTTTGCCATACTTATTGCTATTCTCCCTCCCCTATTATTCAATGGAGATTGGTCCCGCTGGTTCTACGAGGCTTTGGTTATTTTAGTGATTGCCTGCCCCTGCGCATTGGTTATTTCAACACCGGTAAGTATTGTTGCAGGATTAAGCCGTGCCGCAAGAAACGGTATCTTGATTAAGGGTGGAAATTATCTGGAGCGACCGGCTAAAGTTCGTGTGATAGCCTTTGATAAGACAGGTACTCTCACCAAGGCAAAGCCCGCCATTCAAGAAGTTGTTCCACTTGATAACCACACAAAAGAACAACTATTAGCCAATGCCGCAGCATTGGAAATAAACAGCGACCACCCCCTGGCAAAAGCTATTATTTCCCATACAAAATCACAAAAAATTAAGTTTGAAACGGCGGAGTCATTTGAGATCATCCAGGGAAAAGGTGCCCAAGGTCTTATAAATGGTAAACGATATTGGTTGGGAAGCCATAACTTTGTGCATGACAACCTTTCAAAAGATGAGGCGTGTATTGTTCACGACAAGGCATTGGAGTTTGAAAATCAGGGACATTCCGTTGTGGTAATAGGATGTGATGATCATATCTGCGGCTTAATCAGTATTGCAGATGAAATTCGTAACGAGGCTTATGATACCATTCAAAGGTTAAAACTATTGGGGGTGGAAAAACTCATCATGCTTACAGGCGATAATGAGGGGACTGCCAGAACGGTTGCTGCAAAACTTAAAATAGACTATAAAGCCCAATTATTGCCGGAAGACAAGGTATCTTATGTCCAGCAATTGCGTGACCAATATGAACATGTTGTTATGATAGGAGACGGCATCAATGATGCGCCAGCCATGGCCACGGCAGAATTTGGTGTGGCCATGGGCGTGGCAGGTTCTGATGCTGCAATTGAAACAGCCGATATCGCCCTGATGTCAGATGAGCTATCCAAACTGCCATGGTTGATCCAACACTCTAAAAATACCATCAACATCATTAAACAAAATATTTATTTTGCAATTGGAGTTAAAGCTGTCTTTATTGTTTTAGCACTCCTGGGCCTGGCAACATTGTGGATGGCAATAGCCGCTGATATGGGAGCATCTTTAATTGTGATCTTCAATGGTTTACGACTCCTGAGAATGCGTAAAACATGAAAAACAAAAATGAGCTTAAATCCTAGTCCAGAGTAAAAATCCCGGGTCTCAAAAGACCCGGGATTTTTATATAAACCATACAAAAACAAAGCGATTACAACACCAGACTGGCAGCCCCTATTACAGCACCTTCCGCTGTTGATATTTCAGAAACTAAAATTTTAGTCGTTCCCTTAAAAGCGGAAAAGACAAATTTATTATAATTTTTCTCAACATCGAATCTGAGCTTTTCACCAATGGTGGCAACCCCCCCGGCAAGAATAATGGCTTCGGGTGAAAACAAAGTCCCCATAATGGATAAACCATGGCCTAAATATTCTGCAGTTTGTTCAAAAACTTTGACCATTTGTGGATCATTATTATGGAAACGTTCCGAGATTTCTCTGAAGGTTAAATCTTCACCTGTGATCTCTTTTGCCGTTAATTTGATACCCCGGACAGAACAATAATCTTCAAGATGCCCCCTGCCACCGCAACCACAATTTCGCCCATTTTTTTCTATCATTATATGGCCGCCTTCACTGGCCAGACCATTTGATCCGGAAAGCAATTTTCCATGGGATACGATTCCCGAACCAATACCTGTTCCAAGGGTGACAACAATAAAATGATCAAGACCTTTTGCCACACCCCATTTGCCTTCTCCGATTGCCGCAACATTTGCGTCATTTTCTAAAACAATCTTTTTATTCAAGACCTTTGAAAAAGGAGTCACAAGATTCACCGTCCCCCAATGTTTTATATTGGGAGGATTTTCTATACAGCCGGTTTTCCCGTTTCCATTTGGAGCCCCGACACCAATACCTATAATATCGGTATAATCTATTTTTTTTCCATCGAGTAAAGATAAGACAGTCTTTTTTACTTTATTTGTATACTCATTAAAATTATCGGGGCCGGTGGTAGGAAAAGTTTGAAAATCCAATAAAGATCCATCCTGGTCAACAAGACCAATCTTTGTATTTGTCCCGCCAATATCAATTCCAACTGCAATTTTCATCATGAGAAATATCCCCATATAATACCAATTATCACCAATAGACACAAAGAAAGAACAAAATCTTTTTTAGCATCAGTCATTACTATAATTTTTTTGTACCAACCATGGGTTACAACTGGTATTGTTTCATAGTCAGGTCTATCCATTTTAGAATCAGCCAGTGGTACAGATTTTCTGGACCAATCATGGGTTACAAGTTTTATTTTTTCATAATCGGGTTTTTCCGTCATCAAAGACACAACAATAAACAATACTGAACAAATAACAAACAAAAATACTGCAAAATTCAAGAAATTAATTGAAGCATAGGAAAGTAAAAAACCATCTAAACTTGATCTGTTCATTTCAAGGATCAGTCTTGCCATGCCAAGAATAAAACCTCCGAACAGGGCAGTAAGAGCACCGGCACTATTTAATCTCCTAATAAAAAGACCCAATAAAAATACAGAGGCTATGGGAGGAGATATATAAGCTTGAACCGATTGAAGATAGTTAAATAATGACCCTTGAACATATTTCATCAAGGGAATCCACAAAAGACCCGCAATAACAAGTACAACAGTTGCTATTTGACCAACTCTGATTAATTTTTTCTCAGTAGACCCAGGTTTCATTCTTTTATAGATATCAAAGGTAATTAAGGTTGAACAAGAATTAAATACAGAAGATAAAGAAGACATCAATGCGGCTAATAATCCAGCTACTACCAACCCTTTAATGCCAACGGGCAAAATTGCCGCTATCAGGGTGGGAAGCGCATGATCATTTGATGCAAGAGTAATCATGCCTTTTTGAACCATAACAAAAGCAATCATCCCGGGAATAACAAATATAAATAATGGAAGTTGTTTTAAAAAGCCTCCAAATATAGTTCCTTTTCTTGCATTGGAAATATTTTTTGCAGAAAGAACCCTTTGAACTATAAACTGATCTGTACACCAATACCAGACTCCCAGTATGGGAGCACCAAATAAGATACCGGTCCAGGGAAACTCAGGGTGACTTGCAACTTTCCACATATTGAAAAACTCAGGATCCAATGTTGCCCTCATACCGGACCATCCACCAATGTGTGAAAACCCTATGATAGTAACTAAAACAGCTCCGCCTATCATTATAAACATTTGAAGCATATCGGTATAGATAACAGCCTTTAACCCCCCCATGACAGTATAGATACCAGTGGCAATAACAATGGCAAAAGCCCCTGTCCAAAAATCAAAGCCGATGGCTTCAAAAACAACGGCCCCGGCAAAGATTGTCACCGATATTTTTGTCATTACGTAGGCAATTATGGAAATAAAGGAAAGATAATTTCTTGCTGTTTTATTATACCTGATCTGCAAAAATTCAGGCATTGTTGTAACACCACTTCTAATATAGAAAGGAACAAAAACCCAACCGAGCACCAAAAGAATAATTCCTGCTAAAATTTCAAATTGAGCAACGGCAACACCGCCTTTTGCACCGGCACCGGCAAGGCCAATCAGATGTTCAGAACCAATATTGGAAGCAAAAAGGGAAGCTCCTATGGCAAACCATCCTAGATTTCGCCCACCTAAAAAATAATCATCTGAATGTTTTTGATTCTTGTCAGTAACTTTCCAGGCAATAAAAAAAACAAGGAAAAAATAAGAAATAATAATAAAATAATCCAGAGCGGTCAGTGAAATATTCATAGATAAATCCTTTTTTTAGTATATTTTTTTACATGTACTTCTACTCAAAAACAGCCGCCACTATTATAAATTTTTATCCAAAAAGCAAGTAAGCAATACAATATCATTATAGTAAAAAGAAAAGCGTTTTGACAAACCAGCAGCTTCTCTTTTCACCCATAAAATTGATCGTTATCATTACTAGGATAGATAAAATCTTGACATCTCAATACAAAATATGGGATAAGATTTGACTTAATTCCCAATATTTCAAATATATAAAGACCTTAAGATGACAGCAATAAATCCCAAATCCAAATTTACAGTCGGCCAACGGTGGATCAGCGAAACAGAACCTGAACTTGGAATCGGCACCCTGGTTTTCCATGACAAAAGAATCATCAAGGTTCATTTCCCCCTAGGCGACTGTCATCGACAATATTCCAGGACAGCGGCCCCGGTCAAGCGGGTGGTGTTCAAAATTGGTGACAAGGTTCAACCCCGTGAATCCAAAGAATTTTGTGTCGAAAAAATCCAGGAAATCGATGGTTTGCTGTTTTATTGCCAGAAAGAAAGCTGTCTTTGCGAAACGGATCTTTGTGATACCATGGGATTTTCCCTGCCCCAGGACAGGCTTTTATCAGGTCTTGCCGGTGCAAACCATACCTTTGATCTGAGACTGTCCATATTAACCCAACGGGCAGCCCATGAAAAATCTTTAGTCCGAGGGTTTCTTGGAGGGCAAATTGATTTAATTGCCCACCAATTTTACATTGCCAAAGAAATAACCTCAAGGGCATTGCCCCGGGTGCTTTTATCCGATGAAACAGGGCTGGGCAAAACCATTGAAGCCTGTTTGATTCTCCATCAACTTTTAATAAGCCATCGCATCCAACGGATACTAATCATTGTTCCAGAATCACTTGTTCACCAATGGTTTGTGGAGCTCTACCGAAAATTCAACCAGACATTTCGAATCTTTAACCAAGAGCTTTGCCAGCAAATAGAACTAAATGATCCCGGAGCCAACCCCTTTTCCGATGCCCAGCAGGGTATTTGCAGCGTGGACTTTATCCAGACCAGTGAAAAACGCAAACAACAGATCCTCTCGGCCGGATGGGATATGGTGGTCATGGATGAGGCCCATCATATTTTAGATCAACACCATTTTTATGATTTTATGAAGGCTCTGGGGAAAAGAACCAAGGGCCTGATGCTGCTGACGGCCACTCCGGAACAGATGGGAATTAACACCCATTTTTCCCAACTCCAACTTCTGGACCCCCACCGGTATTTTGATTTAAAAACATACCAGGCCCAAAGCCTGATCTATGGAAAAACAGCTAAACAGGTTGCGGCCCTTATCAAAGCAAAAAAAGATCCCGGCCCCCTGTTGGATACCTATGGCCCCGGTCGGGTTATTTTCAGGAACAAACGCTCGGTCATCAAAGGATTTCCCAAAAGAACGGCCCGGCTCATTGCACTCAAAGGCAACTGCGAACAGATTCAATTGATCAACCAGGAATATGAAAATCCAAATTATCTTCCCAGGCATGGATTAACAAAAGATCCCAGGATTGCCTGCCTGGCAGCCCTGGCCAAAAAAATCAAACCTGAAAAAATCCTGGTTATCTGTAGTTCCAAAGCCAAAGTAGAAGCCATTAACAAGGCATTAAAAGACCATATCGATATTAATACGGCAAAATTTGATGAGACCATGACCCTGCTTTCCCGGGACAAGAATGCCGCCTGGTTTTCCAGGGAAGACGGAGCAAGATTGTTGATCTGTTCAGAAATCGGCAGTGAAGGTAGAAATTTTCAATTTGTTCACCATCTTTTTTTATTTGATCTACCCGAAAACCCGGAACTTTTAGAACAACGCATCGGGCGGGTGGATCGCATCGGCCAGAAACATGAAATCCAGATTCATGTTCCCTTTATATCAAATTCAATTGGAGAAATCCTGGCCCTTTGGTATATGAAGGGACTGAATCTGTTTGAAAAAAATATCAATGGAGCCCACACAATCTTCAGCCAATTTAAAGATCGGCTGGACCACCTGATCTTAGAGACCAAAGCCCTGGGGAAAATTCCTTTACAGGCCCGGGAACAATTACTGGAAAAGGCTGCCCACTACACGGCCAAAACCCAGGAAGAACTCAATCTTGGCAAAAATATTCTACTGGAACTAAATTCATTCAAGCCGACCCCTGCAAGACAATTGATCAAAAACATCCGGGAAGTGGATCAGAACCCCGCCCTGGAACAACTGCTTGAAAGTCTACTGGCCCATTACGGCATCGACATGGACAAAAACTTTGATACAAAAGGGGAAAAAATTATCCGTCTTTGTATGGACCGGCCGGTGGACGAAGAGTTTCCCGCCCTGCCCCGCCACACAAAGGTGATCACCTTTGACCGCCCCACGGCAATTGCAAGAGAGGATCTGGGTTTTTTCAACTGGGACCACCCCTTTGTGAACCAGGCCTTTGATTTTTTCATTACCAAGGGAGAAGGAATCTGTTCCACCGCCTGCATCAGGGAAAAAGCCTCACCCGGGCTTTTTCTTGAATCCATATTTATTTTGGAGTGTGTGGCCCCCGCCCCCTTAAACATGGAGCGTTTTCTATCAACCGAACCCATCCGGATACTGATCAGTCATCTGGGCGAAAACCATAGTGGCAAAGACCCTTTTCCAGGCTTTCATACCCGCCTTGAAACAGATGATTCAGACTGGTTCCTGGAGTTTGAACAAATCAAGATCCAATTAATTCCCCAACTGCTTTCCCAGAGCAAAACCCTAGCCCAAAAAAAAGCCGATCTTATCATGGCAGCCGCAAGGGAACAAATTTTTCAGACTGTTGGCAAAGAAACAAAAAGGTTAATCGCATTACAAAAAATAAACCCGAATATTCAAAAAAATGAAATAAAAATTTCCCAGGAAAATTTAAAAGAATTATTCGATCACTTGTCCCGGGCAAAGCTGCGCCTGGATGCGGTGCGGCTGATCCGAATCAAAAACTAAATTCCCATCCTTAATATCCACGAGCCTTAAACCTGGTTCACCAACCGAAACGAAAAACATATTATGTTGTAATAAGTTTTCTCTTGACACAAGATATTTTTTTAACTAATAATATCAGGTTATTTAAACAATTAACCAAAAAAAATGGGAAGAAACTGAAAAAAGCGAGAAGAAACTGAAAAAAATAGAAAAACTATAAATTTCGCGCACACACTCCGACAATTGAAACAGATGATAAATTATTGATACCGACGGAACCATCCTTGGAAAGTACTGTATTAAAACTGTAATAGTTTAATACGCGGGAAAATTTCTTTAAATAAAAAGTGTAAAAATTACATTCAAAAAACATTAAGGATCTTTAAACATAATGAAAAGTTTAGCATTAACCTTTGGGGTCAGCTTGCTGGTTGTAGCAAATTTGATCGGTGCAGGAATTCTTGGAATTCCAATACTCGCAGGAATTGCCGGTTTTTGGCCATCACTAATATTGATGGTATTATCATGTATCGCCATGATGTACTCAGCAATCTTTCTTGCACGAAGGGCATGCGAAGAAAAAGATCCCGTATTCAACTATCCAAGTCTTTATGCCTGCCAATTGGGAAATCTTGGCAAACATGTCGCAACCATCACAAATGCGCTTGTTCTATACGGCCTGATGACCGCCTATATTGCAGGCGGATCAATTATTCTGGCACAACTATTTGGGATGCAACACGCCAGTACCTGGTTAATGATTCTCTTCTTTGCCTTTATGACCATCCTGACTCTCACGGGTATAAAATTTTTTGAAAAATGCAACTATATTTTGATGATAGTGCTCTGGGGCGCTTTTATTGTTATGTGTTTTATTGGAGTGGGTCACTCACAGGCTTCCAACCTTCAACACATGGACCTTGCTTTTCTTCTGCTTGCTCTTCCCATGATAATTACCGGATTTCACTTTCATAACCTCATACCAACCCTTGCCACCCATGTTAAATACGATAAAAAAACACTTTATACCGCCATTGTCATAGGAATGATACTTGGGTTGATAATCAACACCATCTGGCTTTATGTAGCTACTTCCGTGATTCCATTGACCGGTGAATTCAGCCTCGTAAAATGCTTTTCCGGCGGCATACCTGCCAGTATACCAATGAACCAGATAATACATTCAACAACATTTATAAGCGCAACAATGATATTCAGCATGCTGGCTATTTTGACAAGCTATGTTGGGAACGGGTTGGGATTGCTCGGGTTCTGTGAAGATCTTTCAAGAAATTACCTTAAGATAGAACGTAAGTGGTTCATAATAGCGCTGACATTCATTCCCCCCCTCGTGATAGCATTTACCTTTCAGGATATATTTTTGAAGGCCATCGGGATTGTAGGCGGAATTGGAATCGTTACCCTCTTTGGAATACTACCGGCAATAATCGATTTTAAAACATCCAACAAAAAATTTATTCCGGTTACCTTCTGTCTTGTATTTACCGTTATATTGGTAATTCAAATTGTCCTTGATCTGCACATAATACGCTTTCTTCCCCCAACGATATAAGCCGATAAAAAAAATGTGATTACCCCAGGGTTCATATCACAAAAACCAATTTCTTGTTGAGCGAACGGTTAAAAACCTTAGGCTCAACAAGAAATTTGCATTTTCAATACATTACATTTATATGAAAGAACCAATCACCTTATCGAATTCTTTCATGTTTTGTTATGGGCAAGCCAATAAACCCCTTGGCGGCCCATGGTCGTTATTGGGGATTTTCCAGACTTAATTTACCATCACTGTCGTCATATGCAAAAATCTCGGCGTAGCGCCCCCACTCGGTTACTACCCGCAAGACTCTTTCCGAATCTTCCTGGCTTAAATAATCTTCCAACACAGCAAGAAAATATTTTTTTGATACACGTTGGTGCAAACGTTTGGACAGAACCATACGAATGTGACGTGCCAAAGGAATATATCCCAACAGATGTTTAGCGAAAATTTGTTTTCGTTCCTGAAGATCAGCTTCGGCAAACTTTTTACCTGCCATGGTTAATTGAATGCCACCGTGCTTTTGCTCGGTAAATCGCATAATTCCCAACACTTCAGTTAATGGAAACAGATCATCAATATCATAATGCAGATCTTCAGAAAGTTCAGAAAGTTCTATTTGTTTGTTACCGGCTTCTTCTAACAATGTTTCCATAAAACCAACCAGTTCGGAAACTTTTGCATCGGGTAGACGATAACCTAAATCAAGAGGTTGCAATGTTTTTGAAAGTATATCTTCAACACCGGTCATAATACGATAAATTTGATCGACAAGCTGACGAAACTCCGGGGCCTCCCCATCGCGCGGTCGGGGTAAATTAACACTTAAATTGCTTAAAACCCGTCCCGGATTATTATCAAAAATAACAATCCTATCCGCCATTAGAACTGCTTCTTCAATATTATGGGTTACCAATAATATACAATTGGTAGGCCGATTTTCCTGTTGCCAGACATCGAGTAAGTCGTTACGCAAATTTTCTGCGGTTAAAACATCCAGTGCTGAAAATGGTTCATCCATCAGCAAAACATCAGGATTTACCACCAGGGCACGAGCTAATCCAACACGTTGCTGCATCCCACCTGATAACTCCCGGGGAAACGCAGATTCAAATCCATCCAACCCTATGGTGTCAATCGCCTTTAAGGCACGTTTTCTCAGTTCCTTTCTGGGCACACCCAAAGCCTCAAGCCCCAACTCCACATTTTGCATGACATCCAGCCAGGGCATCAGTGCAAAACTCTGAAAAACCATGGCGATTCCCTGCACAGGAGATGTAACCGCTTGATCTCGATATGAAACTTTACCGCCATCTGCTGCCGTCAAACCGGCAATAATCCGCAGCAAGGTTGATTTACCTGAACCGGAACGACCCAATAAAGCGATGATTTCGCCTTTCTTTAACGTTAAATTGACATCATCAAGCACTAATAGCGATTGATCCGCCCCTTGCTTAAAGGTTTTTTTTACCTTGGAAACTTTGATTAATATTTGTTTTTCCACTATTACTTCTCTTTATATGAAACTCCCGATATCAAAAGAGAGTTTCAATCTTTGTTGTAGGCGGAACCAAGGGTAAAATCCTCGGGTCCGCCCATGGCGGTTATTAATTTATGGAATACCGTTTTTGTGCCATATTGTATAATGGTTGCCACAATAAACGATTAAAAACTAAAACATAAAGACACATTACCACAATACCCAGTGCAATACGTGGAAAATCCCCTCTAGTTGTACATTCAGCTATATATGCACCTAACCCATGGGATACCAATATAGTATCTCCCCAACCAACGACTTCAGCTACGATACTGGCATTCCATGCACCGCCGGCAGCAGTTATAGCCCCGGTTATATAAAATGGGAAAATAGCGGGCAAAACAAAACGCCGCCACCACAGCCATTTGCTGATACCAAAGTTTTGAGTTACATAATGCAGTTCCTTGGGGATCGAACTTGTGCCTGCAATTACATTAAATAAAATATACCATTGGGCTCCCAACAACATGAGCGGCGTAACCCAAATTTCAATATTCAAACGAAAAGTGATTATGAAAAACACAACCACGGGAAAAATAAGATTAGCAGGGAATGCCGCTAAAATTTGAATAACAGGCTGGGCATAACCCAGCACCTTGGAATTCATGCCGATCCAAACCCCTATGGGTACCCATACAAGTGATGCTATAACTATGAGACATAGCACTCGCAAACTGGTATAAACACCCAATAACAGAACCCCACCCACCTCATTGAAAGGTACTTGTTGAAAAATAAAGCGAAATAATAAGATGATTGCAGCGGTACATATTACAAAAAGAATGCTGTACCAGGCTCCGGTTGCAACTACCTGTATATGTTTATTTACCGGACGCGAGACGTGTTTTTCAGCTTTATAAGGGTTACCAAATCTCAGGGTTAATAGAACATGAAAAAAGCTGTTAATATAATTTATTGCCAGGGTAAATGATCGAGTCCGGCTCAATAGATCAACCAACCATGATCGATTGGTTTTTTCATCCAGAGTTAAATCATATTTAAATTTTTCCGCCCAATAAACAATAGGACGAAAACAAAGTTGATCATAGAGCAAAATCACGATTAACATCGTTATAATACTATAAACGATAGCAACTTTATCGGCATGCAAGATAGCAACAGCGATATATGAACCAATACCCGGCAATAAAATGGTTTGATTATTGACCGATATAGCTTCACAGGCAACAACAAAAAACCAGCTGGCGGACATTGACAACATCATATTCCAAGTCAAGCTTGGCATTGCAAAAGGTACTTCCACCCGCCAAAAGCGTTGCCAGGAGGAAAGCTGTAGCATATTTGCCGCTTCCGAAATGTCCTTGGGCAAGGTTTTTAAGCTTTGATAAAAACCCAAAATCATATTCCATACCTGTGCTGAAAAAATTGCGAAAATTGCAGCACATTCAGGACCTAAAAGACTGCCGGGAAACAAGGCAATAAAACCCGCCACGGTGATTGACAAAAAGCCCAATACAGGTACTGACTGTAAAACATCAACCATGGGAATCAAAATACGTTCAGCATGTTTATTCTTGGCTGCCAGGGCACCAAATACAAAAGTAACTATTAAAGACAATAACATTGCAATCAACAGTCGCATGACACTACGCAGGGCGTACATTGGTAAATGAGATACCGACAAAGAAATAGGCAGGGGTTGACCTAAAAGATAAGGGGCTTCCATTTGTGATGCTCCCCATGCCAGCAAGGTCAAGACAAGCGCCAATAACAGCAAAGCAATAAAATCCCAAAAGTTAGGACGCCAACCAATAAATCGGTTATTTCTCCATATTTGTTGATTGGATTTAATCATTATATTTATACACCTAACCTAAGTTTACAACCTTTGGATATTATCCTAAATTAACAAAAGCAAACATACTTGCGGCCATGTTTTACCTTCATTGGGGGGTAGCAGTCAAGTGAATAGGCAAATTTTACCACTAAAATTCAATCATATCTCGGCACAAGCATTATCGGTTTAAATGTCTCAGGGTGTCATGATAACTCAATCGGTTTTTATCCTGAAAAAAAATTCCCACTCCAAAAGGTTCATTTTCAGCAGCCCGCATGGCATTTTCCATATTATTTTCTTCTGGATCCAATCCCAGATTATAAACATTTTCCTTGAGATTTTTCCAGGTCCTGTTTGTTTTATCAAAGGTCACACAGGGGGTAAGAATCTGGATGAAAGAAAATCCATTATGTAAAGTGCCTTGTTTTATAATATCTTTCATACCCCCGGGATCTCCTGCAAACCCTCTTGCCACAAAGGATGCCCCATAGGATAGTGCCAGGCGTATAGGATTCAGCGGCCCATCGGGGTTGCCCACCGGATGGGAATTGGTCTTCATCTCATAGGGGGTGGTGGAAGAGGATTGTCCCTTGGTCAATCCATAAATGGAATTATCAAATAAGATAAAGGTAATATCTATATTTTTCCTGGCCACATGGGGCAGATGCCCTCCTCCTATCCCCAGGGCATCTCCATCTCCTGCGACGGCAAAGACACTTAAATCTTCCCGGGCCAGCTTTAAGCCAGAAGCCACGGGTATGGAACGACCATGAAGAGTATGAAATCCATAGGAATTAATAAATATAGGAGTCCGGCCGGAGCAGCCTATACCACTGACAGTACAGATATTTTCACTCTTAAGTTCAAGTTCCCGGCAGGATTTATAAAAGGCATCCATGATACCAAAATATCCACACCCCGGGCACCATGTAGGCAAATCACCAGATCTGTATCTCAAAAAATCCATGTCACGTACCTGGGTCAGTTTTTCATCCAAATAATCTGATTTAATCGTTTCCATTACATTTGCCTCATCTTCTCAAGAATATCTTCCGAAGCCATGGGACGTCCGGTAATATAATTCAGCCTTTCCACGGGTCGTTTAATGATATGAACCGCAAAATTAGCAAATTGACCACTATAATTTAACTCAGGAACCAATATTTTCTTACATTTATCTGCAAATGCGACAAGCGCCTTTTCAGGAAAAGGCGACAAGATCATAGATGAAAAAGAGACCGCATCAATGCCATCTTTTCTGGCGAGCATGACGGCTTCCTGGGCGGCACCAGCCGAAGAGCCCCAGGAAATCACCCCGATATCCGCCATATCCCCGGTAAAATCAGAGATTTGGGGAGCAGGGGCTTCTTCCAGGACAAAAGAATGTTTATCAAATCGTTTTTGGGTCATCTTCAAATGCCCCTTATCGCTGTAATCAGGCTTTCCAAATTCATCATGCTCAAGCCCGGTTGAAAAAAATATTCCCCCGGGGGTACCGGGAATAGCTCGGGGAGAAATCCCGTTGGGTGTCACTTTATACCGTTGATAATTTTCAAGTTCAGCCTTTGTGGGAGCAATATTGGAGTCCAGAAAAACCTGGGACGGTTTTACCGGGATATCAATATTGCGAATGCTGTTGGACAGGAAAAAATCCAGAAGAATCACTACCAGGGTCTGGTATTTTTCCGCAAGGTACAAACCCAACACAGTTGCCTGGTAACAAGAAAAGGTATCTATAGGTGCCAACACAATCCTTGGACAATCCCCGGTACCACCCAATACTGCCGCATTAAAATCACTTTGTTCAGTCTTTGTGGGAATACCCGTGGACGGTCCTCCTCTCTGGGAATTAATAATCACGGCAGGAACCTCGGCCATGACGGACAATCCGGTAAATTCTGTCATCAGAGCAAATCCTGGACCCGAGGTGGCGGTCATGGCCCGAACGCCTCCAAACCCTGCTCCAATCACAGCCCCAATAGCAGCGATCTCGTCTTCGGTCTGGAGCAAGGTACCCCCATTCTTGGGAAGCTCCTTACTTAAGATCTCCATGATTTTGGTTGCGGGAGTAATGGGATATCCTGCATAAAACTTAAGATTTGCATCCAGGGCTGCTCTTACCACCAACTGGTTGCCATTGATAATCAGTTTTTCCCGACCCGCTGGCATGATCACCCCGTCAAAAGAGATTGAATCGGTTTTTTCAATATGTTTTTTGGTCCAGTTAAATCCTTCTAAAAAGGAATTTACATTGGCATCAATTATCACCTGTTTTTTCTTGGCATACCGTGCCTGAATAGACTGAGTAAAACTCTGACCATCCATATGAAAAAGGGCGACAACGGCCCCGAGAGCTACCATATTTCGTCCCCGGGAATTTCCTGCGGCCCGGTTTGCCAGCATGGTCAGGGGAACCCCATAGGTTACAGTCCCGGGCTCTGCCCATCCCAACACACTCTTGTCTTCTCCATGGGGTTTTAAAGGAGCACTGTCATAGACCAGGATACCACCCTTTTTCAATGTCGATAATTGCGAAATGGAATGGCCGTCGTTCAAGGAGATAAGCACATCCACCAACTTTCCCGGGGAATAAATACAATTGGAACTAAGCCTTGTGTGGGCCACACACTTGCCAAAACCCCTGATTTCAGCGGGATAGGAATCAAAGGACATGATTTCAAACCCCTGGCCACTCATGAACCGGCTTAAAATTTCTCCGGCAGAAATGGTACCTTCCCCCGCACTACCACAGATTTCAATAACAAGATCAATATCTTTCATGAATACCTATCCCCATATGGCAATTAAATGAACGAAGATTCTTCAATATCTTCCCACCAGGTGGTCTTTATTTCCACCCCTTCCAGATCAAAATATTTATAGTCCACAGATTCAATCACCCGATGGGTACCCAGCAAATTCATGGCAGTAACTTTGCCTTGAACCACGGCATTGGCCCAGCCAATGGAAGTGGTATAAGAATTTATCTTTGGATTATAGATCTGGGCACAACTACCACAGGCATAAATATCGGGCACATTGGTCTGCATGGTTTCATTAACCAGAATACCATGGTCAATATCCAGGCCGCATCCCTTGGCAAATTCCACACTGGGAATCAGACCATTAAAGGAAAAAACCAGATCCACCTGTTGTTCCACACCTTTGACGGTTTTTACAATATAGGTATCTTCTTTTTTGATAATCTGGCTGATATCGTCATTGACAAGAACATCTGCCCCTTGACGGCTAAGATTCTTAACGATGATCTCCTGCATTTTTTCAGTAAGGTTAAAGGGCCAGAAAGCGTTGGGATAAATAAGCAATGTAACCTGCTTGTGCATTTTACACAGCATTTTTATGAACTTAAACCCCACAAGATCCCCGCCAAAAATAAAAAACTCCCCGGCCGTCTGGATCTGCTCTTTATACTCCATGACCTGGTTATAGGTGGTGATATGTTTCAAACAATCAGCATAGGAGCGCATGGAAGGTAACACCCTGGCCCCGGAGCCAGAAGCGATCACAAGCTTGGTATAATAGATTTTTTCCATGTGGTTGAGAAATACAATTTTTCTTTCAGGATCAATTTTATCCACTTTCTGTCCCAGTCTCAAACGTATCTTTTTTTCCCGGTAAAAAGACAACCCTGGTACCATCAACTCGGCTTTGGTCAAACCTCCTGCAATATACTCGGTAAGCTTTGGTTTATAATAAAAAAAAATATTTTCATCGGAGATGATGGTGATTTTTGCATCACCATCATTTTCCCTCAAAATGGCAGCAGTATGATTCCCGGCCGGGCCATTCCCGATAATGACGTAATGGTCGTAATGTGGCATTATTCCTCCGATATTCTTTACTTGTCTCAGCTTTTTTTAGGATACTCCCAATAACGGCCATGGGCCGCCCAGAGACTTCCATTGGCTTGGCAACAACAAAACATGAAAAAATCCGATAAGTTGATTGGTTCTTTCATATAAAACTATTCGTCCAATTTTATTCTTCCAGATCAATTTCTACCAACTCCGTCTTGGTCACACTGATGCAATCCATGGGACAAGCTGCATAACACTGGCCGCACCGGATACAAGCATGATTATCTATGGCAATCGAAACCACCCTGTTCCACTTGGATGATTCCTGGTATTCCCCATAGCTGCCATCATCATTAATGGGGATGACTTCAACCATTTTAATACAATCCTTGGGTGCCACATCGATGCAGGCAGAACAATAAATACAGGTCAGAGGATCGATCTCATATTTTAAATTACACAGATAGCACCGCTTGGATTCCTCATGGGCATGGTCTGCACCATACCCGGTTTCCACCTCGTTGATGGCTGCCTGAAGGCGACCTTCCATATCAATGGTATTCATGGAAACTTTTTTAATAAAATCATAGGACCTTGGCCTGTCAGTGGATGAATGGGATTCCAGGCGAACCACTTTTTTCTTTCTGGACAGGCCCGTGAGATATTCATCCACCCCCTGGGCACACCGTCTGCCTCCTGCAATGGCGCAAATCACATCGGAAGCACCAGTGACAAAATCACCTGCCGCAAAAACCCCGTCAAGATCCGTTGAATAGTTCTCTTTTTCCATTTTCCCGAGATCAGAAGACAGATCTGCCACATCCGGTGTCTGCCCCAGGGCGGCAATGACCGAATCGCAGGGAATGATGAACTCAGACCCTTCAATGGGAACCGAAATTCTAAAAGGTGGTTTATCAATGGATTCCAGGCGGGTTCTAACAAATTCAATGCCGGACACCTTCTTGTCTGACCCTAGAATCCGGGAGGGCTGGACCAGGGTATGGGTTACAATTCCTTCAACCATGGCTTCATGCTTTTCAGTTTCATCAATTCGCATATATTCAATTGTTTTACGAATATTTATTTTAACATCTGTGGCTCCCAGGCGAATGGCTGATCTGGCACAGTCAACCGCGGTAAATCCGGCACCAATAACCACCACCTTCTTGCCAACATGGGGAATCTTACCGGCATTGATCTCCTTCATAAAATCCAGCCCATGGAAAACATTTTCAAAATCTTCACCCTCAACACCCAGCCTGCGGGGTTTCATGCAGCCTGTGGCCACCACCACGGCATCATATTTTTTTTGAAGGGATTGGAGGCTAAAATCCTTACCAATGGTCTGGGAAGTTTTCAAATCCACACCCAGCCTCAAAACATTGTTGATCTCCAGCATGAGAAGATCCCTGGGAAGCCTGAATTCGGGAATGCCATACATGAGCATGCCCCCCGGCATTTCCATTGTTTCAAAAATCACTGCTTTATGTCCCAGAATGGCCAAATCATGGGCCGCAGCAAGACCTGCGGGACCTGATCCCACCACGGCAACAATTTTACCGGTGGGGGCATAAAGCCCTTCAATGATCCTATGCATGGGAGATTTTAGATCTGCGCAGGCTCTTTTTAAATGACAGATGCCCACACTTTGCCCGTTATCGGGCTCTCCATGGCGACAGGCCAATTCACAAGGCCGTGAACAAATTCGCCCCAGAACACCGGGTAGAATATTGGCCCCCCTATTTAATTCATAGGCCCTGCCATACCGCTTTTCATTGATGCATCGGATATAACCTGGGATATTAGTTTTAGCGGGACAAGCCTCCTGACATGGAACACTCTTGGCAACCTGACCAAAATCCCTGGAATCCGTGGAATAGGCAATTTGTTTTATCAAATGAGCGGAATATATCCTGTTTTTATCCTGAAAAAATTTTTCTTCCTTGGAATAGAGAACATTTTTTTTCAAGGTTTACCCCATATCAACTTAATTTAAAGTTATAGAAAAAAAATACGACCCAATCATTTTTTTTGAACCTACACTCCCAGCATCAGAGCAAACCTGAGATTTTCCCTTCGTAACAAAGCACTAAAAAAACATACAAAAAAAACCGCCAAAAGAAATATGAGAAGGAAAGCAAATTTAATTTAGCCTTTTATAACTCCCAAGTCAAAGTATTATTTTCCCCTACACAAGGCGTATTAGCATCCAGGCATGCCAATTTAGCATCTGCCTTTCCTATTGAAATTTTAGTCCAATAGAGCTATATATCGACATCCAAATACTTTTACCATGATTGATGATATTATGAACACACAGGCTCTTTCACTCTTTAGATTTATCGCTGCCGTAATTATAATAACTTTTCACTTCGGAAAGAAGGCAAATTTAATTAGTGGCCTCCCTAATTTATTTACAGCTGGACCCCAGATGGTAACTTTTTTTTTCACTCTGTCTGGTTTTGTTTTAACCCTCGCCTATTACAATCGATCTTTCACAAAAAAACAATTTTGGACAAAAAGATTAAAACGAATATATCCTTTGTACTTTTTGGCGTTGGCTATAGTTGTACTAATTGACTATTACAAGGGTTCTTTCCAGCCCGTTCCCATTTTTTTACATTTGGCATTTTTACAGTCATGGATTCCATCTTTCCCGCTATCACTAAACGGACCAGCCTGGTTCGTATCCGACCTCATGTTTTTTTATTTAATTTTCCCGTTCATTCTAAAAAAAGTCAAAATCATAGCGCAAAATAGGTATAAATTCTTGCTTTTATCTATTCTTGTCTGGCTGTTAACACAAATCATTTTAGTCATGCTTTTAAATTCAGGCTTCTACGCAGACTTTCCTTCACTTTCTAAAGACTTAATATACTATTTTCCTCCTTCGCATTTTTGTAGTTTTTTATTAGGAATATCTGGGGCTTTTTATGTAATTAAAGGTAGAGAAAAATCATATCCCAAAAGTGGTATTTCTACGTTCATGATACTAGTTTCCTGCATGCTTATTTTTTTTTTAATAGAGAATCAAAATTTTATAGTCCAAACAATAGGTCTAAACTTACCCTTTGGATCAAGCATCTACGCACCCTTTTTTCTAATTTTCATTATAACTTTCTCTAACTCCAATTCGCCGATATCATTATATCTTTCCAGCAAACTTTTTAGATTCTTAGGTGATATCAGTTTTTCAATATATATATTACAATCTCCAATTTATTCCATCGTTGAAATTATGTTATCCAATTTTCATTTGAATTATGATTCAATATTTTTGATTTTCTTGATAATCCTGGCCATCTCTGGTGTACTCGCCCACTATCTTATAGAAAATAATAAATTCTCTTACTGCGGCTTCATTGACAAGTTCATCAAAAAATAAAAGCAGTTTTCCCGGAGAATGAAAAAAATTTATGGCAACCAGGATGAATTGTGATCAACCAATTGAACTATTTTTTCTAATTTTCATTGTCGGCGGTACTGCCCGGATCATGGGTGAATGTATAAGGCGTCTGGCTTTTACTGATAGAAAGCAGAGTTGCCAAAGAATTATCGCTGGATTTTATATCTGAATACTTGGTGGCTGCAAGAGAAAGCATTTCATCCAAATCAGACCCTGAATTCATAACACTAAATAGATTAGTGGAACCCTTAGCAGTACCCATCTGAAGATTTTGGACATAATCTAAGAATTCATTATTAGCACTCATGGATTTAAATTCCCGGGAAAAAATTTCATCCTCATTTAGTTTTTTTTCAAGCTTTGTTTTACCAGCAAAGCTTTCCTTGATGACAATATTTGATTGTGCGTCCAGGGACAGACTGATTTTTTGATCCTTTTCAACACCCAGATTTTCCTTAAAAGAGGCAAGAACTGACTCTACAGTCTGTTCCTGATTTATAGCTGCAGTTTCAAAATCCAAAAATGTTAGACGACCTGTGGGGTTCAAACCCAGAGCCTCTCTTGTTTTTGCAACGGCAACTTCTTTTGAAAAAGTAACCCTATCCCCGGCCCGAACTGATGGTAAAGATTCTTTTTCCAATTTTTCACCTCCATCTCCCGGAGTCAAATCGCCAATCTTTTCATTGGGAGTCTGGTATAAATTGTTTGTATTATGTGTTCCAGCAGTGATCAAACTCATTTGGTCCCCCTTTTATTTTTAATGAAAATTATTTTTTTACAAAAACAAATTATAATTTAATACAATTTTATAGTTTCAATACAGCAATTTTAGTGCCATTAAAAATTTTAAAGATCTTTCTTTCCAGATAACGGATTTAATAAATTAACAAAGAATAAAATGAAAAATATTCAAGAAAAAATTACCTGAATTAATTTTAAAAGGAAAAATTTTCCCTATCCTGATATAAGAAGATAAAATTTTAAAAAAAACGGGTAGGCAATGAACATAAAAAAAACATTCAAAGTCTCTGTTAAGGATCTCATCACAGCAACACAACAAAAAAATGACCTTGCACAAATCTTTGTCAGCCGGACAAGAACTCTTGCAGGTATCATGGAACACGCAAGAATCCAGGCCATGCGGCCCGAGGGGTATAAAAAAGAAGTTAGTATTTCCACCCGGGTGGACCATGATCTTTTTTTTCTGGATATTTTTGGCCGAATAGATGGGATGCTGGACTCCCAAGGCCTGATTTTAGTGGAAGAGATCAAGACCACAAGGCTATACCCGGATCTTTTATGCAACCACCCCCTATCCTCCCATATGGCCCAGCTCAAATGCTATGGACATATGATCACAAAGAAAAAAAAACTTGCAGCCATAGACCTTCAACTCACCTACTCCAACCCTCTATCTAAAAAAATATGCGAACACAAAAAAAACTATTCAGCCCGGGATCTAAAGCTTTTTTTTGACCAGACAATTACAGCGTATATTGCACAGCTTGAAACTGATACGAACTGGGCACTTATCCGGAATCGATCCATTAAAAACCTGACTTTTCCCTATGATGATTTCAGAACAGGCCAGCGGGAACTTGCCGAAGCCGTTTATAAAATAATCAAAAACAAAAAAATCCTTTTTGCCAGGGCACCCACAGGCACGGGCAAAACCATTGCCACTTTGTATCCTGCCATAAAATCCCTAGGGCTGGGACAAATTGATAAAATATTTTATCTCACCGCTAAAACCCCGGGTCGGACTGTGGCCATAAAAGCCCTCAAGGATCTCAAAAAAAACGGAGCCAGGCTCAAAAGCGTGATCCTCACTGCCAAACAAAAAATCTGTTTTATGCCCGACAAGATTTGTGACATGGATGTCTGCCCCTATGCCCAGGCCTATTACACCAAACTCAACCAGGCCATGGTAAAAATAATAAAACATGAACTCTTTGACCAGGATCTGCTCGAAACCATTGGACAAACCTATCAGATATGTCCCTTTGAACTATCCCTGGATATTTCTCTTGTCTGCGATATCATTGTCTGCGACCTGAACTATGCCTTTGATCCCAGGGTCTATCTTAAACGATATTTTGACAAGAACGCTTACAAGATAACCTTTCTAATTGATGAGGCCCATAACCTTCCCGACCGATTGCGGTCCATGTATTCGGCAGACCTGTTAAAATCAGATATTCTTAAAACCCAAAAACTTGTCAGAGACATCGCCCCGGAGCTGTCCAAAAGCCTTGTTACCATTCACAAGGAACTTTCCCGGCTTAAAAAAAAGGAACTTACAAAAAACAAGACCGATTCGCTTCCCCATTGGGCCCATGATCCAAATTTCAAAGAGTTGACTGACCTGCCGGAAAACTATATGAAGGCGATAGAACAATTTGTGGCTACAGCTGACCTCTGGTTGGATAAACACCCAAACTCACCCATACGAGCTGAGCTCATCGATTTTTATTTTATGACCACAGCTTTTTTAACCATAGCCAGGTTTTTTGACAATCATTACCGATTTTTCATTGAAAAAAAAGACGACCAGGATATCAATACCCGCTTATTTTGCATGGACCCCTCCCGGGTCTTTTCCAGGCTAATTCAAAGAGGTTCTTCTGCAATCTTATTTTCAGCTACTTTTTTCCCCACTGCCTACTACCAGACCATCCTCTTTGGCAGTAAAGAAACACCCAATAATTGTACCGACGAAAACAAAGAACCCAAAACCCTGAAAACCAAAGAATCTGACAAGATTATCCCCTATTCCATTGTACTACCCTCCCCTTTCCCCAAAAAAAATTTCAAGCTCATGATCCACAGCAATATCCAGACAACCTACAAGACAAGACAACACTTTTTTAAGGAAGTTGCCAGGGTCATCACCCTGACGGTAAACAGCAAGCCGGGAAATTATATGGTTTTTTTCCCATCATATGCCTATATGAACCATGTGGTGAAAATCATTGAACAAGAAAACCAAGTGCCGGGTATCCAGATCCAGGCTCCCCGGATGACTGAATTGGAACGGGAAAATTTTTTGTATCAATTTACCCCCCAAAGCCAGATCACAGGATTTGCTGTAATGGGGGGTATTTTTGGTGAAGGAATCGATTTGGAAGGCCCTCGCCTCATTGGGGTGATTGTTGTGGGGGTAGGATTGCCCCAGATCTGTCCGGAACAAAATCAAATCCGGGCTTACTACGAGGCCCGCAATGAAGATGGATTTTTCAATGCCTACCAAATGCCGGGATTCAACCGGGTAATGCAGGCCACAGGCCGACTCATCCGAAGGGAAACAGACAGGGGAGTTGTAATACTCATCGATGAACGATTTACAAGAACAGATTATAAGAATCTATTTCCAGAGGAATGGTACCCCCACGAAACAATTTCTAATTGCCGGCAATTAACAAAAAATCTCAAGGCTTTTTGGAAATCGGAAAACTATCCTTGATTTTTAAAGAAAACTGGATGAAAATAGCTTGTTTTTTCATTTTTTTTATACTATTAGGAGTGCCTTATTTATAACTGAGGAAATACAATGAAACTTCAAAATATGACCTATACCATCCCATGGAACCTGTTCTTGATAACCCTGGGCAGTTTCCTCCTTGCCGTGGGGACTAAATCCATTATCATTCCCCACGGAATGATCACCAGCGGATTTACAGGTCTTAGTATTTTACTGCTCTATTACACCGGCGTACTGACCCCCGGCATATGGTTGCTGATCTTGAATATCCCCATCTTCATCATCGGCTGGAAATTGATCAGCAGACGATTTTTGTATTACAGCATTTACGGGGCAAGTCTCCTGATAATTCTCATTGACCTTATCAAGTTCAAAATTGATATCACAGACCCTTGGCTGGCTGCCCTTGCCGGAGGTATCCTGTCCGGAGCGGGGCTTGGAATTATTTTCAGATCCCTTGGATCCACCGGCGGCAATAACATCATCTCCATCCTGCTCAACCAGAAATATGGTATCCGTATCGGAACCTATAATTTTATATTCAGTTTTGTCCTCTTTTTCTTTAGTTTCGGGACTCTTGACACCGATCTGATCCTCTACTCCATGGCCACAAGCTATATTTCATCCCTGGTAATGGAATATTTCATGACCCTGTTCAACCAGCAAAAAATGATCATCATCATCTCCGAAAAATCCCAGGCAATTGCCGATGAAATCCTCAACAGGCTTAACCGGGGAGCCACCTTTTTAAAAGGAGAAGGTGCCTACACCGGCAAGAGCAAAAATATCATTCTCACCGTTGTAAACACCTTTCAGATCAAGCGTATCGAAGAAGTGGTCTTTGGTATTGACCCCAAGGCTTTCCTGATAACAGAAAACACCTTCAATGTCCTGGGCAAGGGTTTTTCCAAAAGAAAAGTATACTAAAAAACCTCTTCCATCCAACCATGATCAGCTTTTGAACAAGTTCAAAAGCTGATCATTCAATACTAAAAAAATAGTGAAACTCCATCTCATTTTTTTAAATACCTTGAATTAAATCCAATCTGCGCCTTAAAACTTCGTATATATTTTTTGCTTTTTTTGTATTAATACGATGTTTTTCAAGGGCTTTAAATACAGTTTCAATTTCAAGATCCAGAAAGGAAACACTTTCCAGTTTTATCTTAAAATTTTCTATTGTTTCTTCCAATTCTTCTTGAAGAAAAGGATTGCTTCCGATGGATACAATAAACTCATTTGCCTCACTTCTAGTCAAAGCGGTTTTGGGTGTTTTTCTGTGGGTATGAAAAAAATTTAGAACAACTGAGTTTTCCGTCCCGGGTGAAAATCTAAAATCTTCAAATAGACGCTGAAAAGTTGCAATATTTTTATTCTTTACTACATCCATTACTTTTTGGATTTTAAAAATTTTTATAAAATTGCGACCACCATCTCTCCACTTATCAGTAATATAATCGTGATCAATTTTGCCGAAAACTGTTTTGGGTTTATGCTTTTCTGGATTATAAACTGTGGTCAGGCCATAGTTTTTTATGTGCAGATCATTTTCCATGAATCAATGGGCGTAAAAAATAATTGCAAGCAAACCAGAACGTCCATACACATCCTTTTTGGAAAGCTCCTTGAACTCCTTAAAATCCTTTAACCCTTCGGAACAAATTCCCTTAACACCACCTTTTTGAGCAAGCAAAAGCACGGAAGCCGAAATTCTATCACCAAGAAACCACCGCCACAATGCTGAATATACTATTTCAGCAGCATAATTTTCCAGTTGATCACGGGAAACCAGATCCTTGCCAAAATATAGTTTACCACTTCTATCTTTTTTCTTATACATCTTAACGGGATGGGCCGAAACTCCCAATGTCCTGATCAACTCTAAATCATTTTCAGAAATTGTTATATTCAACTCATCATTCTTTAGACCAAAATTAGGTTTTGTTAAAAAAACTGAAGATCTTCTCCTGGGAAATTCACTAAGATCAATACTTTCACGGGACTTACATCCTCTTTCTATATTAACCGGCCTGCTCTTCATTAAAAATACGCGGTTTATATAGGTTCTCAGAGAAGAAGGATTTTTTCTTCCACCATTTAACAACCAGACATGACCGGAATAATCCAACAAAGGAGGCCCCATTTTTTTATGCCTGAAAACAGCCCTGTTGCAGTCATAATAATCTATTGCAATCTTTGCAAGACTCTTAGTAGTTACCTTTCTATTTAAGAATTCACGCACAAAAGAACCCACCCGTGACGAAGATTGTGTACACAACAAATAAAATTTAAGAGTTTTTGCTCTGTCTATCCCCTCATCACCATGTCTGTGAAACAATTGAGGTTTATACCATTTGGATTTTTTAGGATTTGTAATATATGAGTCAATGGTGTGTATTAAATTTCTCTTCATTTTATAAACCTCCACGGCTAATATTTTTATAAAATAAAAAATAATCCCTATAAAAACAAATTTAGCAATTGTTACACCTAAGCTAACTCCTCCCTTCCAGGTATAATCTAAATAGTTTTCCTATCCAAAGTAAGATAGTCCCTTCTATTTTTTTCTACCAAGGGTATTGAAATAAAAACATTTTTTAAAAAATTGCCCCTATTTTAAAAAAAATAGAACATTTAATTTAGGAATAAACATACAAAATGTTGCCCATAATGTCACGTTTTCTCTTTTCTCATTTAAAAAAAACAGGATCATAAAAGAAGCTCCAATCTTTTCCTTAAAACTTTGTATATATCGTTTGCTCTAATTGTTTGAAGGCCATATTTTTTAAGCTCTTCAAATACATTTATAATCTCAAGATCCAAAAATTGGATATCCTTCAATTTTGTTTTAAAATCCTCTATTGTTTCTTCCAACTCCTTTTGAATGAAGGGATTGCTTCCGATGGTCACAATAAAGTCATTTGCTTCACTTCTTGTCAAAGCGGTTTTAGACGTACTTCTGATTGTATGAAAAAAATTTAAAATGGGAGAGTTTTCCGTCCCGGGAGAAAACCTGAAATCTTCAAATAACCGCTGAAAAATTGCAATACTCTTAGTTTTGACCACATCTTTTAATTTTTGAATTTTAAAAATTTTTTCAAAATTACGCCCGCCAGTTTCCCATTTATCGGTAATATAATCATGATCAATTTTGCCAAAAACCACCTTCCATTTACTTTTTTGCGGATTATACACAGTGGTCAAACCATAGTTTTTGATATGAAGATCATCTTCCATAAATAGATATCCATAAAAAACAATTGCAAGTAAACCAGAATATTTGTATACATCTCTTTTAGAAAGTTCCTTGAACTCCTTAAAATCTTTTAACCCTTCGGAACAAATTCCCTTTACACCACCTTTTTGGGCAATCAAAAGCACGGAAGCTGAAATTCGATCCCCAAGAAACCATCTCCACAAAGCCGAATACATTATTTCCGCAGCATAATTATCCAGCTGGGCAGGAGAAACCAGGTCCTTGCCAAAATAAAGTTTTCCACTTCCATCTTTTTTCTCATACATTTTAACTGGATGGGCCGAAACTCCCAATACCTTGAGCAACTTAAGTTCATTCTCAGAAATCGTTATTCCCAGCTTTTCCTTGGGTAAACCAAAATCAAATCGCGGAAAAAAAACTGAAGACCTTCTGGTGAAAGAATTGGATCTTTCCGGCTTACTTAGAATAAAACTTCGTCGGGCCTTATCGCCCCTGTTTGATTTGCTGATCCTCTTGGGGACCATACTTTTTCTATAAATTTTTATATATTTTTTTATATAGGTTCTAAGGGAGGATGGATTCTCTCTACCTCCATTTAAAAACCATACATGTGTAGAGTAATCCAATGAAGGAGCAGTCCTTTGATCCTTCTTTGAAAGTGTAGACACAAAATCATGCTGCATTCTCGTATGATTTCACCATACATCTGTTCTCAAAAA